>JARBTX010000012.1 GCA_029239975.1 Anaerocolumna sp.
TACGAGAGAACAAATTAATCAAGCGTTAGAACAACCTGATACAGCAGCAAGGTTAAGTATTGTACCAAGTGTTGATACATCAGGTCACGGAACTCATGTTGCTGGAATTGCTGCTGGAAATGGCAGGGCAAGTAATGGCAGAAATCGTGGAGTTGCATCGCAAAGTGAACTTTTAATCGTAAAGCTTGGAGCTTCTTTAGGTGAATCGTTCCCTAGAACCACTCAATTAATGCAAGGTATTGATTTTTGTGTAAGTCGTGCAATAACATATAACAGACCCCTTGTTATTAATATAAGCTTTGGAAATAATTACGGCGCACATAATGGAAGTTCACTATTAGAAAGCTATATTAGTGATATGGCAAATCGTTGGAAATTAAATATAGTTATAGGAACTGGAAATGAAGGAACAGCAGGAAATCATGCAAGTGGCATCTTAAGGAATCCACCAATCCAACAAAGAGAGATTATTGAATTGGCTGTTGGACAGTATGAATTCACATTTAATCTACAAATATGGAAGAACTTCTTTGATCAATTTGAGATAGTTATAACTTCTCCTGGTGGCACTAGGGTTGGTCCTATTCCTGAAAGACTTGGTACACAACAATTCCGTATAGGACCTACCGAAATTTATTTGTATTACGGGGAACCTCTTCCTTACAACAGTCAGCAAGAAATATATATTGAGTTTATACCAGTAAATGATTATGTGGAATCAGGTATATGGAGTATTGAACTAGTCCCTATTAACATTGTAGTAGGAAATTACGATATGTGGTTACCTTCTGGTGGGGTATTAACTCCAGAGACAGGATTTTTAAGGCCAAATGAACAAACCACATTAACCATTCCATCTACTGCAGCCAGAGCCATTACGGTAGGGGCTTATAATGCTTATAATGATAGTTTAGCATTCTTTTCTGGTAGAGGTTACCCAAGAGGTGGTGGTGCAGTAAAACCAGACTTAGTAGCACCTGGTGTAAATATTAACTCGACTGCTCCAGGTGGTGGTTATGCAGTAAGATCAGGTACTTCTATGGCAACTCCTTTTGTAACTGGAAGCGTTGCTATATTTATGGAATGGGGAATTGTGAAAGGAAATGACCCATATCTATATGGAGAAAAAATGAAAGCATATCTAGTCGCTGGCGCAAGGCACTTAAGTATAGAACAAAATTATCCTAATCCTACCTTGGGATTTGGAGCATTGTGTTTAAGAGAAAGTTTTCAATTGACTCAATAGATTTATGATAATTCTTGACAGATTTAAACTATAGAAGTATAATTTATAAAAATAGGGAATGAAGTTCTCCCAAGGCTTTTGCCTAAACCGCTTATTAAGCTAATGACTTCTGTGATTGATAATATCGCAGAATCATTAGCTTTTATTTTTATGACAAAGGAGAAATGATATGTTATTAAGTTTAGCACTAATATTTTTATGTGGAATGTTTCTTGGATCTATTTTTAAAAAAATTAAAATACCAAGTTTACTTGGAATGCTGATTACAGGTATAATACTCGGTCCATACGCTCTGAATCTTTTGGATGAATCCATAATGGTTTTATCACCAGATATACGCCAAGTTGCACTAATTATTATTTTAACTAGGGCTGGATTAGCACTTGATATTGATGATCTAAAAAAAGTTGGACGTCCAGCTCTCTTAATGTGCTTTGTACCAGCTTGTTTTGAAATTCTTGGTATGGTTATTTTTGCACCTAAATTACTAGGAATTTCTATTCTTGATGCGCTAGTTATGGGAGCAGTAATTGGTGCGGTTTCACCTGCAGTTATTGTTCCTAAAATGCTACATCTTATGGAAACTCAATATGGTACCAATAAAAGTATTCCGCAGTTAATCATGGCAGGTGCGTCTGTTGATGATATTTTTGTGATTGTACTTTTCACAGCATTTACTGGTTTGGCCCAGGGAAATAGTATATCACCAATAAGTTTTGTTCAAATTCCTATTTCAATTATTACTGGAGCAGCAGCAGGAATTGTCGTTGGTATGATAGTATCTATAATTTTTAAAACCAACCATTTGCGTGATTCTGTAAAAGTAATATTGATTTTAAGTATTTCATTTTTATTAGTAACATTAGAAAAAGAGTTAAAAGGTTATTTCCCATTTTCAGGATTATTAGCAATTATGAGTATGGGGGCAACTTTACAGAAGAAATATATTCAGGTAGCAAAACGATTGTCTGTTAAATTCTCAAAATTATGGGTTGCAGCAGAAGTAATTTTATTTGTTTTAGTAGGAGCAACGGTTGATTTAAAATACGCGTATGCAGCAGGATTTAGTGCTATTATCGTGATTTTTTTAGTGTTAATCTTTCGAATGGTAGGCGTATTTTTATGCCTAATAAAAACCAATCTTACTGTTAGAGAGCGTTTGTTTTGCATGATTGCATATATGCCAAAAGCAACCGTTCAGGCAGCCATCGGAGCAATACCTTTGTCAATGGGTTTGTCCTGCGGAAAAATCGTATTAACGGTAGCTGTTCTTGCAATAATTATTACTGCACCACTTGGTGCATTTGGTATTGATATAACATATAAAAAGTTTTTATCCAATGAAAGATCTAATTAAGAAAGGTATTTTTCTATGAAACCATCTAGACTGAATAAAAAACGATTATCGATGAGAAACACTATTATAATTCTTTTTCTTATAATAGTGATATCAACGGTAGGAGTTGTAAGTAATATTATTTTTTCCAGTTGGCTTACTACAGCAGAAGAATCTGTAATGAAATTATCAGAAGATATAAACTCAAATATTTGCCATAAAGTTGACCACTTTATTGATATTCCCATTCAAATGGAAAAAGTTAATCAAACATTAATTGAGAATGGTGTAGTAAATATAGAAGATAAAAAGGAAAGAGAAACATTTTTTATAGGAGTGTTAAAAAATTATCCTGAATCTGTTTATAGTTTTAGTATAGGTACTGAGAATGGTGAATATTACGGTGCTAGAAGAAATAAAAATAATGAAATTGAGATAATGATGAATAACAAAGACACCTTTGGTGAATCGTGGTATTATTCAGTCAAAGATGATATGACATCTGGAGATTTAATTGTAAAATTAGGTAAATTTGATCCAAGGACTAGAGATTGGTATACAGCTGCAAAAAAGGCTCAAAAACTTGTATTCTCATCTATCTATAAGCATTTCGTTATGAATGAACTAGCCATTTCGGTTTCTACTCCAATTTATAATAAGGATAATTCAATGTATGGAGTTTTAGGTACTCATATAATAATATCAAAAATTGATAGTTTTTTAAGGGAAGTAGTAAAGGAAAGTAAATCCTATGCGGTGATTATTGATAAAGATTCTGGTGAACTGATTGCTAATTCATTTGGTATTGCCAATTATACGTTTAATGATCTAGGAGAAGCACGAAGAATAAAAATTGAAGAATTAAATAATGAGGTAGTTACAGCAACATATAAGAATTACTTAGAAACCAGCAATTATAAAAGTAATCTGAAATACAATAACGATAAATTTAATATTATTTTAAAAGAATATCACAAAGAAGGGTTAAATTGGATCGTTATATCAGCAGTACCTGAAAGTTTATATATGAAAAATGTTTATACCAATATAAGATTTGTTGTTTTATCAACTTTGATTGCACTTTTGATAGCTATAGTAATATGCTTTCTATTTACATATAAATTTTTTCAACCCATAAATGGGTTAATCGATATGACTAAAAAATTCTCACAAGGTCAGTTACATGCAAGGGCAAACATCATAAGAAATGATGAAATCGGAAGGTTAACAAGTTCATTTAATCATATGGCAGATACCATCAATGTACTTGAGTATGATCTTGAAACAAAGATTAAATTACGAACAAAAGAACTAGAAGGCAGTAATGCTGCATTAAATGAGCATAAGGAAAAATTACAACTTATATTAGATTCTACTGTGGGAGCTATTTTTGGATGTGATACGGAAGGAAATTGTACATTTTGTAATGAACGGTGCTTGCGATTATTAGGTCATTCTTATCAAGAAGAATTAATAGGTAAAAACATGTATGCCTTGGTTCATCAATGTCTGATTGACGGGACTCCGATGACGAAAGAAGAATGCTGTATTTTTAAAACCTTAAAATTGGGTGAAAAAATCCACTCAGAAGATGAAGTATTTCGGAAATTGGATGGTAATTATATTCATGTAATATATAACTCAATACCTTTATTTAGAAATGATGAAATTATAGGAGCTATAGTCACCTTTATCGTAAGATAAGAGAAAAAACATCATGAATTTTCAGTATTTGCACAATTTGTTAAGAAATAGGATGAATATTCATTAAAATTGTGGTATAGTATTACCTGTTAAAAAAAATGTAAATAATGTTAAACTTAGGAGTAAAAAATGGCTTATAAAGATATACAACATTTTATGAAAGAATTAGAAGAAAAAAATGAACTAAAACGTGTAAAAACAGAAGTAGATTCCTATCTTGAAATTACCGAAATTGCAGATAGAGTGGTAAAAAAAGATGGACCAGCACTACTTTTTGAGAATGTAAAAGGCTCATCTTATCCTGTTTTAATTAATGCTTTTGGTTCCTATAAAAGGATGAGCATGGCAATCGGTGCAACGGAGCTTGATAACATCGGTGATGACATACATGATTTAATTGATATGTCAAATTATACTACAATGCTTGATAAAGTAAAATCAATTCCAAGGTTAGCAAGACTTTTAAGCGTATTTCCAATTAAAGTTCCAAAGGCTCCTTGCCAAGAAGTAATAGAAGAACCAGATTTAAGTACACTTCCAATATTACATTGTTGGCCACAGGATGGTGGAAGATTTATTACTCTTCCTTTGGTATTTACAAAAGACCCAGAAACTGGTCAGCAGAATATTGGAATGTATCGAATGCAGGTTTATGATAATCAGACAACTGGAATGCATTGGCATTTGCATAAGGACGGTAGAGAAATCTATGATAAATATAGAAAAATAGGTGGTAAAATGCCTGTGACTGTAGTAATTGGATGTGATCCTGCTACTATTTATTCAGCTACAGCTCCACTACCTAAAATGATAGATGAGATTATGTTTTCAGGGTATTTACGTAAACTGCCGGTTCCAATTGTTAAATCAGTAACAAATGACATCTATATTCCTGCGAATAGTGAATTTGTATTAGAAGGTTATGTGGATACAGAAGAACTCAGAGTGGAAGGACCATTTGGTGATCATACTGGTTATTATTCAGAAAAAGATGTATATCCAGTATTCCATGTTACAAAAATGACCAGAAAGAAAAATCCAGTGTTTACTGCAACAATTGTTGGAAGACCGCCAATGGAAGATTGTTATATGGGTAAAGCAACGGAACGCTTATTTTTACCACTTTTAAAGATGATTGCACCAGAAATAGTAGATATTAACTTCCCATTAGAAGGAGTTTTCCATAACTGTGTCATTGTTTCGATAAAAAAGAAATACCCAGGACATGCGAAAAAGATTCTAAATACATTGTGGGGCAATGGACAAATGATGTATACAAAGATGATTATCGTTGTGGATGAAGCTGTTGATCCACATGATATCTCAACAGTTGCATGGAAAGTATTTAATAACATCGATGCAAAACGAGATTTGATTATATCCGAAGGGCCATTAGATGCTCTAGATCATGCTTCACCACTTCACATGCTTGGATATAGACTAGGTATCGACGCTACTAAAAAATGGGCTTCCGAAGGTTACGAAAGAGAATGGCCAGATGATATCATTATGTCTGATGATGTAAAAGAAGCAGTTGATAAGAGGTGGGCAGAATATGGTCTTGACTAAGTTAAAAAAATACGGGGAAATGGTGATGTTTTCACATACCCTATTTTCCTTACCTTTTGGATTAATTGCTATGTTATGGGCTGCGAATGGAATTCCAGATTTAAAAATATTTTTCTGGATACTAGTAGCATTATTTGGTGCTAGAAATGGAGCCAATGCATTTAATCGTATTGCAGATAGATTCATCGACAAAAAGAATGAAAGAACAAAAGACAGACATTTAGCAACTGGTGAAATAAAATTGTTTGAAGCATATGGAGTAACCATAGTTTGCTTTTTATTAATGGCTTTTGCAGCCTATATGCTTAATTTAACTTGTTTAATATTGTTACCATTTGCTATTGGTATCTTTGTTGTTTATTCCTATTCCAAACGATTTACTTGGATTTGTCATTTTATCTTAGGCACTGCTTGTGGTGGTGCACCTGTGGGAGCTTGGATCGCTGTAACTGGTGGTATAAACTTTATCACATTATTACTTGGTGCTACGGTATGTTTTTGGGTGGCAGGATTTGATATTCTTTATGCTACACAAGATATTGAATTTGACCGTAAGGAAGGATTATATTCTGTTCCAGCAAGATTTGGGTTAAAGAATGCATTGTGGATAGCAAGGGCATCTCATGTTATGTGTATCTTATGTTTAATCGCAATCGCTGTTATCATGCCAAGAGGCATATTCTTTGTGATTGGTATTATAGCGATTATTTTATTACTTTGCATTGAACATTATAATGTAATACCAGAAAATAAAAATAAGATGATTTTTGCTTCCTATCACATGAATCAAGTGGTAAGTGTTGTATTTTTCATTTTTGCAATGCTTGACTTTTTTGTAAAGTAAAGAGTTAGATAAAGGAGTTACTCATGAAAAAATATATTATAGGTATCACTGGTGCCAGTGGAAGTGTACTGGCAAAAAGGATGTTAAGTTATTTGTCTGAACTATCTGTTGAACTGCATATAATTATAACAGAAACAGGGATACAAGTATTTGAATATGAAACCGGTATTTCATGGGACAGTTTTATAAAAACTCTTTCTTTAGGGACTGCCTCCATAAATATATATAATAATAACGACATGTTTGCTAGTGTAGCAAGCGGATCCTTTTCGACAGATGGTATGATTATTGCTCCTTGTTCTATGGCTACCGTTGCTAAAATTGCAACTGGTACTGGTGGTAATCTATTGTGTCGAGCTGCAGATGTATGTCTTAAGGAAAGAACCAGATTGGTAATCTCACCAAGAGAAACCCCTCTTCATTCCATACATCTAAAGAATTTGTTAACACTAAGTGAATGTGGTGCTATGATTTTACCACCAGTTCCTATGTTCTATGCGAAACTTGATAATTTCGATGACATGATTGATGGTATTGTTGGTAGAATTTTAAAATCAGCGGGTATTGAAAATAATCTGTATACACGTTGGGATAATGGAAAGGACAAAAAGTAAAATGAAAAAAATTAGTAAAGTAAGTCTTATCGTTAGTCTAGTTATGTGCATGTTTTTATTAACAGCATGTGCGAAAGAAACCAAAACATTAACAGTTGGAATTATGCCTGATCTTGATTCCATCCCATTTATTGTTGCAAAACAGCAAGGATTTTTAGGTGAAAATGTAAAACTTGAAATATATAAAAGCCCTGTAGATAGAGATAGTGCTTTTTATTCTGGTAATTTAGATGGAAGTATATCTGATGTATTAGCAGCTTGTTTAGCTCAGGAAGGTGAATTTCCAGTTTATATTACATCAAAAACCAATGGTCGTTACGGAATTGTTGCAGGTAAAGACACAGGTATTACAAGTGCTAAAATGTTAGAAGGAAAAGAAATAGGCCTTAGTCTTAATACAGTAATCGAATATGTAACTGATATGATGGTAAAAGAAGATGGTGGAGACATTACTCTTGTAAGTAAAAATAGCGTTCCAAAGATTCCATCCAGACTTGAACTTTTACAAAACAATCAAATCCCAGCAGTAGCTATGCCAGAACCTTTTATTACAGCTGCAGGAAATGATGGTAATATTATTGTAAATACTTCGGATCAATTAGGTGTTAATCCAGGAGTAATGTTATTTACAAAAGATGCGGTAGAACAAAAGTCAGATGAGTTAAAAGAATTTTATAAAGCTTACGATAAGGCAGTTGAATACATAAAAACTACCGACCCAGCAGAATTCATGCCTGGAGTTATTGAAGAACTTGGACTTCCTGAAACTGCGTTGTCAGTAGAGTTACCAGCTTATGAAACAACAACACTTCCTGATGAAGCAGAAGTAGAAAAAGCTATGACTTGGTTACTAGATAAAGATATGTTAAAAAGTGAATATTCCTACTCTGATTTGGTAAAAGAAATAAAATGATTGAACTAAATTTACAAACCATTTATTATAATAAAGAAAATCCTATACTTAATAATGTTTCATTTAATATGAAACAAGGAGAGATTGTAGCATTAACAGGTCCTTCTGGCATTGGTAAATCAACGATTCTTAAAATAATTGCCGGTTTACATAGTGGTTACGATGGTAGTTTAGTAATGCCTGAAAACATGCGTATAGCATTTATTTCACAAAATAAATGTTTGCTTCCTTGGAAAACCGTATATCAGAATCTTGTGCTATTAAGAAAAATTGAAACAGGAGTTGTCGATAGAGAGAGTGCTGAGCAATTAATTCATGCTCTAGGACTTACAGGATTCGAAAAAAAATATCCATTTGTATTAAGTGGTGGTCAATATCAAAGAGTATCACTTGGGCAAGCTTTTTATTATAAACCAGATATCCTTCTAATGGACGAACCATTTTCAGCGTTAGATAGCAAAACCAAAAAGGAAATTCAAGATGTCTTTCTGACTCTAAAGAATCAATATCCTATTACTACACTTTTTGTTACTCATAATGTTGAAGAAGCAACTTACATGGGAAGTCGTATTATTAACCTGGAATAAAGGTAATTGTGAAACGATATAGTAGATTGAATTGTTCATACAATATATACGAATTTTCTAGCTTCAGTTGCCTATAGGGCAAGATTCAGCTATAAAACACGTATATATTGTATAAGTAATAATGACATTTTAGATGTTTCGCAATTACCTAATATAGATCACCTAATAGAAGGAGAGTATGGAATCATGAAAAAGTGGTTTGGGGTTATATCTTTGATTCTATGTTGGCAGTTAATCGCTGTCTTAGCTCATAATAAGATATTTCCTACATTTATAGAAGTTATGATAGCAACAGTTATTAATCTGAAATCGATTATGATTCACACCTATTTTAGTACCATAAGATTAATTGCTGGTGTTATTTTATCGATTGTGATTGGAATGCCAGCTGGTATATTGGTGGGCTACCATAAAAGGTTAAGTGAATATTTTTCACCAATTATATACTTACTTGCTCCAATTCCAAAGATTGCTTTATTGCCACTTATTATGTTATTATTTGGTATTGGTGATATGTCAAAAATATTTATTATATTTATTATAATGTTTTTTCAAGTAGTAGTTGCAGCTCATGATGCAGTGAAAAATATACCAAGTGATTACTTTATACCCCTTAAGACAATTAAGTCAAAGCATAAAGATATTTTAATACATATTATATTCCCAGCGGCCCTTCCTGAGATGTTTACATCTGTTCGTATTGGATTAGCCACTGGAATATCTGTTTTATTCTTTGCTGAAACCTTTGGAACAAAATGGGGGCTTGGATTTTACATAATGGATATGTGGATGAGATTAGATTATAAACAAATGTATTCTGGTATATTATTCCTAGGTATTTTAGGTTTAATAAGTGTTATAATAGTAAATCAATTACAGAAATACATTTGTCCATGGATACAAAATAATAAAAATTAAACGATGGTGGCAAATGGGCCAATCAGAAAACTCTGGTTGGTCTATTTTTATTGATTCCTTAATTTTATTATGCTAAAATGCAGAAAACAATATATTATGAATTTTTTTGTCGATTATAACTAAATAAAGGTACGAAAGTAAAGTTAATAAGTAGTTTTGTACTATTCTTATTATCAACTAACAAGTAGAACCAATTAAAAATTATAATGAAATCCTAAAGCAACAAAATATTTTAATCGTTTATGACAATCTTTAAAAATAGCGAAATAAATCACTGGACTTATCTTAATTAGAGGTATATTATATCTAATATTGTTGAAAAAAAAATAAATTTGTTAGGAAGTGATCGAAATGAAGAGATTAGAATCTAAACTAAATATCATAGTAATATTCGTAGTTATAGTTCTATTAATAATTGCTTTGTTTAACGCATTTTCCGTTACAAATGGATCAGTGAAAAATTTAGTATTAAAAAGAACGAAGGGTTTTGATATATTAACGAAAAGCTCTTCTTATAATGAACTCTTAGCAAAATCAAAAGAAAAAGCAAAAGAAGATACGAATGAAGTTGGAGTTTTGCGTATCGAATTTGAAAAAGTAGAGATCGATTATGATAAAGTTTATACAAGTGATTTATTAGCCATTGGTTTACGATGGTTTTATTCTATATTCTTTCTAATAACAATGCTATCTTTCTTTATATATTATATAAAGGGATGGCTTCTTGATGTAGCACTTTCAAAGTATCAACTACTGCCTGTGCTATTCATTGAACTGAAGGACGGAAAAAAGGATACACTTAACCTTCATTATTCAATTTAAACGTTCCAAATGAATTAAAAATTAAATAACATTAAAACTAAGTAATGAATCTATCATTAGTGTTTTTTTGACGTGCCTTTTTACACCACTTTTGGTGAAGAATGAAATATATTAAGGAGGTGAATTTATGGAGGAATTATCAACTGAGTTAATGTCTGAATTGCAGAGTAAGATAAGTTTTGAAATTCCTATTTTTGGTGGGATTCCAGTACCTAACTCAGTAGTTGTTACTTGGGGGATTATGGCCTTCCTTATGATTTTAACATTAATCTTTGTAAGAAATTTAAAATTGATACCAACCAGACCACAAGTAGTGGTTGAAACGATTGTTTCTGGGCTTACTAATTTCTTTGAAGATATTTTAGGAGAAGAAGGAAAACGTTATATCCCGTATCTTGGAACAGTTGCAATTTATATTGGTTGTGCGAATGTGATAGGTCTATTTGGATTTACACCTCCGACGAAAGACTTAAATATTACAGCTGGCTTAGCTATTATGAGTATTGTCTTGATAGAATATTCAGGTATACATGCTCGTGGAAGAAAAGGATGGCTAAAAAGTTTTGGAGAACCAATGGCAATTTTAGCACCAATTAATATATTGGAGATGTTCATTAGACCGCTTTCACTATGTATGCGACTTTTCGGTAACATACTTGGTGGATTTGTAGTAATGGAATTAATAAAAATTGTAATGCCAGCCGTTATACCAATACCATTCAGTTTTTATTTTGATATATTCGATGGATTAATACAAGCATATGTTTTTGTATTCTTAACATCCTTGTTTATGAAAGAAAAGATGGAAATTTAATAGAAAAGATAGGAGATTATTATTATGACAGGATTAATCGCAGTAGGTGCAGGTTTAGCAGTATTAACAGGTATAGGAGCAGGAATTGGTATTGGTATCGCAACATCAAAAGCTTCAGAAGCAATTGCAAGACAACCTGAGGCAAAAGCAGATATTAATAAAGCTTTATTATTAGGTTGTGCTCTTGCAGAAGCAACAGCAATCTATGGTTTCGTTATTGCTGTATTAATTATTTTATTCTTAAAGTAGAATGTAAACACGGAAGTTTATAGTGTTATAGCAGAATGGAGGATTATTATGACAGGATTAATCGCAGTAGGTGCAGGTTTAGCAGTATTAACAGGCATAGGAGCAGGTATCGGAATTGGTATCGCAACTTCTAAGGCATCAGAAGCAATTGCAAGACAGCCAGAAGCAAAAGCAGATATAAATAAAGCATTATTATTAGGTTGTGCATTAGCAGAGGCAACAGCAATTTATGGTTTTGTTATCGCCGTACTAATTATACTATTCTTAAAATAGATTAGGAGGAAATAGTATTGTTAAAGTTAGATTGGAACATTATATGGACAATTGTAAATATATTGATTTTATTTGTATTCTTTAAAAAGTTCTTATTTAAACCAGTTACAGAGATGATGGAAAAACGTACTCGTATAATTGAAGATTCTTTTAAGGATGCAGAAGATAAAAAAGCCGAAGCGCTTAAATTAAAGAATGATTATCAAGTAGAATTAGATCAAGCAAATGTTAAAGCTACTGAAATAATAAAGGAAGCACGTGAACTTGCAGCACTTGAATACGTTGAGCAAGTGAAAGAGGCAAAAGATGAAGCTGCTAGAATTATTATGGAGGCAAACAAAGCAATAGAATTAGAAAAGCAAAAATCAATGCAAGATGCACAAGCCGAAATTGCAAATATAGCTATGCTTGCAGCAACAAAAATTATAAGAAAAAATGTTGATGACAGCACAAATAAAGAACTCCTTGGGGATTTCTTAAAAGAGGTAGGTGCTGCTAAATGATAACTTGGCAGGCTATAAATTATGCAAAGGTTTTGTTTTCATTAGGTATTGCTGAAGATACAATAGAAAAAGCAAAAGATATCTTATTAAGTAATAGGGAATTACGAAATGCTTTAGAAAATCCAACGATTAAAATGAAGGAAAAAGAAGCAGTTATTAATAAGGTATTTGATAAAGAAATCTGCTCGTACTTAAAGATTTTGTGTAAAAATCACAGTACCAGTATGATTGGTAGTATTTTTGAAGCGTATGATACAATTGTGCTTAATAGTAAAAACGTTATAAAGGCTAGATTATCGTTCGTGACTAGGCCTGATGATGCAGAACTGGAACAGATAAAAGTAATGGTGTGTAACAAATATAAGAAAGCAGGAGTTTGTATAGAGCTTATAGAAGATAATTCTTTAATTGGAGGTTTTGTATTAACAGTAGGAGATACAGAATATGACAAAAGCATTAAAGGTACTCTTTTAGAAATGCAAAAAGCTCTTGCTAGGAGGTGAAGTGCTTGAGTAACGTAAATCAAAATGATATTATTTCTGTCTTAAAAAGTGAAATAGAAGATTATGATATAAAAATGTTAGTAAAAGAAACTGGAACCATTACTAACATAAGTGATGGTATCGCTACTGTTTACGGATTAGATCACGCAATGTATGGCGAATTAGTTGAATTTGAAACAGGTGTACGAGGAATTGTTCAAAATCTTAATATGAATACCATAGGTTGTGTATTATTAGGATCTGAATACGGTCTGGTTGAAGGATCAAAAGTGGTTAGAACAAAGAAAAGAGCCGGTGTTCCAGTTTCTGATAAGTTGATCGGTAGAGTCGTAAATGCACTTGGTGGTCCTATTGATGGTAAAGGTCCAATTGAAGCCAATGAATTTTTCCCTATTGAAAACGAAGCACCTGGTGTATGTACTAGAAAATCAGTTAATGTTCCGTTACAAACAGGTATCCTAGCAATCGACGCCATGTTTCCGATTGGTCGTGGACAACGTGAGTTAATCATTGGTGACCGTCAGACAGGTAAAACATCCATCGCTGTTGATACAATTTTGAATCAAAAAGGTCAAGATGTAATTTGTATCTATGTAGCAATAGGACAAAAAGCATCCACGGTAGCAAAAATAGTTTCTACACTTTCAAAACATGGAGCAATGGACTATTCTATCGTTGTTTCAGCACCAGCAAGTGATTTAGCGTCACTTCAATACATTGCTCCTTATTCAGGAACGGCAATGGCTGAGTATTTTATGAAACAAGGAAAAGATGTTTTAATCGTTTATGATGATTTATCAAAACATGCCGTGGCATACCGTACCATGTCACTACTATTAGAAAGATCACCAGGTAGAGAAGCTTACCCTGGAGACGTTTTCTATTTACATTCTAGACTATTAGAACGTTCTAGTAGAGTGGATGAAGCGTTCGGTGGCGGTTCAATCACAGCTTTACCTATTATTGAAACACTCGCTGGGGATGTATCTGCCTATATACCAACTAACGTAATATCAATTACAGATGGACAGATATTTTTAGAGAGTGAATTATTCTTTGCTGGTATAAGACCTGCTGTTAACGTTGGACTAAGTGTATCACGTGTAGGTGGTGCAGCTCAAACAAAAGCCATGAAAAAAGCTGCTGGTAGTCTTCGTATTGACTTAGCACAATACCGTGAAATGGAAATCTTTACTCAATTTAGTTCTGAGTTAGATAAGTCAACAAAAGATTTACTAGATCATGGTAAACGATTGGTAGAATTATTAAAACAACCACTATCAAAGCCATTGCCTTTACACGAACAAGTAATTCTATTATGTGTAGCAAATAATCGATTATTATTAAGTGTTCCTGTAAAAGAAATTAAAACTTATAGAAATGAGTTAATGGATTATTTCAGATTGAAGTATCCAAATATTATAGAAGAAATCGATACAAATAAAGTATTAACAGATGAGTTAATCGAACAGATCGTACTAGCTGCCAAAGAATTTAAGAAGTAGGTGATTATCATGGCAAATATGAGAGAAATTCGTTCAAGAATGAAGAGTATTCAGGATATTATGAAGATTACAAATGCCATGTATTTAATATCTTCTTCAAAATTAAAAAAGGCTAGAAAAAACCTTCTTGCAACGGAACCATATTTTGAGAAGCTTCAATCTACCATTCATGATATCTTAGTTCGTGCACCACATATGCACCAGATTTATTTTGAACGTAGAGAAAATATAAAAACAAGTGACAGAAAAACAGGATACCTGGTAATAACTGCAGATAAAGGTTTAGCTGGGTCCTATAATCACAATATTATTAAACGAGCAGAAGAAGAAATGGCAAAGACTCCAAATAATTGTCTCTTTGTCGTTGGGCAAGTTGGTAGACAATACTTTACTAGAAAGAATATTCATGTTGATTGTGAATTCTTATATACTGCTCAAAATCCATCTCTTTTTCGTGCTGAACTTATATCAGAAACTATTATTGAGTTATTTACAGCTGGAAGGCTTGATGATATCTATATCATCTATACGAAAATGGTTACACCTTTAAGAAGTGAAGTACAAGTTGCAAAAATATTACCTCTTGAGAGAATGAAATTTGAAAGAAGAAAAGCTGGTTATCAACATGCAAAATTTGATCCTTCTCCAGAAGAAGTAATGAACCATCTTGTACCAAATTATCTAAAGGGGCTTATCTATGGTGCTTTAGTAGAATCATTTTCTAGTGAGCAAAATGCTAGAATGACTGCTATGGAAGCAGCAACGAAAAGTGCAAAAAATATGATACGTGAGTTAGATTTATTATATAACAGAGCAAGGCAAGCCTCAATTACACAAGAAATAACTGAAATTGTGAGCGGTGCGAAAAGCTTAAAAAAATAATAGAAAGGAGAAATGAAAAAACATGGAAAAAGGTAAAATAGTCCAGGTTTTAGGACCAGTCGTTGATGTTGAATTTGAAAGTGGTAAACTTCCAATGCTAAAAGATGCATTAGAAGTAATAAATGATGGCAAAAGACTTGTAATGGAAGTTGCCAGCCACATTGGTAATAATATAGTTCGTTGTATTATGTTAGCTTCTAGTGAAGGTCTTGTAAAAGATATGGAAGTACTAGCAACCGGTTCTTGTATAAAGGTACCAGTTGGTAAACAAACACTAGGAAGAATGTTTAATGTATTAGGCGAAGCAATAGATGGAGACGGAACAGTAATTGGGGAAGATCAATGGAAAATTCATAGAAATCCACCAACTTTTGAAGATCAAAGCCCAGTAGTAGAAATATTAGAAACTGGAATAAAAGTAATCGATTTATTAGCTCCATATGCAAAGGGAGGTAAAATTGGTTTGTTCGGAGGTGCTGGTGTTGGTAAAACAGTATTAATTCAAGAATTAATACGTAATGTTGCAACAGAGCATGGTGGATACTCCATCTTTACTGGTGTTGGAGAACGTTCCAGAGAAGGCAATGACCTTTGGATGGAAATGAAAGAATCAGGTGTTATCAGTAAAACAGCCTTAGTTTTCGGTCAAATGAATGAGCCACCAGGGTCTCGTATGAGAGTTGCACAAACAGGTCTTACTATGGCTGAGTACTTTAGAGATGTAGAAAAACAAGACGTATTATTATTTATTGATAACATATTCCGTTTCGTACAAGCAGGTTCAGAAGTGTCTGCCCTTTTGGGTCGTATGCCATCTGCGGTAGGTTACCAACCAACTCTTGCTAATGAAGTTGGTGAATTACAAGAAAGAATCACATCCACTAAAAACGGTTCTATTACATCAGTTCAAGCTGTATATGTACCAGCAGACGATTTAACTGACCCAGCACCTGCAATTACATTTGCCCACCTTGATGCAACAACTGTTTTATCAAGAAAGATTGTTGAGCAAGGTATTTATCCAGCAGTGGACCCACTTGAATCTACATCCCGTATCTTAGAGCCAGATGTAGTTGGAGAAGAACATTACGAGATTGCTAGAAAGACTCAAGAGCTTCTACAAAAGTATAAAGAATTACAAGATATCATTGCAATTCTTGGTATGGAAGAACTAGATGAAGATGATAAAATAGCAGTTTACCGTGCTAGAAAAATACAAAAGTTCTTATCACAACCTTTTAATGTTGCTGAAAATTTTACAGGTATTCAAGGTAAATATGTTCCTTTAAGTGAAACAATTAGAGGGTTTAAAGCAATTATAAATGGCGAAATGGATCAATATCCGGAATCTGCATTCCTTATGGTGGGAACCATTGATGATGTTATTGAAAAAGCAAAACATATTGAAGCAAACGGATGTTAAATCTACCTAACCTGGTAGATAGGAGGGAAAATGGCTAATACATTTCAACTTGATATTATTGCAAGTGACCATGTTTTTTATAGGGGAGAATGTGAAATGTTAATATTCCCTGGTTTAGATGGAGAACATGGAATTATGGCAAACCACGAACCATTAGTTACCTGTTTAAATTCAGGAGAACTACGATTCCGTGTTGATGGACAATGGCAATATGCAGCAGTAAGCGATGGCTTTGTTGAGATTACTCAAAAATATGTAGTACTTCTTGCTGATACAGTAGAGCGACCAGAAGAAATTGATATAAATAGAGCAAACGAATCAAAAATGCGAGCCGAAGAGAAATTACGACAAGAACAAAGTATTAAAGAATATTATCATACACAAGCAGAGCTTACTAGAGCCATGAATAGACTTAAAGTTACAAAAAGACATGTTGATTAATGAATAAAAACATTAAGTTGTAAATAGGCATGTTAATTAATGAATAAAAAATTAAGTTACAAAAAGTATGTTAATTAAATATTAAAAAAGGGCTGTCAGGCTAGTGGTATTTTACCCATTAGTTTAACAGCCCTTTTTTTAATTATTTTTAGGAAGTATGTTTAGTATACTCAATCTTGTATTTAAATGATACATGCAATATAATAAAATTAGGAATAAATGGGTGTCAAAACTACTTTTTATCATAGGAGGGTTTATATGGGTTATAAGGTAATTCGAAATGAGTTTTATACAAGAATTGAACATGATAATGGTGTAGTATTAGGAATTTATAATGTTAATATCATTGAAAAAGATGGCTATGTGTTTAAAGATTTAGCTGGTACAAATGAATTACTTCCCTATGAAGATTGGAGATTAGATCCTGATACCAGAGCTTTGGATTTAGCAGGAAGATTATCTATTGATGAAATTGCAGGTTTAATGTTGTATTCTTCTCATCAAATGATACCTGCCATTCCATTTGGACCTTTTAGCGCTACATATGATGGAAAAAGTTTTAGTGAAAGTGGTAAGAAAGCCTTTGAACTAACGGACCAACAAAAAGAGTTTTTAATAAAAGATAATATACGCCATGTATTAGTAATGAAATTACAAGATGCAGATACTGCTGCAAGATGGAATAATGAGATGCAAAAGTTAGCAGAAAGTCTTCCATTTGGTATTCCGATAAATTCATCATCGGATCCAAGACATGGAGCAATGGATTCGAATGCTGAATACAAAGGAGCTGGAAGTGATGTATCAAAATGGCCAGAAGGAATTGGGTTATCTGCTACATTCTCTAGAGACTTATGTTATAAATTTGCTAAGATTGCTTCAACAGAGTATAGAGCACTGGGTATAACTACTGCATTATCTCCTCAAATAGATCTAGCAACAGAGCCAAGGTGGATGCGTTTTGCGGATACCTTTGGTGGACATGTTGATCTCACCATAGATATGACAAAAGCATATTGTGATGGAATGCAAACAACTGACGGAGTAGGGAATGGTTGGGGAAGTAACAGTGTGGTAACCATGGCAAAGCATTGGCCAGGTGGTGGAACTGGTGAAGGGGGGAGAGATGCTCATTACCCATTTGGCAAATATGCTGTTTATCCAGGTGATAATTTTAACCTACATTTGAAACCATTTACTGAAGGAGCTCTAAATTTAGATGGACCTACTAAGAAAACAGGCTCTATCATGCCATATTATACCGTTTCTTGGAATCAAGATAATAAGAATGGAGAGAATGTTGGCAATTCTTATAACGAATACATAATAAAAGATTTATTAAGAGCAACATATGACTATGCTGGTGTGATTTGTACGGATTGGGGAATAACAGGGGATCCAGAAGCAGAGATTGATTCCTTTGGTAGCAGATGTTTCGGAGTTGAGTCTTTATCTGAAGCAGAAAGACATCTTAAATGTATTATGAACGGAATAGATCAATTTGGTGGTAACAATAGAAAAGAACCAATCATAAAGGCATATCAATTAGGATGTGAGCAGTTCGGTGAAGATTTTATGAGAAAGAGAATGGAAGAATCCGCTTATCGATTATTAAAGAATATGTTTCAACTTGGTTTATTCGAAAACCCTTATCTTAATCCAATTGAGAGTGCTGCTATTGTAGGATGTAGTGAACATCAAAGGGCAGGTTACGAAGCGCAGTTACAATCTATTGTAATGCTTAAGAACAAAAATAACTGCTTACCTTTACATAAAAAAATTAAGGTTTATATTCCAAATCGATCTATAAAGGAAAAGAAAACATTCTTTCGTACCATGGAAGATGCTAAGACTATCATACCTGTTTTGGATAACTTACTAGAAGATTATTTTACGAAAACAGATGATCCGTTAAATGCAGATGCTGCCATAGTATTTTTAGAAAGTCCAATAACAGATGGATATTCTACTAAAGATTTAAGTTTGGGTGGAAATGGTTATTTACCTATTAGTTTACAATATAGACCATATACTGCTATTAATGCTAGAATGGAAAGTTTAGCTGGTGGAGACATTCGTGAGCAAAACAATAATCGCAGTTATTATGGAAAAACAACCTATACAGCAAATGAGCAAGATTTAGATAACCTAATCAACGCTAGAAAGTTAATGGGAAATAAGCCGGTTATTGCCTGTATTACAATGCGTAATCCTACTGTTTTAAAAGAATTAGAGCCATATGTGGATGCCATATTAGTTGACTTTGGAGTTCAAAAAAGAGCGCTCTTAGATATTATTACCGGAGAAGCAGAACCAAATGGACTATTACCTGTTTTATTACCAATGGATATGGAAACGGTTGAGAAACATTATGAAGATACTCCGTTTGATATGGAACCATATAAGGATGAAACGGGGGCTGTTTATCGTTTTGGATATGGTCTAAATTGGTTTGGTCAAATAAAGGATAGTAGGACCTCTAAATACAAATAGTAACTAGAATTAAACTCTGAGATAATAGATGATTATGTCATTTTACTATTTCAGAGTTTTTGTTGGTAAAAGCGGTTAAACCATTCAAATAGTATATATTCTATTTGTTAAACCACTTGACAATTCTATATCAACTTGATATAATATTTCTATATCAAGTTGATATAGAAGAGGGGAGTATTCAATGGCTAAAAATAATACCACGAAGTTTATAATATTGGGACTACTTCACCATGAGAACTTAAGTGGATATGATATTAAAAAAAAGATTGATTACATGATAAGTAGTTTCTGGGATGTGGGTTATGGACAGATTTATCCTACACTGAAACAATTAGTTGACGAAGAATTAGCTTGTAAAAGTATAAGTGCTGATTCAAAGGGACCAGAAAAAAATATATATTCCATAACAGACAAAGGTAGAGTTGTTTTAAAAGAGTGGTTATCAATACCTGAAGAAAAGGAATATACAAAATATGAAATCTTATTAAAATTATTTTTTGGTAGTTTAACACCTGCAGAAAATAATATTGATAAAATTGAAATCTTTAAAGAACGTCAAGAAAAAAATCTGGAGCTAATTAAATTGTTTAAAACAAATTTAGAAAGTGTTTTGGATGAAACGGATGATCACATCTACTATTATCTTACTGTTTTATTTGGGGAGCGAATATACAGTGCTTATATAGACTGGGCTAATGCAGCAGCAAGTCTATTAGGAGAAAGGATGCAGCATGAGACAAAAGATTAGAAGAATACCGATTTATATATCATTATTACTATTTCCGATTACTCTTAACTTTTTTTCACCATATGTATCCATCGACGGAGCAATGAATGGGATTATATCTGGTAGTTTGTTACTATTTTTTCTTATGTTTATTACATCCATTTTCTTTGGTAGGGCTTGGTGTGGATGGATTTGTCCTATTGCTGGATTAAGTGAGATGTGTTCCTATATTAATAATAAGAATGTTAATGTGAAGCGACTTAAAATAATTCGTTATTCCATGTTTACCATATGGGCTGGTGTATTGGTTGCAATGATAATTATCTCCGATGGGATTAAAGGAATTGATCCGTTGTATTTAACAGAAACAGGAATTTCAGTGGATGCTCCAGTAAAATACATAACATATTATTTGGTATTATTATTATTTTTCGTAACAACGATACTTGTAGGTAAACGCGGAGCCTGTCAAAGTTTATGCTGGATGTCTCCTTTTATGGTAGCTGGTGTTACAGTTGGTAAACTATTGCATATTCCACAACTACGTATAAAAGCGGATGTATCAAAATGTGTAAATTGTAATGCTTGTAATAAAAAATGTCCTATGAGTATTCCAGTAGGGACGGATATGAAGGAAGGTTTTATTAAGACATCAGATTGTATCTTATGTGGTGAATGTGTTGATACATGTCCTAAAAAGGCTTTAACCTATGGAATAAAGTAATACAATAATTTCTCCTATGATATATATTTAAAATTAAAATAATCAGAATATAATTAATATCTTTTGATATCAAGTAAGATTTAATTATATTCAATAAGGCTAATAACAACAGAAACTGTTATTAGCCTTATCTGTGTATTTTGTAGTTGCTGAAACTAAAATCATGTGATATAAAGAAATTAGTTTTAAAGATTAATATGTTGGCCAAATATGCAATCATATACTTGAAAGGATAACTATGAAAAACGTAAATTGGGAAATATCTGAAGAGACCGAGAGTTTACGCCAAGAAATCAGTGAATATGTTGAAAAAATTGTGGATGAGAAGATACCTTGTATTCCTTTTGCAGGGTACAGATATCACAGAGACACTGGAAGTAGAAAAGAGTTTGAAGAGTCCTATTTTCAGGTTAGAAAACAATTAACAGCAGTTGGTTTGTACTTACAATGGAAAATCAATGATAAAGTAGTAGAATATTTTAATGAACTATTATGGTCCATTTGCAATGAATTCAGTTGGTGTTTAGCGGCTCATCTATCTTATGGAAATGATTATTTTAATGGTAAACCAGAAAAAAACATTGATTTATTTGCAGCTGAAACAGCAGAGACTTTAAGTGAATTAAGTATAATTCATGCGGATAAGATTGATTCCTATATACTTACTCATATACGTAATCAGGTTAAAAACAGGGTTCTTACCCCTTTTATAGAGCAAAATTGGGGCTATGAAACAAGCTTAAACAATTGGTGTGCAGTATGTTCTGGTTCCATTGGTATAGCAGCCTTATTGCTAGAAGACGGAGAACGAAAAAAGATAATACTAGATAAGGTTGAGCGTGCACTCACATATTATTTGAAATGTTTTGGAGAAGATGGTGCTACAGAAGAGGGTATCGGTTACTGGGCGTATGGATTTGGCTACTATAATTACTACATTGCTATGAGAAAAGAATACGATCCAGATTATACGTTATCCCCTGATACTTTAAGAAAGATGAAAAGTATAGCTGAATTTCCAGCAATTGCCCAAATAACTGAAACTAATTTTATTCCTTTCTCAGATGTATCTGCTGGTACTTTAATTCCAACCGGATTAATTTCATATCTATATCAGGAATATGGCGTAACACCACCTGCAAGCACTAAGATTACTCCTTTTGATTTTGAGCACTGCTATCGGTTTGCACATATCAGTAGAAATTTATGGTGGACGAGTAAAGATATTTTTCAGCAGCAATTAATAAGTACAACAAACTATTTTCCACATACACAGTGGTTAGTCCAAAAAAATCATAAAGTATTCTTTGCAATGAAAGGTGGTCACAATAAAGAAGAACATAATCATAACGATGTTGGTAATTTCGTTTTAGCATTAAATGGTGAATTATTTTTAACCGATTTAGGAGCAGGACCTTACACAGCAGAGTATTTTGGTGAAAAACGTTATCAATATCCGCATACTAGATCTTATTGGCATAATGTTCCTTACATTGATAACGGAGAACAGATTGATACTGCGACACCATGTCATATAGAAGAGATTATCACAGAAAATAATAAAGCTGGTATGTATATGGAATTATCTGCACTATATCAGAATCCGAAACTTTTATCCTTACATAGAAAAATCTTCAATAATTTAGGTAATAGCACTGTAACTTTAACAGACCAATTTAAAGCAACGAAAGAAATCGAATTTGAAGAAGGGTTTATTAGTGCAGTGAAACCTATCATTAAGGATAATGGGATTGTAGAATGGATTGGAAATAATGGTGCATTGCAATTAACTTATGATTCGAATATGCTTAAAATTGTAGTAGAAGAGAATGAAATCCCAGATCACTCAAGCTCAATGCATTTATACTATAGAGTAGGACTGAAGATTAAAAATAAATCGTATAGCAATATAATCAAGATGACATTTTCATATAATCTAACATAAATAAAATAACAATCTATATAAACAGTTCCTAATGGATGTGTTTAAATATAGATTGTTATTTTTTTATAGTAAATATGAATTAAATTAGATTTCTTCAATTTTTTTTCAACCTCCATAGTTCTAATTGAATCATTTTTGGTAGTGCATAAGTTAATGAGATAACAATTAACACTTTTCAGAGTAAAGATATACTGCCTTTCGAAAAGTCCTTCTTCAAAGTCATTCTTCTTTCTGTAAATTATATATTTAAATTTATTAGTGAATTTATTTAAATAGTTATGTTATATTTTTGTGTTTTACATAAACCAAAATTTACTGTATCACAATAGACTTTTTAAGCAAGTATGTATTTCCAAAAATGAGAGATAATAAGGAAAGATTAAGGATTTGGAAACAAAATATTGGAGGTAACAACTTTGAAAAAACATGAAAAAGGTTTATCTGCATGGCAGCTCACTATGCTAGCGTTAGGTACAGTAATTGGTGGCTCATTCTTTTTAGGATCATCGGTTGCAATAAATTCAGCAGGACCATCTATTATAATAGCTTATATTTTATCAGGTATATTGGTATATTTTATTTTGTTCGCATTATCTGAAATGACAGTTCATAATCCTGATTCTGGTTCTTTTCGAACTTTTGCAACAGAGGCTTATGGAGAAGGCACTGGATTTGTAGTAGGATGGGTATATTGGACAGGTATGGTACTCGCAATGTCGAGTGAAGCTACAGCAGTATCTATCTTAGTTAGAGAATGGTTTCCTAATATATCAATTTCTTGGTTAGGGTTTTTTATTATAATTGGAGTCACCTTATTGAATCTTTTAGGTGCAAGTATGTTAAGTAAATTAGAAAGTGGATTAGCCGCCGTTAAAGTATTAACTATTGCCTCTTTTATTATTTTAGCATTGTTGTTAATTATCGGTTTTTTACCAGGTACTCCACGAGTTGGTATTGGTGCATTACAAAATGAACAGCTATTTCCTAGAGGTATTACTGGTTTGGCAGGAAGTATGTTAATCGTTATGTTTGCATATGCTGGCTTTGAAGTAATTGGTTTAGCAGCTTCCGAAGCAGAAAATCCTAGAGAAACAATTCCCAAAGCAATTAAGTATACAGTTTTATGTCTTTTAGGTTTTTATATTATTTCAGTAGCCCTCCTATTACCGCTGATACCAACTAATTCTCTTACTAGTGATACAAGTCCTATGGTAGCTGCTTTAAATAATTGGGGTATTACCTGGGCAGGTAATGTGATAAATATCGTTTTAATAACTGCAATCTTATCTACTATGTTAGCCGCTATGTTTGGGTTAGGAAGAATGATGCGTTCTTTAGCAGATGAAGGGCATGCACCAAGTTGGGTTAAAGATAAAACAGATGTACCATACCGTGGTATATTATTTTCTGGATTTGGTATGCTTTTAGGACTTGGATTTGGATTATTATTACCTAAAGTTTATCTGTTCTTAATAAGTTCAGGTGGATTTGCGTTATTATTTACGTATGTAATCATCATGGCTACTCATATACGCTATCGAAAGAAACATGGATGCCCAGAGGCAGATGACAAATGTCGATTAGGTGGTTATCCATATTCGTCTCTATTCGTATTAATTTGCCTAATTGTAGCAATCGTTAGTATGCCTTTTGTACCTGGGCAGGAATCAGGCTTAATAGCAGGTATTATCATGGTTGCTTTCTATACTATAAGTTACGTTATAATGAAATATAGTAGAAAAATACATGCAAATAATATGATAAGATACCGCACACAAGTATCAACGGAATTTTCAAAAGAATTAACAAAAGATAAGAATGACAAAAAGAATGTTGATAACAACAATGAATGATAAACGTAAGAAGTTATAAGATGAATGATTAAAGAATAAAGATTATAAGTAATAAATAGGTAGAATAACATTTGATTAGAATAGGTAAAAATTGTTATATTTTACTAATGTAGATTCATGAATTCCTGATATAATTGATATTTTATATAATTAAAAATATAAATAATTCTAAAATAGCTTAAAGTAATAAAGTTTTGCATAAAAAAATAATATTTATCATTAGAAATATGTAATAAATTTACAAGTGCATCATATAATATAATAAGGGTTGTTACTGGTAATGCAGGCAAGACCAAATTTTATGGATAATATCTTTTTCATAAAGTTTGGTCTTTTTTAGTGGAGGGGAATATGTTTAGCAGATTTGGAGATATGTTACGGAGTAAAGACAGGAATAAAGTTACCATGTATTCGCCAATGGAAGGCGAGTTGTGTTCTATAAATGATGTGAGTGATCCTACCTTTAGTAAAAAAATTTTAGGTGAAGGAATTGCTATAATTCCACATGTGGGTAGGGTAATATCGCCAGTTGATGGAGTAATCTATACAATTTTTGAAACAAATCATGCACTTACCATACTTTCAGATACAGGTTGCGAAATTTTAATACATATTGGAATTGATACAGTTGAGTTAAAAGGTAAATTTTTTAATGCTTTTGTAAAAACAGATGATAAAGTTAAAAAAGGAGATTTGTTATTAGAATTTGACGTAGAACGGATAAGAGAATCAGGCTACGAAGTGATTTCTCCTATCGTCATATGTAATACAAATGATTATGATCATATTCAAATGAATAACAGTAATTACATAAAGGAAAATGAGATACTTATGACAATGAAAATGAAAAAATAGGAGGTGTTAGAGTAATTAGTTCCATGCCAAAAGGTTTCAGATTTTATTATGTAAGATAATTTAAAAAGGGAGGATTTTATTATGCGTAAGTATCTACAAAGATTAGGAAAATCGTTAATGCTTCCTGTTGCAACACTACCTGTTGCTGGTATTATGATGGGTATTGGATATTGGATTGATTCCGATGGTTGGGGAGCAAATAATATTTTAGCTGCATTTTTAATTACAGCTGGTGGAGCTTTAATTAATAATATGGGTATCTTATTTGCAATTGGTGTTGCAGTTGGAATGTCAGATGATAATGATGGAACTAGTGGTCTTGCAGGTTTAGTATCTTGGTTAATGATTACCACACTTTTATCTAGTGAAGCAGTTGCCATGTATACTGGAAAAGCAGCTGATCCAGCATTTGATCATATTAAAAATCAATTTATTGGAATTTTAGCCGGTTTAACAGGAGCAACCTGCTATAATAAATTTAAGAAAACGAAATTGCCAGATGCACTTGCTTTCTTTAGTGGAAAACGTTGTGTAGCAATGGTTACTGCAGCTATATCTCTTGTTTTTACAGTTATTCTATATTTTGTATGGCCAGTTATTTATAATGCATTAATTGCATTTGGTAAAGCAATTATTGACACAGAAGCTGTTGGTGCTGGAATTTATGCATTCTTTAATCGTTTATTAATTCCAACCGGTTTACATCATGCTTTAAACTCAGTATTCTGGTTTGATATAGCAGGGATTGACGATATTGGTAACTTCTGGAGTGGAAAAGGAACACTTGGTGAAACTGGAATGTATATGTCAGGCTTCTTCCCTGTTATGATGTTTGGATTACCAGCAGGTGCATTAGCTATGTATCATACAGCAAAAACAAATAAAAAGAAATTTGCGGCAGGTTTATTAGCATCTGCAGCTTTATGTTCATTCTTTACAGGTGTTACAGAGCCTTTGGAATTCTCCTTTATGTTTTTATCCCCAGTTTTATATTTAGTTCATGCATTATTAACAGGTATATCAGCGTTTGTGGTTGCATTATTACCAGTACGAGCAGGATTCAACTTTAGTGCTGGTTTGGTTGACTTAATTTTAAGTTTTAAAGCGCCACTTGCACAAAATCCAATATTATTAGTACCAATAGGTTTAGGTTTTGCTGTAATTTATTACATAGTATTCCGTATTGTTATCGTTAAGCTAAATTTAAAAACTCCAGGACGTGAAGACGATGAAGAGGAAGAATTAAAAGTTACTTTAGCAAATGATGATTACACATCAATAGCATCTATTATACTTGAAGGATTAGGTGGTAAAGATAATGTAACCACAGTTGATAACTGTATTACAAGGCTTCGTCTTGAGATTAAAGATTATACTCTTGTTAATGAAAAGAAGATTAAATCTGCAGGCGTAGCTGGGGTTATGAGACCAAGTAAAACTAGTGTTCAAGTAATTATAGGTCCAAAAGTACAATTTGTAGCAGATGAATTAAAAAAATTATGGAAATGATATAAAACTATAAGTTACTCTAATACAAGGAATATTAAAAAATAGATAGTCGCAATAATTTTTCTTGACGAATCACTTTTCATGGAATAAAATAGGAATAGCAAATTATTATTGAAAGGTATATTACGATGAACAAAACACTTAAATGGGTTAAATTTGAATCTATTATGACATCACTTTTTCTAGTTAACGGGATAAGTCTGTCCAAATTTAATAGATTCAATAACAACCATATAAGTATTTTGGAGAATTCATAATAATAGATCGGTAGGAAGAATAATATATTTATTTATGAAAATCCCAAGGCTTATTGGCTTTGGGATTTTTTTGCGTTCAAATTTATAAAAGAAAGTGAAGGAAAAATTATGATAGAATTAAGTGTAAATAGTTTAGTTAAATATTATGGAGCAAATAAGATATTCGAAAATATATCTTTTGATGTTAAAACCAATGAAAGAATAGGGCTCATTGGACAAAATGGTTGTGGTAAAACCACAATTATGAAAATTTTAATGGGAAATGAAGAGAGTCAAGGTGGAGAAGTAACTTTTCGTAAAGATTGTAAAGTGGGTTATCTAAATCAAATCCCAGTATACGAGAATGGAATCACATCCATAGCAGTGATTCGGTCTGCTTTTAGTAAAACTTATGAACGAAAGAGACAAATGAAAGAATTAGAGAAGCAATTTGAGACATTAAATTCAGATGAGTTAGAAAAAGCATTAATACAATATGGAAAATATTCTGAACAGTTTGAACTAGATGGGGGTTATGAATTAGATACAAGAATCAATAAAATTACAGAAGGTTTGCAGATTAATGAAGTTTTAAAAGAAATGGAATTTAATCAGTTAAGTGGTGGAGAAAAAACAAGGGTTATGCTTGCCAAGATTCTATTAGAAGAACCAGATATTTTATTACTTGATGAACCAACGAATCATTTGGATTTAATTACAATTGATTGGTTGGAAGGGTTTTTAAAAGAATACAAAGGATCTGTCTTAATCATATCTCATGATCGGTATTTTTTAGATAAAGTAGTAAATAAAATAGTAGAGTTAGAATTTAGTAAAGCCAATATTTATCTAGGTAATTATAGTTATTATGTAATTGAGAAAGAGAGAAGATTTTTAATTGAGCTAAAAAATTACCAAAATCAACAAAAGAAAATAGATCAGATGGAGCGCCAAATTGAACGATATCGAATATGGGGAGAAATGCGTGATAGTGAAAAGATGTTTAAAAAAGCAAAAGAATTAGAAAAACGCTTAGAAAAAATAGATGTCTTAGATAGACCAATAATAGAAAAAAGGAAAATTCGTTTTGGTCAAAATTCACTTGAGAGAACAGGGAAAATTGTATTAGAACTAGAGAATTTAAAAAAGTCATTTGAGTCTAAGAAATTATTTCATGATATTAATTTGACTATATTTTATCAAGATAGTGCTTGTATTATAGGTAAAAATGGTTGTGGAAAGACAACATTGTTAAGGCTTTTATTAGGTGAAATAGAACCAGACCATGGTACCATTCGTTTAGGGTCACAAGTAAAAATTGGTTATTTACCACAACAAGTGGAATATGAGAATGAAGAACAAACATTACTTGATTACTTTTCGGGTCTTCATAATATCACTTATGAAGCAGCCAGATCACAGCTGGCCAAAGCATTATTCTTAAAAGAGGATGTTAATAAAAAGATAAAATTTTTATCTGGTGGAGAAAAAAGCAGATTAAAATTATGTTCTTTAACTTTTGAAAAGGTGAATGTTTTAATTCTAGATGAACCAACAAATCATCTTGATATTGATTCTAGAGAAGTATTAGAAGATACGTTAAAGGAATTTGAAGGAACATTACTGTTTGTTTCTCATGACCGATATTTTATCAATAAAGTAGCGGATAAAATTTTAGAAATTGAAAATAATCATCTAAAAATATACGATGGTGATTACAACTATTATATGGAAGAATATGAGAAATGTCATCCAAAGCTATTAGAAATAGTTAGAGAGACGAAAAAGGATAATGTCAAAGATAAAAGTAAAGAGATAGTAATTGATACAAAGCAAAAACCAAGAATGAATCATACTTCTTCTACACAATCAAGTAAAAAAATAGAAATTTTAGAAAAAGAAATAGAAGACTTGGAAGAAAAAATCAAGGAATTGGATCAATTAATGGAAACTAACAATTCGGATGCTTTATCTTTAAGAAAGTTATTTGAAGAAAAAGAAGAGTTAACAAAGCAATTAACACTTACTTATAAGAAATGGGAAGAAAGTATTTAATTGTAGGTTTACTTATTATTACTTCAATATTGCAGATAGTTAAAACATATGATAAGGGGCCGTTTTATTAATAGCATATATACTACTTTGTAAGGATTAAAATACGTCTAATCCAGATGTAAAGTTTATGTAGCTATTATTCAACAGCCCTTGTTCAATAATGTTACTAAGAGTTAAGGCTCCAGCCTTCATCGCCATGATAAATCATAAGCTTACTCATTCCACCATCAATTGTTAGATTTTGTCCATTAATGAAACTTGCTTCATCACTACAAAGATAAAAAACTGCATGTGCTATATCTATAGGATTACCAACTCGTTTACTTAGGTGTTGCTCTGTATCGGCTTGTGAATAATTTGGTATATAAGATTCATCATGATAAAATCCTGTGTCAATCCAACCAGGACTTATACTATTAACTCGAACCTTACCAGCCAAGCTTACAGCTAAAGCATGGGTTAAAGCGGTTATACCACCCTTAGCAGCGGTATAACTTTCCGTATCTTTTTGAGACATAAAAGCTCTGGTAGATGAAATATTAACAATGGATGCATTCTCCTGAAAGTGATTCAGAAACAATTTAGAAAACATGAATGGAGCTGTAATTCCAACGTGTAGAACTTCGTTAAATGCATCATAGCTACAATCACTTAAGATTCCTTTATTACTATAACAAGCATTGTTAACTAGAATATCAATAGAACCAAAATGTTGTATAACTGCTTTAGAAAATGCTTCAATATCTGCTTGTTTTGAGATATCTCCTAAAAAGAAAAAACTCTTACGGCCAGTATTCTCTAAAGATGCCAGTACTTTTTCTCCATGTATCTTATCAATATCGATAAAGGCTACTTGATACCCTTTTTTATCAAACTCTTGTACTAAGCACCTACCAATACCATTCGCACCGCCTGTAACTACACAATATTTTTGATGTTTTAACATACAATCACACTCCATATATATTATTTTAAGCAAACAATTACAAAATAACAAAATTATTAAACCTTAAATGATTTACCTAGCATTTAATTTTAAATTAAAAATTCAGTTTATATTATGATATACCTTTTAGTAAACTCTATGTCAAGGATAAATCACATATCTTGCCAATAAGTGAAATAAAAGTTATAATTAATAAGTTAAATAAAAGTTATATTTAATAAATGAAATTGACTATTATGAAACATAAGAGTTTCACCTTGGGGGATATTATGGGACAACTAATTTTAGTAGAAGGGATACCAGGTTCTGGTAAAACAACTACATCTGAAAAAATATATAATAAATTATCCATACAAAAGAAAACAAATCTTTATATGGAAGGCGACGGACATCCTGCAGATTTAGCTTGGTGTGCTTGTATTCCATTAAATCAGCTAGATGAGATTATTAATAATAACAAAACATATGAATTAAGAATAAGAGAACATATGTATATTGAACAAGATTATGCTATCGTGCCGTATACAAAGATTCCAATTGAAAATCCTGAATTTTATCATTTGATGGAGAATTTCGAAGTATATAATAATAGGGTCGGTTTTGATATATTTAAAGAGCTACATGTTGGTAAATGGAATAGATTCGGCGAAAAACAAAAGAATTTAAATGAAGTTACAATATTTGAATGTGCATTTTTACAAAATCACATAAATGAATTATTATTGTATCATTGTATGGATGAAAGACAAATTGAAAAGTATTTACTTGAGCTGATTCATACAGTCAAAGATTTAAACCCTATCCTAATCTACTTGAATCAAAAAAGTGTAGTTGAAACCATAGAGCGAGTATCTAATGTTAGAGTGGATGAAATAGGAGATAAAGTATGGATGAAAATGGTGATAGATTATGTGGAAAATAGTCCATATGGTAAAAAGCACACTTTAAAAGGGTTTGAAGGAATGGTAAAGTATTTTGAAGATAGAAAACAAATAGAACTTAATATAATGAATAAATTACCAATAAAAGTTTATATTGTAGATAATAAAGAGTATGATTGGGAAAAGGTGTGGACACAGGTACAATCTATTCTAGATAATATCATATAGGAGAGTTAAAATGGATCAAAATATGAATACAGACATTATGGATAAAATGACTAAAGTATGTATCTGTAAAGGAATATCAAGAGCTACTATGAAAAAGGTAATCAGAGAAGGTGCAAATACATTGCAAAAAGTACAAAAGGCAACAGGTGCAGGTAGTGGACCTTGCGGTGGTAGAAGATGTACTGAAAGAATACAACAACTTTTAGAAGAGATGGTAGAAAATAATTAATTGCGAAGAGTCGCAGATAGGAGTAAGGTTATGAATACTGCATTAATTTATGCAACAAAAACAGGCCATTCAAAGAAAATAGCAAATGCTATTGCAAAAGAATTAAATGTTTTAGCAGAGGATATAAAGAGCGAACCTAAACTAGACAATGTAGATTTATTATTTCTTATAGGTGGAATTTACGGAAGTCAGAGTGCACCTGAATTATTATCTTATCTTGAAAAGTTAAATAATAATATGGTGAAAAAAGTAATATTATTAACTTCTAGTGCATCCAAGGTAGCAAAACAAAGTGCTGTAAGAACCTTACTTAAAGAGAAAGGAATTGAAGTAGAAGAAGACGAATTTGTTTGTCAAGGAAGCTTTTTGTTTATGGGTTTTAGACATCCAAATAAAGATGATATTCAAAATGCAGTTACTTTTGCAAAACGATTTTCCTTATCATAATCAATAAAAAAGGTTAACCAAATATTACTAAGATGATTGGTTTATCACATCTATTTTATTCCTAGAAAGCTTGCAATTCGTAACCTTACAAACTATAATAACAGGTAGAGCACTTTTTGATTTGTTAAATTAATACAGGCAGATAGGAGCAGGCAATGAAAAGTAAAAGTGTAAAAAGTGTAGTTATGCTATTATTAGTCGGAACTTTACTTGGTGGATGTAGTGGTAAATCAGCCAATGATTATTATAAAGAAGGTATACAATTTTTTAAAAGTAAGGAATATGAAAAAGCTTCAGAAGATTTATCGAAAGCGCTAGAAATGAATCCCGAACGTGCTGAATATTATATTGATTACGGTATGTCTTTAATTATGCTTGGGCGTTATGATGAGGCGATACAAAATTTTGATAGCGCAATGTTAGATAAGGATAATGCTATTGTAAAGCAAAATAATAAAACAGCTTTACGAGGAAAAGGAATCGCTTATCTTAAATCACATAATTATACAGAAGCAATCATACAATTCGATAATGCTCTTGCAATCAATGAATTAAGCGATTTAAATATGGATATCTTATATTATAAAGGAAATGCAGAGCAAAGCGCTGGGTTATATGAGGATGCCTTAAAAACATATACTGCTATTTTAGATAAAAAAAATTCTGATGCAGCAGTATATAGTAGTAGAGCATTTGTTTATAATAAGCTAGGTGCTTATGATAAAAGTATAGCTGATTATGATAAAGCAATTGATTTAAATAAGGATAATTATGACTATTATTTTGGAAAGTATGCTCTTATGATTGAAAATAATGATACCGAAGGGGCAGCTGAAGTTTTAAAACAAGCTTCCAATATAAAAGTTGTAACACAAGAAGACAAGTATAATTTAGCAAAAATACATTATTTCATGGGTGAATATGATACTGCAATATCTGAGTTAAGCGATGCATTCCGTAATGGTTTCACCGAAAGCTATTATTATTTGGGTGAAATTTATGAAAAAGAAGAAGATTATGAATCAGCAGTATATAATTATAGCATGTTCATTGATGATGAGACGCAAGTGAAATCTGCTGCTGTATATAATAAAATCGCTATGTGTCTTATGAAATTAGAAAAATATGAAGATGCTTTGTCTTATATTCAAGCTGGAATAAAGCTAAATGATTTTAGTACAAATAAAGCATTAAAAAGAAATGAAATTATAGCCTATGAACATGCTGGAAAGTTTGAAAAAGCATATGCTTTAATGATGGATTATCTAAAAAACTATCCAGATGATGAAGAAGCTATAAAAGAGAATGAATTTCTTAAAACTAGATTACCAGAAGTAAGTACGATAAAGGAAGAATAAAAATTTATAAATGCAACCAAACTATGGAGGTTTTATGGGCGAATTGTATGAAATAAAGGAAAAAGAAGAACGTTTAATCTTGGTTGGCGTTGCGATAAATGATGGTGATGATACGAAAGAATCACTAGATGAATTAGAAGAATTAGCAAAAACTGCTGGGGCTGTAACAGTGGCAAAAGTAATACAAAATAGAGAAAGTGTACATCCTGGAACATATATAGGCAAGGGTAAAATAGAAGAAGTTAGAGAGATGTTATTAGATCTTGAGGCAACTGGTGTAGTATGTGATGATGAATTATCGCCTGCGCAACTTAAAAATTTAGAGGATTCACTGCAAGCCAAAGTAATGGATAGAACAATTCTAATTTTAGATATTTTTGCACAACATGCAACAACAAAAGAAGGTAAAATTCAGGTTGAATTAGCACAGTTAAAATATCGTTCCACAAGGTTAATTGGTATGAGAAATTCCATGTCTAGATTAGGTGGTGGAATTGGTACAAGAGGGCCTGGTGAAAAGAAACTGGAAGTTGATCGAAGATTAATTAGAGATAGAATATCACAATTAAATCGTGAATTAGCTGAAGTAAAACACTACAGAGCAACTGCAAGAGAATTAAGAAGCAAAGGACCAATTCCAATTGTTGCTATTGTAGGATATACCAATGCAGGTAAATCAACCTTATTAAATCATTTAACAAGTGCTGGTGTTTTAGAAGAAAATAAATTATTCGCAACCTTAGATCCAACAACTAGAAATTTAAGTTTACCAAGTGGACAACAATTGTTGCTTACAGATACCGTTGGATTTATTCGAAAATTACCACATCATTTAATTGAAGCATTTCGAAGTACCCTTGAAGAGGCAAAATTTGCAGATATTATACTTCATGTAGTGGATAGCTCTAATCCTTCTGCCTATAAACAAATGCACGTAGTTTATGAAACATTAAGTAATCTTGGAGTAAAAGATAAAACAATTATAACAGCATTTAATAAACAGGATTTAGTGGAAACCGAGCTGATTATTAAAGATTTTAAAGCGGATAAAACAGTCAAAATATCAGCAAAAGAAAACCAAGGGTTAGATGAATTACAGGAGATTCTAGAAGAAATCCTTAGGGATCGTAAAATTTTAGTTGAAAGAGTATTTTCTTACAACGATGCTGGCAAAATTCAAATTATACGTAAGTATGGACAATTACTGGAAGAAGAATATCAAGCAGAAGGAATTTATATAAAAGCATACCTACCAAAGGATGTTTATTATAGTTTATAATCTACAACATCTAGTTTATACAAGAAGCGTTTACAGAATATGAAAACGCTTTTTTTATTGCTTAAATGTAAAACAAGTAGTAGAGTAATATATTATCATTTTAAAGACAAATGTATTTAACTTTTAAAAATCAGGAGATTAGTCGCATATGACAGATTCTAAGTTATCTTTATATAATGGAATAAATGCAAACACGAATAAAGGCCATTTGAAGATATATTTTGGGTATGCAAAAGGTGTTGGTAAAACTTATGCAATGCTAGATGACGCTAGAGAACAAATGAAACGAGGAGTAGACGTACTCGTTGGTTTTATAGAAAGTCATTCAAATTCAGATACCATGAACTTATTACATGAACTACCTTTATTACCTTATAAAGTGATAGAGTTTAGTAATTCTAAAATATATGAATTTGATTTGGATAGTGCTTTAAGTAGAAAACCATCTCTTATCATTTTGGATGATTTAGCGCATATCAATGCAAACGGAGTACGAAATAAAAAAAGGTATCAAGATATAGAAGAATTATTAAACGTTGGAATCGATGTATATACAACAATTAACGTGGAACAACTGGAGAGCCTTCAAGATGTAATACAAGAAATAACAAAGATTAAAGTGAAAGAAACCGTGCCAGATTCCATCTTTGATATTGCTGATAAAGTAGTTCTTGTAGATATCGAGCCAGATGAACTCATAAATCGTATTAATATAAATAAAGACAAATATGTTAGTAACTCTAATACAGTGTTAGGGGAGAATTTTACAAAAGATGATTTAAAGTTATTACGTGAAATAGCAATGAGAAAAGCAACAGATCGAATTAGACATGTGAATCAGACGGATGTTAAAACTGCGTCAAATAAAGTAAATATGAAATTAATGGTCTGCATCAGTAGTTCTCCTACCTGTGCCAAAAGTATAAGATGGACGGCGCGTACAGCAGATGCTTTTCATGCAAATTGGGTTGTTGTTTATATTGAAAATAAAGATAGCATTTATCTGAAAGAAGAACAAAAAATGACTTTGCAAGCAAACATGGAGTTAGCTGAACAATTAGGTGCAGAGATAATAACTCTTAATGGTCTAGATATTGCGTCTACCATTGTTGAATATGCTAAGTTATCGGGAATTACTAATATTGTAATTGGAAAAAGTAGAAACAAAAAGAATATTTTCAATTTGTTCAATATGGATTTAGAAGATCAATTAATCTCTTTATTACCAAATGTAGAGATTCATATCATTCCGAATGAGAATGTTTTTAAGCCTTATCGAGTTCATAAAAGTAAAAAAATTGGAATACATACTACCTTTTCTTGGAAGTATGTATTTATAATGGTAGCAATACTTACCTGTGCTACTTTGGTTTCAATGCTTTTACAATTAATACAAACAGAAAGCCCTAATATAATATTGGTGTATATTCTTAGTGTATTGATTATTGCAAGATATACTACTGGATATATTTATAGCATTATATCATCTTTTTTAAGTGTGGTATTGTTTAATTATATATTTTCAGAACCTTTTTTTTCGTTTACATCCTTTGAACAAAGTGATTCCTTAACTTTTATTATGATGTTTGTAGTAGCACTGATTACTAGTGCTATGACAATACGTATGAAAGCACATGCCAAATTTGCTGTTGATAGGGAGAAAAGAACAGAATTACTATATGAAATTAACAAGAAGTTACTTATTACTCGTGGATTAGATAATATTATAGAGTTAACCAATGATTATATAGTAAAAATATTTGACCGATCAACTTGTTTTTTTAGTAGTGATCCCATTAATGGTTTTAATGGAAAAATGGTACAAGCCAAAGGTGAACCGAATGCTTCTTTTATGACGTCTAGCAAAGAATGCCAAGTAGCTCATTGGGTATTTGTGAATCAGAAAAAAGCTGGCGCTGGTACAGATACATTAGCAGACGCAAATGCATTTTATATGCCAGTATTATCTCAAGGGAATGTTCTAGCGGTTATTGGGTTATCCTGTGCAATAAAACCATTGCTTACACAAAATAATCGTTTGTTTTTAAGAATGATAGCATCATTAGTAGCCTTAGCCATAGAGCGTCAACGATTATCAGATGAACAAAATTTAATTTTAGTAGCAACAGAAAAAGAAAAGATGCGTGGTAACCTGCTTCGTGCAATTTCTCATGATTTACGCACTCCCCTAACCGGCATTATTGGTGCAAGTTCAACCATACTTGAAAATGAAGGATTAAATAAACAAACAAAAAATCAACTTCTTTCAAATATTAAAGATGAAGCACAATGGTTAATCAGAACGGTAGAAAATATTTTATCAGTTACACGCATCAATGAAGAATCTACAGAAGTTATTAAAACACCAGAAGCAGCAGAAGAAATAGTTGCAGAATCCATTAGTAGGATTAGAAAAAGATATAAAGATAAGAAAATTAATGCAAAAATTCCAGATGAGATATTATTAGTACCAATGGATGGTACATTAATTGTGCAAGTACTGATAAATCTCATTGAGAATGCAATTAAGTATTCTGGACAAGATTCTATTATCTCTGTAGTTTTACGAAGAGATGAAGATATGGCAGTCTTTGAGGTGATGGATAATGGTTTAGGAATTCCAGAACACATGTTACCAAATCTTTTTAATCATGATATATTACACGGTAAAAGTACCATAGATGCAACTAGAGGCATGGGAATTGGACTCTCTATATGTAAGTCTATTATCAATGCGCACCAAGGGAAAATAGAAGCAGAAAATAAGCAAGGTGAAGGTGCCCTAATTCGGTTTGCCCTGCCCCTTGACGGAGGAAAATGTGATGATTAACCAAATATCTATATTATTAGTAGAAGATGAAGTTGTAATCAGTAATTTTATTTCAACCATATTATGTTCCAATGATTATAATGTTATAAAAGCTGAGAGTGGAAAAGATGCCATATCTTTATTAACTTCCAAATGCCCAGATTTGATTTTACTTGATTTAGGGTTACCAGATATGGATGGAGTTGAGGTTTTAAAAATGATAAGAGCCTGGAATGATACACCTATTATAGTAGTATCTGCTAGAGACAACGAACGTGAGAAAGTGGAAGCATTGGATTTAGGAGCAGATGATTATATTACTAAACCGTTTGGAACAGATGAGCTTCTTGCAAGAATACGAACTGCCTTAAGATATAACAATTTTAACAAAAGTGATAATATAGATGCAAATGATTTTACACTAGGAGAACTTAATATAAATTTCTCGAAAAGAATTATTAAGTTAAAAGACAAGGAAATTCATTTAACACCAATAGAATATAAAATAATCACTCTTTTGGCTAAAAATGTTGGAAAAGTTCTAACTCAAGAATATATAATCAAAGAAATATGGGGTCCTTTTAAGAATGAAAGTCAAGCTCTACGAGTAAATATGGCTAATATCAGACGTAAGATTGAAACCAATCCAGCAGAACCTGTTTATATTATTACTGAGATTGGAGTAGGTTACCGAATGGTAGATGAAATTGAGCAAATTATTTAAATTGTTTCTTCTGTTTTACCATTTCGTATAATGCAAATTACTGTAGAAAAATGAAGAAAAAATGATGTAAAAAATCAGATTTTAAAAAAGTAAATGGGAATTATGAACTACTTGTCAATACTATATATAGTGGTAAAAGTTTCATAATTATAATATATATAGTAGTTTTTATCCTTGACGTAGAATGAAAATTCTGCTAATATTATTACTGTTAGCTTATACAAAAGATACATTGTTTAGCGGATGAAGAAGGGGGATTTGAGCATGATTAATGTAGTGAAAAGAGATGGAGAAGTTGCGGAATTTAATTTATCTAAAATTTCTCAAGCAATCTCTAAGGCATTTAAAGCCACAGAAAAAAATTATACCGAAGATATTATAAACTTGTTAACATTACGAGTTACTGCTGACTTTCAAGGAAAAGTAAACGACTCTTTAGTAAGTGTTGAAGATGTACAAGACAGTGTTGAACATGTTTTAGAACAAACAGGTTATACTGACGTTGCAAAAGCATACATCTTATATCGTAAAAATAGAGAAAAGATACGTAACATGAAGTCAACTATCCTAGACTATAAAGATATTGTGAATAGTTATGTTAAGGAAGAAGATTGGCGTGTAAAAGAGAATTCAACAGTTACCTATTCGGTTGGTGGCTTAATACTACATAATTCAGGTTCTATTACTGCAAATTACTGGTTATCAGAAATTTATGATGAAGAAATAGCAAATGCTCATAGAAATGCAGATATACACTTACATGATTTATCCATGTTAACAGGATATTGTGCTGGTTGGTCTTTAAAGCAATTAATCAAAGAAGGATTAGGTGGAATACCTGGAAAGATTACATCATCACCTGCTAGCCATTTATCAACACTTTGCAATCAAATGGTTAATTTCTTAGGAATTATGCAAAATGAATGGGCAGGCGCGCAAGCATTTTCTTCTTTTGATACCTATTTAGCTCCTTTTGTTAAAATTGATAATTTATCTTATCGTGAAGTAAAACAATGCATTCAATCTTTTATTTACGGAGTAAATACTCCAAGCCGTTGGGGAACACAAGCTCCATTTTCAAATATCACATTAGATTGGACAGTTCCAAATGATTTAGCTGAATTGCCTTGTATCGTTGGTGGTAAAGAAGTGGAATTTAAATATAAAGACTGTAAAAAAGAAATGGATATGGTAAACAAAGCCTTTATTGAAATTATGATTGAAGGTGATGCAAACGGAAGAGGATTCCAATATCCTATTCCTACTTATTCTATTACTAGCGATTTTGACTGGTCTGATACAGAAAATAATTGTTTATTATTTGAAATGACTGCAAAATATGGTACTCCATATTTTTCAAATTACATAAATAGTGATATGGAACCAAGTGATGTCCGTTCCATGTGCTGTAGATTACGTCTTGATTTGCGTGAACTTAGAAAGAAAACAGGTGGTTTCTTTGGTTCAGGAGAAAGCACAGGTTCTATCGGTGTTGTTACAATTAACATGCCAAGAATCGCATACCTAGCAACTAGTGAAGAAGATTTCTATAAACGTTTAGATCGAATGATGGATATCTCAGCAAGATCTCTTAAAGTTAAGAGAAATGTGGTATCAAAGTTATTAAAAGAAGGATTGTACCCATATACTAAGAGATATTTAGGAACCTTTGATAATCATTTTTCTACCATCGGTTTAGTTGGTATGAACGAAGTCGGTTTAAATGCAAAATGGCTAGGTAAGGATATGACAGATTCAAAGACACAAGCTTTTACAGCAAATGTTTTAAATCATATGAGAGACCGTTTGTCCGATTATCAAGAAGAATATGGTGATCTTTATAACCTAGAAGCTACTCCAGCAGAATCTACTAGTTATCGTTTAGCAAAACATGATAGAAAGCGTTGGCCTGAGATAAAGACTGCAGGTAATTTTGGTGATACCCCTTATTACACCAATAGTTCCCACTTGCCAGTTGGCTATACAGCTGATATATTTGAAGCATTAGATATACAAGATCAATTACAAACGTTATATACATCCGGTACTGTATTTCATGCATTTTTAGGTGAGAAATTACCTGATTGGCAAGCAGCTGCAAAATTAGTTCGCACTATAGCTGCAAATTATAAATTGCCTTATTACACCATGTCACCAACTTACTCTATCTGTAAAGACCATGGTTATCTAAGCGGTGAACAATTTGTATGCCCAATATGTGGACAAAAAGCAGAAGTTTATAGCCGTATCACTGGCTATTACAGACCAGTTCAAAATTGGAATGAAGGAAAAACGCAAGAATATAAGAATAGAAAATTATATGATGCAAACAACCAAAGAAAAGTTCAAGACATGAATAAAAGTGTCTTAGAAGAAGTGGCTGTTAGCTTAGACGAGAATAAAATGGATCAAGGTGTAAATGGAGTATTTTTATTTACAACAAAAACTTGTCCTAATTGTAAACTCGCAAAGGATTATTTAAAGGACTATCCTTACATAATGATTGATGCAGAAGACAATCCAGATATGGCCAGACAATTTGGAATTATGCAAGCACCTACTCTTGTGGTTGTAAAAGAAGGTCAATTTAGTAAATATGCCAATGCATCTACTATTAAACAGTTTGTAGATAATAATTGTGTAGGAGTATAATCCAATCCATTTAGTTGTTTATTGACCCTAATTTACTACTAGAAAGTGTGAGCATATGAAAAAAATTAAGGAAAAAGCAACTTTAAACATGAAATTAACTATAATTATCCTATTAGCACTAATAGGTTTTATCATGCAGGATAGCCAGGTTTTTACTGGCTATCCTGTTATGCATTTGAAAGCGGAGGCAGCAGAAACAACACTAAAAACGTATACTGTAAAAGCCACTAGCAATCCGTATGGAAATAAGTATACGACTAGTTCTACATATAACAGTTATACAAAACAATATTATATGTTGCGTTCTTTTTTAGAGCAGATTGAAAAAAATGGTGGTGGTAACTTAGTCCTTACGAGTGGCACTTATACAATAACCAACACCTTATATGTACCTTCTAATACAACCATTGTGTTGAATGATGGTGTCAAAATTGTAAAAGGAAATAAAACAGGTACAACAAAATTAAATCCAACAAAATCATTGTTCCAATTGGTAGCACCAAGTAAATCTGGAGTTGCGAATACATCTACAGGATATAATGGTGCAAGTGGTATTTCAATTTTAGGTAAAGGAAATGCAATCATAGATTTAAATTATTCATCTAGTACAGTTGGTCTTGTAATAGGTCATAATTCGAAAGTAACAATCGAAGGTATTACATTTCAAAAAATGTATGGTGGAAGTTTTATTCGACTAGCTGCTTCAAAAAATGTTACGATTCGAAAGAATACTTTTCAGTACCATAAAGATTCCGATAATAATAGTGAAGAAGCTATCTCTATTGATATTCCAGATGCTTTAGTGAATGGATTTAACTATGCATGGAGTAAGAATGATAAAACTGTAAATTCCAATATTACAATTCAATATAACTCCTTTTTAAAGTTGGAACGTGCTATAGGTGGTACAAAATACACACAAGATAAATATCATAGTAATATAAAAATTTTGGATAATACCATTACAGAAACAGATTCTCATGCAATTCGAGTATTAAATTGGGACAAGCCTGTCATTTTAAATAATACGTTTTCAAAGGTTACCAATACAGCTGGGTCACTAAAAGCTATTTTAGCAAGTGGTGTAAAGTATCCTACTATAACTGGGAATACCATTCAGAATTCGGATAGACCGATTCAAATAATGCCATGGAAGAATTCAGAGAACGTGAATTATGGAATTACTTACAATGTAATTAGTGATCAAAATAAAACAGATATGTTAAAAAATACGTTACTTAGTATGAAAGAATATTACATTCGTTATAACAAAACCTATAATGAATTTACAAAAAATACGGAAAAATGGTCAATTATTGATACGTCTATTAAAACATTTACCATAACACCAACCAGTGAACCATATCAAAACAATTTTATAAATTATAGTACCTATAATACGAAAACAAAACAATACTATGTATTTCGTTCTTATTTGGAACAATTAGAAAAGTTAGGTGGTGGTACATTAACGATTAGAGCAGGAACCTATGATATAACCAACACCCTTTATGTACCATCTCATGTTACCATTGTCTTTGAAGATGGTGTTATTATAAGAAAAAGTGAAGATACAGGAAATGCGGACTTTAAGCCAGCTAGGTCCATATTTCAATTAGTAGCACCAACAAAATCAAGTATTGATGGTGTGTATGGGGGTTATAATGGTGAAACGGATATACATTTTGTTGGAAGTGGGTCAGCAATTATAGATTTAAATTATGTACAAGATGCTCTTGGAATTATATTTGGTCACAATACTAATGTCTCAATTAAGGGTATAAATTTTCAAAATATGTATAGTGGTCACTTTATTGAATTGGATGCGTCAAGTAACATAACAATTGAGAATAATACGTTTAAAAATGCGAAAAAATCAGAATCTGGAATGAAAGAAGCAATTAATCTTGATACACCGGATCGAAATACTGGTGGCTTTAATTCCAACTGGTCAAACTATGATTGCACTGCCAATAAAGATGTGTTAATTCAAAACAATACGTTTCAGTATTTAGAACGTGCCATTGGTACTCATAAATACTCTGTAGGTAAATATCACGAAAATGTTCAGATTTTAAATAATACGATAACAAATACAACATCGGATGCGATACGGATTTTAAATTGGACAAATCCAATTATAAAATATAATGTAATTAAAATGGTAGCAGGTGGTAATGGCACTTATAGAGCAGTATTAGCAAGTGGTGTTAGCAATCCTACAATAACAGGTAATACATTTTCAGATGTAGCAAGACCAATACAGATAATGCCTTGGAAGAATTCGGATGGTGGTAGTGAATACGCTATCACTTATAATACAATTAGTAGTGCTAATATAACCGCCATGCTTAAGAATGATTTAATTCGTGTAGGTGAAAGATTTATTCGAATCAATAAAGTATATAATGTATTTGATTCCAATACAGATAAGTATTATTATCAATAAGTGCATAAGCTAGGTTGAGAAAAGGAAAATGAGTGCATATCTATTAATCTGGACTCGCCTTTCCTTCAAGCGAAAAAACCGCTTTCAGCCGGTCTTCGCCATCTGAATAGATATGCACTCATTTTCTTAAATATAGTATAAATAGATTTATGATGTTAAATCTTTATTGAATGAAACATGTTATTAGAATCAGATATTATTGTGGATTAATAGACGTTTTTTTAAAGTTTTGTTGATAACAAGTTTGGTAATATGGTATAGTATAAAAAGAATGAAAAAAGATTCGAGTGTTAAAAGAAGTTTTATAATATGAGGTATACGAATGTGTAATATACATACGAATACTCCAATTTAAAACCCCTTTCAGCACTCGATTACATATGTAAAATACTAATGTAGAAGAGATTAGTCTAGACAAATGTGAACTTAAAAGTTTTATATATTTATTATATAATTAATACAATTTATAAGCTGAAACTTTTCTAGTAAGGCAACGGAAGCTTTAAAATTTGTAGTAATTATATAATTATTATAATAAACTTGTTTCGCAAATGACTAGAAAAGATTAATTTACTGAAGGGAGAATAATATGAGTTTAGCTGATAATCTATTTATAGATATGTGCAAAGATATTTTAGAAAATGGTGTAAGTACTGAGGGTGAAAAGGTAAGACCGAAGTGGGAAGATGGGACTTTTGCCTATACCATTAAAAAATTTGGAGTAGTAAATAGATATGATCTATCAAAAGAGTTTCCTGCGATAACCCTTAGAAAAACTGCGATTAAAAGTTGCATTGATGAAATACTTTGGATATGGCAGAAAAAGTCCAATAATGTAAATGAATTAATCAGCCATATATGGGATAGCTGGGCTGATGAGACAGGCTCTATAGGTAAAGCTTATGGATATCAATTAGGTGTAAAACATAAATACAAAGAAGGTGAAATGGATCAAGTAGACCGAGTGATTTATGATCTAAAAAATAATCCATATAGCCGTAGAATTATGACAAATATCTATGTACATGAAGACTTACATGCCATGAACTTGTATCCATGTGCTTACAGTATGACCTTTAATGTAACAAAATCTAAGACAAGTGATAAATTAAAACTTAATGCAATCTTAAATCAACGTTCACAAGATATATTAGCAGCAAACAATTGGAATGTATGTCAATATGCTGTATTGGTTCACATGTTAGCACAAGTATGTGATATGGAAGTTGGTGAGCTAGTACATGTTATAGCAGATGCGCATATTTATGATCGTCACATTCCTATTATTGAAGAACTAATTAAGCGTCCAACTTATGATGCTCCAACTTTTTGGATGAATCCAGAAATTAAAGATTTCTATCAGTTTACAGTAGATGATTTTAGACTTGATAATTATACAGCAGGACCAAAAGTTGAGAACATTCCTGTAGCAGTCTAACATATGTTAAAATGGCTGAAGCGCTTTTGGCACTTCAATCCTATTTAATTAAGATTATTATTTCATAAATCAAATTAGATTATAGAGTAATACAACAGCAGAAGAAATGAGGAATACAATGAATTTAATAGTAGCAGTAGATAAAAATTGGGCAATCGGGTACCAGAATAAACTTCTAATTAGCATCCCAGAAGACATGAGATTCTTTCGTGATGAAACTACCAATAAAGTAGTTATCTTGGGTAGAAATACGTTAGAGACCTTTCCTGGTGGAAGACCACTGAGAGATAGAACGAATATTGTAATAACATCAAAACCAGATATGAAAATTGATGGAGCTATTGTTGTACATAGCATTGAAGAAGCCTTAGAAGCGGTGAAAGATTACAAGTCTGAAGATGTATATGTAATAGGTGGTGCAAGTATCTATAAACAAATGTTAGAATATTGCGATGTTGCACATGTTACTAAAATTGATTATGCTTATCAAGCAGATACCTATTTTCCGAATCTAGATGAGAATCCAGATTGGGTGATAGAAGCAGAATCAGATGAGCGTACTTATTATGATATTGAATATGCATTCTATAAATATGTAAAGAAAAAGAAATAAGTTTTTATGAAATATTGATTGTACTTGATTTCTTAAAATTGTTGATTATACGTACTTGATTTATCAAAATTATTGATTATACTTTGGGAAAATACAGTTGACGGTAGAATCACACATTTGAATTAAACTATAAAAATGATAGATAACTCCTATGGGAGGTTTTATGATTGAAAAAATAAAAGATAACATACTATTTAAAGGGTTATCTCAAGCTGAAATCGAAAATTGTATTCGATGCTCTAAAGCAGAGATAAAGATATATGAAAAGAATCAAATCATATTTAGCCAGATGGACCCACCTAAGGCATTGTATGTCTTATTAAATGGTTCCGTATCGGTATGCAAAGATTCACCGGATGGTAGAAGATATATTGTCACTAACATAGAAGAAAAAGATATCTTTGGTGAAGTATATGTATTCTTAGAAAAAGTAGATTACACTTATTATGTTTTAGTGAATGCAAAATCATCTGTACTTGAAATACCAAAAGAATATTTCTTTTCTACATGTGATCAAGCTTGTAATGCTCATTCGGTAATCATTCAAAATATGTTAGGAATTCTGGCACAAAAGGCATTTTTCTTAAATAATAAAGTTCAGCTTTTAACAAGTGGAAGCTTAAGGCAAAAGATATCAAAATATCTTTTAGAAAATTGCCAGAGTAAAAAATATGTACAATTAACCATGAACCGAGAGCAACTTGCTGCGTATCTTAATGTAACAAGACCGTCTCTTTCAAGAGAATTAATTAACATGCAGGATGATGGATTGATAGAAGTTGATCGTGACATGGTGAAAATTATTGATTTTGATTCCTTAATGGCGACACTATAGTGGGTATTAAGAAGATGCCATTAATGTCTAGTTTACTATTTTAATATGGATATTACGGATCTTAATATAGTAAATAACTTAATAAATAAAATTGTAAAAATAAAAACAGTAATATTAAGATAAAATAATATAAAAATATTAAATATAGAGTTTATTAATAAGATTTTATATAAAGATTTATTTTATGGTCTATGTTTAAATAATTTTATACAAATAAGTTGACATATAGGGGTTTATTGTTTAATATATATAAAAATTAATATCATATAATAAAAGCAATGAAAAGAAGAGTAAGTAAGGATTACTTTTACAGAGAACCCTGTGAGCTGAGAATGGGAAAAGATAAGAATTACTGAACATGGTCTTGGAGCTGCGTATCGAGTATTTATGTATAATCATGATATGATAATTCATGAATGTTAGACTACGACGGGATCGCCCGTAATAGCGATAGAGTATCGGTGGATCATTTCCCACCCGTACTTGATAAGGCCTGTAATCGTGAGATACGGGTAAATTTGGGGTGGTAACACGAAGCTTTCGCTCTCGTCCCCGAAAATCTGCATAATGCATATTTTCGGAGGTGAGAGCTTTTTTATTTTTCTTATGATTAAGGATATCTATACATGTTTCGATAGGCCCAAAATACGCCAAACTGAACGAATTGTTTAGCAGGGAATCTCAGCATTGTGTAAAATACTAAATCAGTTATGAACAATTTAGAGAAAAATCTAGAGTAAAATTTATTGTGATTTTAGTGGTTACCATATCAAATTAAGAAATGAGGTTGAAATTATGAAAAATATATTAATCGGTGGTGCATGGCCATATGCAAATGGTTCCCTTCACATAGGGCACATTGCCTCTTTATTACCAGGAGATGTTTTGGCAAGATATTATAGAGCAAAAGGAGATCAAGTTTTTTACGTATCCGGCAGTGATTGTCATGGAACACCAGTAGCGATACGTGCAAAACAAGAAAAGAAATCACCAGAAGAGATAAGTAACTTTTATCATAATGAATTTGATGATATCTTTAAGAAACTTGGATTTAGTTATGATCTTTATACAAAAACAACATCAAAAGAGCACAAAGATTTCGTAAGGGATTTTCATAAGAAATTATATGAAAGTAATCTTATCTATGAAAAAACAGCTCCAGGTGCTTTTTGTCCAAAGTGTAATAAAGTAGTAACAGATCGATTGGTTATTGGTGAATGTCCACTTTGTGGAGCAGCAACCCGTGGTGATCAATGCGACAACTGTGGAGCAGTACTAGAACCAGAGTCTATCGTTCATCCAAAATGTGCTGATTGTAATAGTGATTTAAACTTTATTGAAAGTACTGGATTGTATATTGCATTATCAAAATTAGAAATGGAATTGACTACATTTGTAGAAAACCATCCAAAGTGGAGAAAGAATGCAATTTCATTTACGAAAAGATATATTGAAGAAGGTCTAAAAGATAGGGCAATTACTAGGGATTTAGACTGGGGAATTGATGTACCAAAGACAAGTTACGAAAATAAAAAGATTTACATTTGGGCTGAAAATGTACTTGGTTATCTATCGGCAAGTTTTACAGTGGCTAAACAAAGAAATGTAGACTTTAATCACTTGTGGAGTGATAATTCCTTACATTACTACGTTCATGGAAAAGATAATATTCCATTCCATACTATTATATTACCAGCATTATTGATAGTGAATGGAGAACATGTTCATTTACCAGATGAAATTATATCAAGTGAATACTTAACCTTAGAAGGAAAACGTATTTCTACCAGTCAGAACTATGCAATCTGGGCAAAAGATATCGTAGACAGATACAATCCGGATTCCTTACGCTACTTTTTTATTACCAACGGACCAGAAAAAAGAGATACGGATTTTTCATGGAGAGAATTTGTAACACGTAATAATAGTGAATTACTAGGGGCATATGGGAATTTTATCAATCGGACTTTAGCATTTATTAATAAATACCTTAATAATATAGTGCCAGTTGGAATTCTAGAAGAAGAAATTAGAGAAAAGATACAAGGTAGCTTTAAAGAAGTTGGAACGAAAATAGAACAAGGTCAATTTAAAGATGCTATCGATTCTATTTTTGACCTAGTTCGTTTTGGAAATAAATATTTTGATGAGAAAGAACCTTGGAAAACAAGAACGTCAGATATAATAGATTGTAATAATTCACTATTTAACTGTGTGCAAATCGTTGGTAATTTAGCGGTTTTACTCCATCCTTTTTTACCTTTTTCATCAAGGAAGGTATTAAGTTGGTTGAGTCTTAACAACCAGTGGGAAACACAATTCATTAAAGTTGGGTACCTAGTACCAGAAGTTGAAATTTTATTTGAACGGTTAGATAAGAGTGTGATAGATTTTGAATTAAAAAGGCTTGTAACAAGAGCCTGATTAAATCTATAATTTATGTTAGGATCTATAATTTATGTTAGGATCTTAATTATATGTTAGGATCTAAATTATATGTTAGGATTTAAATTATTTGTTAGGATCTAAATTATATGTTAGGATTTAAATTATATATTAGGATTTAAATATGTGTTAACAATCTGGTAAGTTTATGAGGTGAATTTGTATGAATAGGAAAGGCTTAGTAGCTATAGTGATATTATTATTATCCGCTTGTATCTTTTTTCTCTTTTACACAAGACCAAAATCTATTTATGAAGCGATGGATTTAAGTAAAGGATCAGAAGTCATTAACGCGAACGTATCAATACTTGAGAATGAAAAAGTTATATCTATATCAATTGATAAAGATGGATTAAATGAACTTTTAGATATACTTGATAACTATAGATACCGTAGCTTTTTTGGTCGCAATGAACTTTTTCGTAATGTAGGGAATTATTCTATATCGCTATATTTTATACACCCAGTCAATGGTAATTGTACATTTTCAATTACACAAAAAGGAGAAATTAGTTACAATTCAAAGGTTCATAAGATATCAAATGCTAACAAAGCCAAAGAATTAGCTAGTTTACTCTATGAATATATAAAAGAGAATTAGCCAGTTTAATTTATCAATATATAAAAAAGAAGTAGTTAATGGATTTTAATTGATAACTGGAAAAAATTTCTTAAATTTATTTCATTTTGTAACATTTGTTACAGAAAATCCAAAGAATTTATTATATTATTGTTACATCAAGTGAAACACAAAGAAACACAAAATAAATATAAATTATTTGGAGGCTAAGTAAAATGGAAAATGCAATGTTTTGTTATCAATGTCAAGAAACTGCAGGATGTTCAGGTTGTACTAAATTTGGTGTATGTGGTAAATCCCCAGACCTAGCAAGAATGCAAGATTTATTAATCTACACTACAAAGGGACTTTCTGAAGTAACAACAAGACTTAGAGCAGAAGGAGCTAAGATTGGTGGAGAAATCAACCACTTAGTAACATTAAACTTATTTACAACAATTACAAATGCAAACTTCGATGATAAAGTTTTCTATGATAGAGTAAATATGACTCTTAATGCAAAAAGAGAGTTACTAAATAAATTAAGTAATAAAGATGGATTAAGCGAAGCAGCTCTTTGGGATGCAACAACTGACGCTGAATTAGATGCAAAATCTACTTCAGTTGGTGTATTAGCAACTGAAAATGAAGATGTAAGATCTTTAAGAGAATTAATTACTTACGGATTAAAAGGTTTATCTGCTTATGTAAAACATGCTCTTGCATTAGGATTTGATAATGAATCCATTCATGAATTTATGCAAAGCACATTAGCGAAAACATTAAATGATGGTTTATCAGCAGATGAGTTAGTTGCTCTTACTCTTGAAACTGGTAAAGTTGGTGTTGATGGTATGGCTTTACTTGATACAGCAAATACTACATCCTTCGGAAACCCAGAAATGACAAAGGTAAATATCGGTGTTAGAAATAATCCTGGTATCTTAATCTCTGGTCATGATTTAAAAGACTTAGAAGCATTACTTGAACAAACAGATGGTACTGGAGTTGATGTTTATACTCACTCTGAAATGTTACCAGCTCACTACTATCCAGCATTTAAGAAATATACACACTTTGTTGGTAACTATGGTAATGCATGGTGGAAACAAAACGAAGAGTTTGAATCCTTTAACGGACCAATCTTAATGACAACAAACTGTATCGTACCACCTAAGGCTAGCTACAAAGATAGATTATATACAACAGGTGCAGCAGGATTTGTAGGATGTGCTCATATCGCAGGCGAAAGTGGAGATAAGAAAGATTTCTCACAAATTATTGAACACGCAAAGAAATGTGCTGCTCCAACAGAAATCGAAACAGGTGAAATCCTTGGTGGATTCGCTCATAACCAAGTATTTGCTTTAGCAGATGCAGTTGTAGATGCTGTTAAGACTGGTAAGATCAGAAAATTCTTCGTAATGGCTGGTTGTGATGGTAGAGCAAAATCCAGAAACTACTATACAGATTTCGCAAAAGCATTACCACAAGATACAGTTATCTTAACTGCCGGTTGTGCAAAATACAAATATAACAAACTTCAATTAGGAGATATCGGTGGTATCCCAAGAGTATTAGATGCAGGTCAATGTAATGACTCTTACTCCTTAGCATTAATCGCTCTTAAATTAAAAGAAGTATTTGCATTAGAAGATATTAATGAATTACCAATCGCATTTAACATCGCATGGTATGAGCAAAAAGCGGTTATCGTATTATTATCCTTATTATACTTAGGGGTTAAGAATATCCACTTAGGACCAACACTTCCAGCATTCCTTTCTCCAAATGTTGCAAAAGTTTTAGTTGAAAACTTTGGTATTGCTGGTATTGGAACTGTAGAAGATGACATCGAATTATTCTTAGCATAATTATTGAAAGTTAGTTATTAATTTTAATATTATAAAGATTAATAAAAAACTGAAATTAATTAAATTATTAATAAATACATTGTAATCATAATAGTTGATATCATAACTTATATTTTACATCAATATATAACCGGCGGAATGTAAAAAATTTCGTCGGTTATACTAACATTAAAGCAAAACAAGTTAAAAGATATTTTAAAACATTTAAAAACTTAGGAGGCATATATGAGCGCATTTTTAGGACCAATCCATTATTGGTTATACAATAAAATTACAGTACAAAACAGTTTAGTAGAGGAAGTTATAAAATTTGCAGATAAAGAGTATGCAAGTTTAAATCTAGGACAAAAATTAGATGATCAATTTGGTAATATTGATACAACAAAACCATTAGAAGAGATGATAGATACATCAAACATTCATGGATGGTTACAAGAATGTGTATCTATCGTAGAATATAGATTAGCACTTGCTGTTACTACCTTATTAAAAGAGAATTCTGGCGTTATGGAATCTTTAAAAGAATTATTTAAAGAAGTAGGTAAGAAATTATCAAACATAAACCAAGGAGCAAATGCAGAAGATATATTTAAAAGTTTTAATGATACGCTATTAGATGGTATGCCATGCGATCATGCTAATATATTAGTATCTGGGGATGAGCACGAAGTAATTTATAGAAGAAATGTGTGTGTTCACGAAAATTACTGGAATTCCGTTGGTGGAGACATTAAGAATTATTATATCTTAAGAGAAGAATTTATTAAAGGATTAATCGGTAATACCAATGCTTCCTTTGAAAAAGTAGATGAGATTACAAGTAGAATTACAGTATAGTTAATTTGAACCAATATATATGGGGTAATATAAAAGAACCAAATTATTTTAGGTAAATTAATTGAATCTAAAAAATATGTTGTAAAATATAACAACCCAAAATATATACTACAAATATAGATTGGATAAAAATAAAATAATTCAAGAGTATTCGGTTACAATAAAATGAATAGAAAGGTTAGGTGGTTAAATGAATAGTATAGAAATTATGGTAGATGAACATAAGTATATCATGCGTATGTTAAAAGTGGTTCGTAATGCTTGTTATGAAGTACTTAAAGGTAGTGAGATAAATTATGATGATTTCAATCAAATGATAGATTTTATTCGAAATTATGCAGATAAACATCATCATGGCAAAGAAGAAAAATTTCTATTTAAAGAAATGCAAGCAAATTTAGGTAGTATTGGTACAAACCTAATAACACACGGAATGTTAGTGGAACACGATTTAGGTAGATTATTTATAAGTGATTTAGTTGAAGCAATGCAAAGAGTAAAAGATGGTGATGATGAGAGTAAACTGGATGTAATCAGTAATGCCATTGGTTATACTCATCTACTAACTCGTCACATTGCAAAGGAAGATTCTGTTGTTTATAATTATGGCGGAAAAAATTTATCCAGTGAAATAATAGACGACATCAATCAAAAAACTGAAAGTTACGAAAAAGAAGCCGAAAGTCAAGGAATTCAAGCGCACTATATTGAATTACTTGAAGGACTTGAAAAGAAATATAATAAGTAAATCCAAAAACCAAGGAATATTATATTTCTTGGTTTTTTATTATACAACTTGCCAAAATAACTTTACAAATAAAAGAGTTGATGTAATAATTTATTTTAAATCTGGAAAATTATTAAAGAAATAAATTATTTTAAATTAATTAGTTTTTATTTAATTCTTATTGCATTTATAAGAGAATTGGTAGGGGGATATTATGGACAAAGTTTTAATTCATTATTTTTCTGGAACCGGTAATACATATCATATGGTAAAAGTTATTGGAGAAAAACTTATTCAATCAGGATATGAAGTAGTGTATAAAAATATGGAAAATAAAGTGCAAGTTCCAATTGATGAATATAACTTACATATTTTTGCATATCCAATCTATGCATTTGGTACACCTTCCATCGTTTTAAATTATATGAGAAAATTAAAAACGAATAAAAACAGTAATGCAGCAATTATCTGTACTTGTTATGAGTTTGAAGGTCAATCCTTACATCATACTACTCATTTATTAAAATTAAGAAATTTTAATGTGACATTTACAGATGTGGCGTTATATCCAGCTAATTGGACTGAAATAGTTAACCCATCAGATGAAGTAAAACAAAAAGAAATGATTATAAATACGGACAATCAATTAGATGAATTTATTGATAAAATCATTAATACAAAAGTGACCAAAAAAAAGTGTAAGCCTATTCATTTACTATGGACATGGTTTCTATTTTTATTATTTTATTTTTTAGGCAGAAGATTTCTTGGAAAACTATTCATTGCAGATAGTTCTTGTAATTCTTGTAAAATGTGTATACATAATTGCCCAGTAAAAGCAATCAAACTAAATAAAGGAAAACCAAAATGGAATTGGAAATGCGAGAACTGTCAAAGATGTATTAATGTATGTCCTAAAAAATCAATACAAACATCTATAGTAAAGATATTATTATCTTTTCTGGCACTAATTTTAGTGTTTTTTGAATTAATATTATTAAATAAAATATTTGAAATTCAAACCTTTTATAATGTTATACTGTTCTTAATTTTAAATGTTTTCATGACTTTATTAACCGATATACTAATTAACTTTCTAGAGAGAGTACAGGTCGTACATAAAATTCTAGAGTATAGTTATACCAAAAAATATAGAAGATACTTAATGGATGGATTTAAAGGAACAATTAGATAATATAAATAAAAAATAAAAAACACTTGAAAATTAAGAACAGTAAGACTAATATAGTAACTATATAAAATTTTATGAATTATTATAAATCCAAAGAAGGAAGGATGAGTACCATGTTAGATATTAAAATCCAGAAAACAGTAACTCCTAAGGAGCTTCCGAAAGCAGATGACCCATTAAAATTTGGTACCATATTTACCGATCACATGTTTATTATGAACTATGAGACAGGAAAGGGTTGGCATGATGCAAGAATCGTACCATATCAGCCAATTAATTTAGACCCTTCTGCTATGGTTTTTCATTATGGACAGGAAATGTTTGAAGGCTTAAAAGCATATAAAGCAGAAGATGGAAGAGTATTATTATTCCGTCCTGTTAAAAACATTGAAAGAGCAAATAAGACAAATCGAAGAATTTGTATTCCTGAAATTCCAGAGGAAGATTTCTTACAAGCGTTAAAAGAAATTGTTAAGATAGATGAAGCTTGGATTCCAACAAAACCTGGTACATCACTTTATATCAGACCATTTGTAATTGCTACAGACCCATTTTTAGGAGTTAGACCATCCGATACCTATATGTTCATGATTATTTTATCACCAGTAGGTGCATATTACCCTGAAGGTCTTAACCCAGTTAAAATCTGGATTGAAGATGAGTATGTAAGAGCAGTGAAAGGTGGTATTGGAGAAGCGAAAACAGGTGGTAATTATGTAGCTTCTTTAAGATCCCAAGTTAAAGCTCATGATGAAGGTTATTCACAAGTACTATGGCTAGATGGTGTGGAACGTAAATATATTGAAGAAGTAGGTGCAATGAATATCTTCTTTAAGATAGATGGAAAAATTGTAACTCCAATGTTAAATGGAAGTATACTTCCAGGTGTTACGAGAGACTCTGTGATTAATTTAAGTAAAGCATGGGGGCTTCCAGTTGAAGAGAGAAGAATCTCCATTGATGAGATATCAGAAGCTCATAAAAATGGAACCCTAGAAGAAGTATTTGGTACCGGAACTGCTGCAGTTATTTCTCCGGTAGGCGAATTAAGATGGGAAAATCATATTATGAAAGTTAAAGACGGCGGTATTGGTGAATACAGTCAAAAATTCTATGATACCATTACAGGAATCCAATTAGGAAATTTAAAAGATGAATTTGATTGGACCGTTGAAGTAAAATAGATTATTAATTATTTGATAAATGTTAAAGATGTGTATTAAGCATTAATAATTATTTAAAAATCAACGAAAGAAAATAAGTTAAGGGTTGAGAATATAACGATAATATTTATTGTTATATTCTCGGCTCTTTTAATTTTAGACTCTATCACAGTCATATTTACAAAAAGGACAAGGATGTAAATATTTTGAACTAAGTATGGAGTAGTTATGTAATATAACGTATTATCTATATGCAAATAGTTTACAATTGGTAGCAATTGTGGATCAACGATAAATTAGAATTTATTAATATAAATATTTATAAGATAGGAGAAAAGAATATTCCAACTTGTATTGTTATCTAACTTCACAATCGTTCCCAAAAGTGAACTAAATAATTAACAAATATCATAATAGTCAATTGCAAAACAGCAAAGATATAAATATTATCAAGTACATGATAAATTAGTTAACTATATTGTTTCGCAATTGACTATCATGATTCAGGTGCCACAAGCTCTTCTGTAATTTAAAGTTAGTCAATTTGCACAAACACATACTTGCTAGGGCGTGATGTAAACAAGAAATTAGTGAGCAACTGTTATGAAGTCGTTGGTACTTAGAGCCTGTAGTTTAGGGTCTTATGTACCACTACGACTTCATCCAAGCGAGAGCGTGTTGCAAACTAGCTTCTTGTTTACATTACGCATCGATCAGCTAACCAAGGTGCAAATTGACGTATATTAGTTTTAAAGGGCTTTTGACACCCGAATCTTATCATAATTTATCGTAAAAACCCTTTGTCTAATCTTCAACACAATCCAATGGATTTTTATCATCTCTTATCCCTTTAAATACAGGTTGTCTAAGCATTCCCTTTTCGTTTGGCATATACTGTACTACACAAACAAGGGTAGGTTCTAACCAAACAGCATCTTCATTACCACTTGGGGTAAGTCGAAATGGTGAATGGTTCATTTTATTGCAGTTGTATTCATTTACAAAATCAGAACGGACACCCATAGTCACATGGCCTTTGTATAATAATTCATTTCCTCTATATTGACCTAAGATTAAACTTACAAATCCTTTTTCTTTTAATATATATCCACATACTACAAAATCTTTATCAGCAAGGAATTTAAATTTAATCCACTCCTTGGTACGTTTATCAAAATAGTACTTGCTATCTTTTATTTTAGCAATGACTCCTTCAAGATTTTGTTTTTTTGCTAAATTGAATAATTCAATTCCATGTTCAGGAATATACCTTGATACTGCAAGTTTAACATCTTCATTTACGATTTCTTCTAATAACTTTTTTCGTTCTAGTAATGGTAAATCTGTGATTTGTTTGTTATTTAAATATAAGATATCATATGCCACAAAGCTTGCTGGGTATTGTGTTGATGCAAGTTTTATTTTAAAATAGTCACTCATTAAGGACCTTCGTTGAATTTCGAAAAAGTCAGGAACGCCTTTTTTTATAACGATTAATTCACCATCTAGGATACATTTTCCTTTCACATTTGCGTTGATATTCGATAGTTCTGGAAATTTAGGCAGTAACCTATCGTTACGTTTATTTCGTAAATCAGTACTGGTTTCATCAAGATATGCTACGCAACGGATTCCATCTAATTTTAGCTCATAGATATAATCAGGAGAATTAAATGGTTCTAACATATCTTTAATCAACATTGGTTTCACACCTTTTTCTTCAAAGATATCCATTATGCAGTACCAGTTAAGTTACCGAATTTTGATTGATCTAAGCTCTTTTGTAATGCTTCCATTAAATCTATTACATTATTACCTTGATCTGTATCTGCAGTAACAATTTCTTTACCTTGAATTTTAGTCATAATTGCTTCTCTTAATCGAATTTGATATTCATCATTAAAATCCGCTGCATTAAATGGTTTGGTCATATTATCTATTAACATTTTTGCCATCTGTAGCTCATTTTCATCTAGCTTTTGCTTTGGAATCTGCTTAGGCGGAACGATTACTTCATCATGATAGAATAGAGTCTTTACAATCATAGAATCTTTCGTCGGGTATAAAACGATAAGATTTTCTCTTGTACCAATTACCGTTTTCGCTATGGCAACTTTCTTTTCCGATAATAAGGATTGACGCAATAGTTCGAAAGCCTTTTCAGCACCAGCTTCTGGTATGCCATAATAATTTTTTTCATAATACAATTGATCCACTTCGGAGAGTTTTGCAAATTGTATAATATGAATCGTTTTATCTTTTTTTGTTTTAATCAATTCAAGCTCTTCATCCGTCATAATTACGTATTTATCTTTCTCGTATTCATATCCCTTTATGATATCAGATGAAGTGACTTCTTTGTTACAGTGGCTACAATACTTTTTATATCGAATTCGTGCTTTGCTTTCTTTCTCCAATTGATTAAAATGTATATCATTATCTGTTGTTGTACGATACATACCAATTGGTATTAAAACTAAACCCATACTAATAGAACCTTTGTGTGCAACACTTGCCACGTTTTATCACCTCGCTTACTTTTTGGTTTAGTATGTATCAAAATGAAGGAAAATATAAAATGAGTGAGCGTAAGAATTTACTTTGCGTATAATATATTAATAAATCCATATATTGGTACATTAATTCTAAAATGAATAGAATAATTTTTCTTGTAAATATAGTGTAAGTTTAATATAATGATAAGAAATTTTTATTTTTAACACACTGTATTAAGCAAAGGGGCTGCTGCATACTATACATGCAGCAACCTCTTTCGTTATAAATAAATTGGCAGTTGCAAAACAATTGTCTTATCTTAATAAAAAAGGAGGATACATTATGATAGAATTATTAATAGAAAGGTTACGAGAAGTAAATGGATTATCAATCATAGTACGTTTAAGTTTAGCTTTCTTTTTTGGCGGGCTAATAGGTTATGATAGGGGGAAAAAAAGAAGACCTGCAGGGTTTCGTACTCATATTTTAGTATGTATTGGTTCGGCATTGGTTATGATTACGAATCAATACATAATTGATGTTATGCATTACACTGCTGATCCAACTAGATTGGGAGCACAAGTTATTAGTGGAATTGGCTTTCTTGGAGCTGGTACCATATTAATAACTGGTAAACAGCAGGTTAAGGGTTTAACAACTGCAGCTGGATTATGGGCTTCTGCATGTATGGGTCTTGCCATAGGAATCGGTTTTTATGAAGGAGCTATACTAGGATGTGCATTTATATTTGGAAGTATGACAATCTTGCATCGTTTTGATGCTTACGTAATGTCTAAAACGAGATTAATGGAATTATTTATAGAATTAGAATCAATAAAAGGTATTAGTCAAGTGTTAGAGTTGATCCGTAGAAATAATATGGAAATAGCGAATGTAGAAATTTCAAAAACAAGAAATGCAGAAGATACCGTTGGATTGTTTATTATTATTAAACAAAAGGAAAGAATGGATCATGATAAGATTATAACCCTTATTAGTATGGTCAAAGAAGTAGTTATTGTGGAAGAAATATAAATATAATATACAGGTTACGAGCAAAAATAATGCTAAAAGATATGATTACCATGAGTAATAACTTATAAGGAAAAAGACTTAGGTCGCTGGTTTATATATGACATAGATATAAAGTGTTTATAAAATATTTTATATCTATGTCATTTAAGTCATGTCAATAGGTTGATTAGTAAAAATTACTATGTTAAAATGGGTATAGATACATAATTTTAGCGTTTTAACTAGTGTTATTATTAATAGTCTATTGCAAAATAAAATAGTTTAATTTTTACTATACAAGTATAAGTATTAAAATAAATTGCCATTGTGTATTAATTTCAATATTAATTTATTTGTATTGATAATTTTCTAGATATTTTGTTTCGCAATTGCCTTATTAAGATTCTGGTGTCTTAGATTAATTTAAAATGGGCTTTTGACACACGAATCCTTATTAATAAGTTACTAATTCGTTTTCTTAGGAGGTTTCATATGGAATTTGATAAAGCGTGTATAGCGAATCCAGCTTATTTTGCTATAAACAGAATGCCAGCACATTCAAGTCATAAATATTATGCAAACAAAGATGAAGTATTAGGCGGAGATAGTTCGTTTTATTACTCATTAAATGGGTTGTGGAAGTTTGCATATGCTGATAATTTTGATCAAGTGATACAAAATTTTGAGAATGTAGATTATTGTTGTAGAAATTGGGATGATATCGCGGTACCTGGGCATATTCAAATGCAAGGTTATGACATCCCCCAATATGTTAATGTCATGTACCCTTGGGATGGACATGAAGAAGTTTATCCTGGTAGTATTCCAACGAAATTTAATCCAGTTGCTAGTTATGTAAAATATTTTCATGTACCGGAGATGATGAAAGGAAATTCTCTTTTTATTTCTTTGCAAGGTGTTGAAAGCGCTTTCACGTTATGGTTAAATGGTCACTTTATCGGATATAGTGAAGATTCGTTTACTCCAGCAGAATTTGATCTTACAGAATATATCACCGATGGAGAAAATAAATTAGCTGTACAAGTTTACAAATGGTCTAGTGGAAGTTGGTTAGAAGATCAAGACTTCTGGCGTTTCTCTGGAATTTTTCGTGATGTTTATTTATATACTGTTCCAAAGATTCATGTTTATGATATGTTCGTAAAAACAAAGCTAAATGATGATTATGACGAAGCTAAGTTAGAAGTTGCACTACGTTTTATGGATGAATCAGATGGATTGGCTGAACTAAAATTATATGAATATCAGACAGGATTATATAAAAAAAGAATAAGTAGTAATAATGATACACCAATATTATTTGAAAGTTATGAAATAAAAAAAGACTTAATGATTTCAATTCCTATCTCAAATCCATGGTTATGGAGTGCAGAGCAGCCTAATTTATATCAATTAGAGTTAACGATTAAAGATAACCAAGGTGAGGTCAAGGAAGTTATACTTCAAAAGGTAGGTTTTCGAAGATTTGAATTAAAGAATGGTTTGATGCTAATGAATGGCAAACGAATTGTATTTAAAGGAACCAATCGCCATGAATTTAGCTGTAAAAATGGCCGTGCTGTTACATTCGAAGAAATGCTAATTGATATTAAGACAATGAAGCAAAATAACATAAATGCTGTTAGAACATCACATTATCCTAATACTTCTCAGTTTTATGATTTATGTGATGAATACGGTTTATATGTTATAGATGAAACCAATCTTGAGACTCATGGAACTTGGCAAAAGACAAGTTGGGTAAACGAGCATACCATTCCAAATGATAAAGAAGAATGGCTTGATATTGTATTAGACCGAGCGAATTCCTTATTCCAAAGAGATAAAAATCACCCAAGTGTAATTATATGGTCTTGTGGTAACGAATCCTATGGAGGTAAGAATATATATGAAATGTCTAGGTTATTCCATAGAGAAGATGATACAAGACTGGTACATTATGAAGGAATAAGACATGATAGAAGATATAACGATACGAGTGATATGGAAAGTCAGATGTATACAAAAGTAACAGATATTGAAGCATTTTTATCTGAAAATAAAGAAAAGCCTTTTATTTGCTGTGAATATACTCATGCTATGGGTAACTCCAATGGAGCTATGCATAAGTATACTGATTTAACTGACCGCGAACCTAGATATCAAGGTGGTTTTATATGGGATTATATCGATCAGGCAATTGTAGCAAAAGATCGATATGGCAAAGAATATTTTGCATACGGTGGTGATTTTGGAGATAGACCAACAGATTATAATTTCTGCACCAATGGTATTGTATATTCAGATCGAACTCCATCACCAAAGATGCAAGAAGTAAAATTTAATTATCAGAATATAACCATAATTCCAAGTATAGAAAACGTAATTATAAAAAATAAGAATTTGTTCACGAATACTAATATATTTGAAGGTAAAGTAACGGTAGAGAGAAACGGAAAAGTGACTCAAGTTGTTTTTTTTGAAGCGGATGTTGAACCATTAACGGAAAGAGAAATTTCACTTTCGTTAAAAGAAGAGAACTTACCAGGCGAGTATGCGATTACGGTATCCTTCCATTTAAAAAAAGATACACTTTGGGCTAAAGCTGGTCATGAAGTAGCATTTGGACAATTTATCTATCAGATCGAAGAACCTGTTAAGTTATGTTTTGTTCCAGTTCATGTTACTGTAAGTGAATTTAACATTGGTGTTCGTGGCGATAATTTCTTTGCTTTGTTTGCTAAAGGTGGTAAAGGATTAGTGTCTTATCAATATGGTGGAAAAGAATTATTCGCAGAACCACCAAAACCTAATTTTTGGAGAGCAGCAACCGATAATGATAATGGAACTAAAATGACGTTCCATTATGGTAATTGGAAGTTAGCGAGTATGTATTCAAGAATCAAAGATACAGTTTGGGAGATAGAAGAAGATAAATTCGTTATCACCTACACTTATGAAATGCCAACAAATCCTGCTTCGGAATGCAACATGACATACACAGTTTTTGGTGATGGAACAATTAAAGTTAACCTTGATTACAGTAAGGTTGAAGGGTTATCTGAACTACCAGAGTTTGGTGTTATTATGAAATTGCCTGCAGATTATGAGAATGTAACTTGGTATGGATTAGGACCAGATGAGAATTATTGTGACCGTAACAAAGGTGCAAGACTTGGAATTTTTTCAAACAAAGTGGCAGATAATATGTCTGGATATGTGAACCCACAAGAATGTGGTAATAAAACAGGGGTAAGATATGCTTGTGTTACAAATAATAAAAGAATGGGAATATTATTTACAAGTAAACTAAGAAAAACAAATGTTGATATGACGACAGAGCAAATGTGTGATTTTAGCGAACCTATGGAATTTTCAGCTTTACCATATACTCCACACGAATTAGAGAATGCAATGCATGTATATGAATTGCCACCAGTTCACTATACCGTAGTGAAAGCATCATTGATGCAAATGGGAGTTGGTGGTGACGATAGTTGGGGTGCACCTGTTCATGATGAATATCGTATACCAAATACGGATTTACATTTTGAATTTTCAATTAAGGGTATTGTGAATGAAATATTTTAGATTGGATTAGGGTATTAAAAGCACTTTAACAAAGTGGACTTATTCAATTAGTTTATACGCATATTTGACTAAGCATGTCCTGAACTACTTTTTGTTTTCATCACATTCGATAAGTTAAATATGTGGAATTTAATATGTGTTAATTAAAATGTGCTTTTGAATCCTTAATCTAAATAGATAGACTGGAGAAAACTATGGACAAACTTTTGCGATTATTTATTGCAGTTGATTTTGGAGTTGATGTAAAAAATAGATTATATCAAGTAATACAGGATTTTAAAAAGCATACAGAACGTGGAAGTTTTACTCATAAAGAAAATCTACATCTAACATTAGCATTTATTGGTGAAACAAAGGATTTAGAACGTGTAAAACAAGCCATGGATAATGCGGTGATGA
>JARBTX010000110.1 GCA_029239975.1 Anaerocolumna sp.
ATTAATATGAGTATATAATATTCTGATGGCGAAGACCGTCTGAAAGTGGTGCCTTTTACCACTTGAAGGAAAGGCGAGCCAGATGATTATTATATACTCATATTCATCTCGTCCTATTTAAACTAACTTAAAATATTAAAAAATAATTAAATTCAACACTTCCATGTTAAATAATGGTATAATCGTAGAAGTTAACTTGTACTTAGACTAAGGATGGGTTGGATTACATATACTAAAATATAATCACTTTATTTCACTCTTAGGTGGAATAATGGGCGAGGTATCATATGAATATTTTAATATCGATTTATAAAATAAATAAAGCATTTAATAGAAAAATTAAAGAAGATTATGTTACAGCATTCTCTGCTCAAGCAGCGTTTTTTGTTATTATATCATTTTTTCCTTTTATTATGTTTTTATTAACACTGATTCAGTACTTACCTATTACTGAAACCACTCTGATAACTACGTTAACTAGTATTTTTCCGAATAGTGTTAGTACTTTGATTTTTAAAATTGTAAATGAGATTTATGATAAATCTTCTGGAACTGTTATATCTATAACAGCAATTACTGCACTTTGGTCTGCATCTCGTGGTGTTCATGCCATTGTAAAAGGACTGAATTCAGTCTATGCAATCAAAGAAACTAGAAGTGGTCTTAAACTTCGAATCATGTCATCGATCTATACATTAGCTTTTGCAATTATGATGACTATTACCTTAATTATTTTAGTGTTTGGTAATCGCCTTTATATTTGGATTGAAAGCCGCATTCCTATCTTTCGAAATTTAGCACTTTTAATAATTAGTATACGTACCATTGCAGGTTTATTAATATTAACTGTATTTTTCTTATTGATTTATATTGTTATTCCAAATCGTAAAACAAATCTTTTTCGTGAGCTACCAGGTGCCTTAGTATCTGCTGCTGGTTGGATGGGATTTTCTTATCTCTATTCTTTTTACATCGATAATATGAGCAATTATTCTAATACTTATGGTAGTTTAACTGCTATTGTTTTATTTATGCTTTGGTTCTATTTTTGTATGAATATTTTATTTATTGGTGGCGAGGTTAATGTTGTTTTATCCTCTGGTGATTTAATTTATTTCTTAAAGTATCTATTTAAGAATCGAAAGGCATATAGAGTTGGTTCCTTAGCTTCTGCAAATCATGTACAGATTCAAGAAGAAATCGATAAACCATTAGAAAAAATCATTGAAAAAACAATGAGTGATAACAATCCACCTAACAAGATTTAGAGAAATTTACTTTAGTATTCGTAATAAAATTATTGAAAATTTCTTAATTCTACCTATTACTATCTTAATTGAATCGTGATATTATTTATGAAATACTCAGGCAGTGTTCTTTTTGCCTGAGTATTTCTATCTTCATAGGCATCTATTAGGAATCCAAAAATCTTAATCATAAATAAATCCCAATTCAACTCCTGTATAGTAGTGCTTTATTATATCTTCATAGTTTTTTCCTGAATCAGCCATTGCTTTTGCACCATTTTGGCTCATACCAACTCCGTGTCCGTATCCACCACCTTGAAAAGTGATATTCTTACTTTCTTTCGCCATTACAAAATAAGCACTTGGCAACATACTTAAATTTGAAGCAATACTACCATCAATCCTTACTACATCATCATCAATTGGAGCTAACAGTGTTCTTATATTGTATTCGGACATAACTTTAATGGTACATTCAGAACCAACTATTATAATTTCAGAAATAATCCCGCTTTTCTCTCTTTTACCTATTAATATATCTTTTACTTTACCAACGGTGGTTACAGGTTTACTCTCATATTCTGCATTTTCACTTTTTGGTTCTCCTTTTACAAGTGTTAAAATGGAGCCTGGATTAGCTGTGTATCTTGATGATAAGCTTTGATCAATTGATTTCTTTAAATCCTCTTTGGTTATAGTAACATTCCAACGATACCATGGAAATTCACTATCATATGTTATCTCATCCGTATTAAGAATAAAGCTAACAAAGGCATCTTCTTTTGAAAAATCTGGTTCTAGTTTATCCTGTGCCATAGCTGATGCATAAACTGCTTCTCCGTCTACTAAATCGTAGACACTTTGTAATTTACCTACAAGATAATCGGACTCACTGGTATCTCCCCAAACTTCTTGTACAGATGAGGTACGCCCACACGATGTTGAAAAATAATACGCAGTAATTACAGCTTTGTTATATTCAATCACTTTGCCATAAGTATCCTTTACTGCTAATATGGAATCTTCATTTTCAGGTACATTATTATAGACTTGATATGATACACTATCATCAACATGAGCACCATATTGATTATAGCCATTTGCAAATAACTGATTGTATGCATAGCTCCTAGCACAGATTGCTTGAACTTTAAGAGCTTCCAATCCATAAGAAGACGGCATTTCACTTGGGATTACTGCATACAAATATTCTTCAATTGGAAGTTCATTAATGATAATAATACCATCTTTTTCAACGGATAATTCAATAGCACCTCGATAAGCTGGTGTTCCATCTGCTCGATTTATTGACAGCAATTCAATCTTTCCACTTTCTGATTTAGGCTCAATTCTTACCCTACCTTCTTTAAATATTTTATCATCCGGTTTTAACGTTAGTTTTTTACCAGCTTTGTAGGTCTCTTTCGTATCTCCATATGTTATTATGAAGTCTTTGTTCGATGTTAATTTCACCTCTTGATGAAATAAACTTTTAAAATTATCTGTTTTTATTATTACTCTAATGTTCTCTGCTTTAATGGATTCTTTTATTAATGCTGCAACTATTTTACCATCAGCAACTACGAAATCTGTGGCATCATAACCAACTAAAATACTATTTGTTACTTCCATGGATAGTTCATCATATATCTTATAGATTTTGTAATTTTCATCTAAGTTAATTTTCCCATAACCATCAATTTCTATATATTCTTCATTCGCCACTAGTACTTTTCCTGTTATCATATCAGGTTTAATGCTGATTTTTACAACCTTTTTATTCTGAATTACAATATCACCAATCTTCTCATCAATCTCTCCAGAAAGCTTGTACTTAGTGTCGAAATTTCTAGGTATATCATTTACAAATGTTGTAATTATATTATCGGAACCATTCATAATCCATACATTATGAAGTACAGTTTCTTCACTTAATGTGTCTTTTATATAAACAATTTCTGATCCACTAACCAATACTTTTATGTTACAATCTATATAATCATTAAGAACAAACAAATCATTATTATCTGCTCCATTCTCTAAATCCTGTTCCCCCTGGTTTGTATCAGAATCATTACCAAGTAATACTCCACCTTGATATAGCTTGTCATAATTTGTTGCATTTTTATATGTATATATCCCTTGATCCGTTACCATTCGATATGTAGTGTCTACTGACTCACTAGATCCTATTTTCGGACTTCCTAATACAAACATGGTTTTTTCTAATACAGGAACTGTTTCTTTTGGTATCTCTTTAATAATACTTTCATAAAGATTTAAAAATTCTGATTTCAATACCTTCTTTTCATTTGGTTCTGAATCAATATCAAAGGTTAATTGACTTTTTATCTTCGTTGCATCTAAATTTAACTCTGTAATAACCACATCAAATAAGGATTTGCATTTAATAAAATCTAGATAGCCATTACTACTGGAATTATCCTGATTTTCTATCGTGATGTCAGTGGTTTTTTCATCTGTTGTATTCTGTAACCCAACTGCTTCTTTTAAAGTATTTTCATTGATTTTAAGATATGCTAATAATCTAAGAGATTCACTAACTAACATCATATCTCCATCCCTTAAGACTACATTATCTTTTGGTATAAATGTATCCACATCTTGATGTAATCTTCTATATATATTCACAGCAAATAAAGTTATGAATGCGCATATGCATATTCCCATTATGATTAGTTTCTTTTTCATATATGCTCCCACCTGTATGTATTTATGTAATATTACAGTAATTTCTTTGTTTCATAATGCTTGTATTACATTATATACTTATGGCTTCATAATATGTCAACAAAATGATGTATGGTAAAATATAACTAAAAGAAAGAGCATTGCATAAATGCAATACTCTTCCTTTAAGTTTCTTATCCTTGATAACCTTCCACTGCTTCTATAATTTTATTAATATTTCTTAAATCAGTTAAAAAGTATTCAACACCATTCGTATTTACTACGTAATAACTTTCATCATAAGGTAGATATTTGATTGTAACAGTATCTTTATTGGTATCTGCATTAAAATGATAGGTTATTGTCATAACAGGCGTTTGATTTTGATTGTTATCATAATATTCCTTTGGAATTTCACGCTCTGTACTTGGTCCAATCAAAGTTTGGAATAATTCTTTAAAAGTCGTTTCATCTGCTTCTTTTCCGTTAAAGTTATACTTTGTAACTTCTGTTTCTTTATCATCTATCTTCTGACTCGTTTTATCCATAGTCATGGTATAAGTGGTACCTTTCATATCGATATCAATCTTATTAAGTGCCTCCAAATTGATTAGATTAATATAATGGTAAACGTTATTGTAAGCATCAATTTCAGTAATATTTGTAACAGAATCTGCAGAGATTGTATAAACAGCACTGGAATCTTTTAATTTCGCATAATAATTACCATCAGCATCGGTAGTTCCAATCACCAGTCCTAAGTCTTTATAAATCTTAGTAGTTTCTGCTTCTGCTGTTTCATTGGAAGTACTAGTTTCATCAGTGGTATTACTTGAATCGGTACTCTCTGCATCACTTTTTGCATCACTTGTCGTATCTGTAGAATCAGAGTCATCTGTTTTTGTATATTCTTCAAAATAGGTTAAATCAATGATTGCTGTAGGATTCTCTAACCCATACTGACTTAAGTCTGCTGCATTATAGTCAACGCAAGCTAAAAATGATAACGAGGAGAAATTACCAAACAATGTTGTTAAGGCGGTGACATCTGCTGGAACATTGGTTTCATAAGGTTGTTTCATAGTCCAATTAGTGTATCCAGCGAAATCTGCTGCATTATTCTCATCATAGGAAACTTCAAAGTTTGGTTTTTCCTTGTTCTCAACTTTTAAGTAAGTTACATTTTCGGCTGTAATACTAGGTATTGTGGCAACTGCAATCATTTCTTGTCTATTATATTTAAAGTTATTATAAAAAGCTTTCGTTACAATATAAACATTTTTATCATCATTCACAGTTGCATAATAACCATCAGCAATTGGAGCTTCATCACCTATTGCTATGGTAGTTTTTGTACCATCATTTATTGCTGCAGTGATTTGTATAGCAGGGTTAATAAGTCCAAATTCATCTAGATCTGTTGCATCTTCAATAGTTCTACTTGATGTAATGGCTGATAGTGAACTTTCCATACTATCTACTTTTGTTTGGTCTACAGGAAATGCTTCATCCTCTGAATACATCCATACGCCTTCCGAGTCTTTTGTAAAAGTCATCTCACCAGACTCATTCTTAAAATAGATGGAACGAATGGAATCTGCATCCAAAGTTACAATTTGTTTTGTAGCATCAGCAGTTTCTTCTTCACTTCTTGTAGATGACTTTTTATCTTTAAAATTTAGTAATACTATATAAGCAACAATAACAATAATCACAGCTAACAATAATAATATAAGTTCTCTGCTTTTCTTCTTTTTATTGTTTGCCATTACTTTTTCCTCCTTCTAAGGCAGACAAATCCACCTAATGATAAAACTAAGACTGGAATAATGACTACTATGATTACCGCCCAGAAATTAACCTGTGCTGCATTTAATGTTAAATATTCTTGTGTTACACTTCTTGTTCGTATTGCAAGAGAATCTTCTTTGCCTGAAACAAAATTTACTGAATTAAGGAATAAATCTAAGTTACCTAATGCAGCGTATGATACCATACTCTCATCTATAATATAGGAAGATCCGTATACTACTAATTTTGTTTCAACGTTATTATAATTTTCAGTAATAGCAACACCTAAGTTAAATGGACCATCGATATCGCCATCTTCTTTATCAACAACGGAAGAGTTAATATCTACTTTGGAATAGGAACCATCTGATGTAGTAAGTATTGGATCTATTGTAATGGAACTTCTTGCAGAATCGCTTTTTACAATACCAACAGCTGTTGGGACTACAATGGATTCTTTGTCTGTTTTAATATCTGTTGTAATATCATGACTTTCAATGTTTGGGACTAAGTTATTCACATATTGTCCCATGTAGTAACCTTGTTTACTTTCAAGTACAATACCATCTACAAAATTTATTCCGTAATACTCCATTAAACCTTTTAGATTCTTAAGTCCTTTCACAGAGTAATCCAATAAAACAATAGCATCTCCGCCTTTAGCTATATAATCTTTTATCATCTTATCTTCATCTTCCGAATAATCGGTTTGTGGTCCATTCATTAATAGAATAGAACAATCTTCTGGAATGCTTTCTGCTGTTAAGGTTGATAGCGTATTCGTTTTAACATTCACCTTTGCTATAGATGAAGCCAAGGTGTCAGAAATGGCAGTTTCTCCATGTCCTTCCACCATATACATAATAGGTAGATTTTGTGTAGTTACATATTGAAGTGCTGATGTAACTTGACCTTCTACATCAATTGCTGATACATAGGTTTGATAAGTCTGATAATCCACATCAGAAATAAACATATCAGCATTATCAACATACTTGGCTCTTCCATTTGTGTTATTGACTACAAGAACGCTATTTTCGGTTAATTCTGCGTCTGTATATTCGCTTGCAAACTTAGGATATAATACAGGATCTTTGTACTCAATTTTAATATGGCTTGAATAACTAGCATATTTTTCTATCATTTCTTTAATAGACGCATCTTCTTTACCAGATTGTGCAATGTAGTAGATTGTAATATCATCTTTTATACCTTTTACATAATCTTTACTCTCACCAGTTAATGTGTACATATTCTGATTACTAACATCAATTTTTAAATTTAATTCTGTAACAAATACATTCACTAATATGATAAGTACAATCACAACCACAGATATTATTGTGGCATATGCCCCACCTTTGAATTTTCTAGATGCAAAGGAGGCCTTAAATTTTGATGTTATACTTTGTTTTTCACTATTATTATTGATATCGTTCACCTTAATTCTCCCTTCCTTAGCTCCATCTGCGTTTTTTAATTGCCTGCACTGTTAAAAATATAAATAGGAATACAATACTTATGTAATAAATTGCAGCGGTTAAATCAAGTACTCCCATTACGAATTTATCGAATCTAGCAATTACAGAAAACCAGTCAAATACTCGTACTACTAATCCATCAAACATAGTTGGTTTGATTAAGTATATAATAGTAAGTGCTATTTCTCCTGCTAACCCTACAGACAAAGAGACCGTAATGTTATGCATCATAATGTAAGTAATAAAACAGATTACAACTAAAATAATTGAGAAAATAATCCAAGCTGATTTATTATCAGTTGGTAACATTGTAACAAGTCCATCCATTAAGGCAGTAATTAAAATTACTACAAAGGATACTACTGCTGCAACCACTTGACTCTCCGTTAATGTAGATATAAATAAACCAATTGCAATGTAAGCTGCACCAAGTAATGCAAATCCAAGAATGGAACTGTAGGCAACTTTTAATGGAACTGCACCAAATTGGAGTAAAATTAACGGATATAGACATACAACCCCCATTACTGTTAAAAATACAGTAAACACGGCAAAATATTTACCCATTATAATCTTGCTGACAGGTAACGGTGAAGTAAATAATAATTGATCCGTTTTTTGTTTTTTCTCTTCCGCCATCAAACGCATGGTTAATATGGGAACTAAAAGCACAAATATAAAAGAAATTGAGGATAATACATATTCAAAATTCGCATATCGATTAATCATATTGTAGACTACTAAGTATAAGCCAATGATAACTAAAAAGAATGCGATGAATACATACCCTGTCATGGATGTAAAATAAGATTTTAACTCCTTTTTATAAATGGCTAGCATCTTTTGTTACCTCCTCATTGTTTTCTTCATTACTTAAATTACTTCTATATAAAACATTTGATTTATGTATATTTATTTCTTCATTATTTACTCTTTCGTTATTTACTCTTTCCTCTTTTACTTCATCGATATTAACTTCTGCTCTTTTAGTATCAAAATCACCAGTTTCAGATGGTTCTTTACTATTCATATCTTTGTTAAAACCTTTAAATAGCCTTTTACTTATTTGGGGTGAACCTTCATCCCCCTTCGATTGAGTTACTTCTAAGAAAATATCTTCAAGTGTCATCTTTGACGACTGCATATCAAGGATTGGACATTTAGCATCACTTAAGGCATAAAAAACGGACTCTCTAATGTCAATCTCATCGCCACAATAAGCAGTTACATTCATAACTCCTTCTTCACTACCAGGTTTTATTTCGGTACTTGTGATTTCTGTAATAGATTTAAGAGCTTCTGAAATTTTTTCGATAGTACCTTTGATGCTTAAGTGTAAGCCATTTGATCCACCAATATGTTTTGATAAATTATCTGGTGTATCACTAACAATTAATTTACCTTTATTTATAATCATTACAGTATCACAAATGGCACTTATCTCAGATAATATGTGTGAGCTTAATATTATGGTGTGATCTTTACTTAATTGTTTAATAAGATCACGTATTTCAATAATTTGCATAGGATCTAATCCTACGGTTGGTTCATCTAAAATGAGTACATCCGGAAAACCAACAATCGCTTGAGCAAGTCCAACTCTTTGCTTATAACCTTTTGATAACTGCTTTATCAAACGTTCTGATACATCAGTTATTTTTGTCATATCCATGATCTTTGTTATCATTTTTGATTTCTCTGATTTTTTCACTAATTTTATATCAGATACGAAATTTAAGTACTCTTTTACAGTCATATCCTGATATAAAGGTGGTAATTCTGGTAAATAACCGATTCTTTTTTTCGCTTCCTCTGGTTCATCAAATATATCATGGCCATCGATAACAACTGTACCATCAGACGCTGAGATATAACCGGTAATCATATTCATTGTAGTAGATTTTCCTGCCCCGTTTGGTCCCAAAAAGCCAAGTATTTGACCCTTTTCAACAGTGAAGCTTAAGTTGTCTACAGCCAGATGATCTCCATACTTTTTGACTAAATTTTTTACTTCTATCAAGATTTTCTCCTCCTTAAATTTAAATTGGACTTTAACAAATTTATGTTACTCCTAGAATACGAAAAATCTGTGAACAAAAGTCAAATTTTTCAAGTTCACAGATTTTTCATATTTTTTATTTTATTATTTATACTTAACCAGATCTTATCTCTAGTAAGATTCATTTTATTCTCCTAACTATTTTAAAGTTATTTTAATAACCTTTTTATAGTGTTTTTATATATTTAGAAGTTCAAATATAATCTTTTCTTAAAATAAAACCTATCTTCTTTTCTTTTGCTTATTATTCCTATTATCAATATAAGTAAGTAGAGCAATTAGAATAGTACCAAATTCAAGCATTAAAAATAGAGAATCGTATGTAACCATATCATCACCACCTAACTTGCAGGTTCATAACCGAGATGATATCAAAACCAAGGGAAAACTTGTACCCCGCAAAACTTTTGATACTGATATGCAAACCAGTTATAAATTGAATTAGTTGCCTTTTCATTTTGTTGATAAGTTGATAGTGTTTGATTCATTTCCATATTACTAACTCTTTTCATCATTAAGATTCCTCCTTTATAAAGCTGGTTATCAGTTTCTATTTCTTTTTACATTTTTATTATAAAATATTTACATTATTTTTCAATAGAGTTAGCACAAGGCACAGATATTAATGTCCAAGGCATGATTTACTTATAAATGTATGTTCTACTATTTTATACCAGATAGCTTAATCCTAAACTTGCATGATATGGATATGAATAATCATTCATATTGTTATCAGTTAAATATAAAACTTGTATCTTTTGGTTACAAAAAAAATATACATAATAAGATTATTCATCATCCTATTATGTATATTTTTTATATTAACCGATTACATCACTCATTTGATACATACCAGGTCCTTTACCTGCTAAGTATTTTGCAGCGTGGATTGCGCCTTTTGCAAATATTGCTCTAGAATAAGCGGTATGTTTAATTTCGATTACTTCATCCAATCCTGCAAATATTATCTCGTGTTCTCCTATAATACTTCCACCACGTACAGCAGATATTCCAATTTCTTTTTTCTCACGTTTACTTCGTTCAGCAGACCTATCATAATTATATGCATATTCACCATCAAGAACCTCATTCATTGCATCAGCAAGTGCTAAGGCAGTTCCAGAAGGTGCATCTAATTTTTGATTGTGATGTTTTTCAACAATCTCAATATCAAAATCATCTGCAAGTACTTGTGTTGCAATCTTTAATAATTTTATCAAAGTGTTTATACCAAGGGACATATTGGCAGATCTTAAAATAGCAACCTGTTTCGATGTTTCACCTACCATCATAAGATCATTTTCAGATAATCCTGTTGTACAAAGTACAATTGATACTTGATTGGTTTTAGCAAAATCAAGCATCTCATCTAGTTTTTTAGGTGAAGCAAAATCAATAATAACATCTGCTTCAACATTACAATCTGCAAATGAAGTAAATACTGGATAACCATTATTCGTTGCTTCTGTGATATCGATTCCAGCTACTATCTTAGCTTGTTCATCACCTTGCAGAATTTTTGCAATTTCCTGACCCATTCTTCCATTGCAACCGCGCATAATAATACGTATCATTTTGTCCTCCTCTTAAGTTTAGTGTCTCCTGTTGAGTGGAAAACTAATACTCTCTTCTAAGAATTAAGTATACCACATTCTTTCATAGCTTTCACTAATTTTTCCATATTCTCTGGTTCCATTTCAGTAAGTGGTCTTCTTAAATGACCAACTTCAAATCCCATAAGATTTACTGCTTTCTTTATAGGAATTGGATTTACTTCACAGAATAATGCTTCGATTAATGGAATATATTTTAATTGAAGTTCTAAACTTTTTCTTACATCTCCACTTAAATAACTTGCTACAATATCATGAGTTTCTTTTGGTGCTATATTGGATAATACTGAAATAACACCAATTCCACCAAGTGATAATAATGGAACAATTTGATCATCATTACCTGAGTATAAATCAATATCACCGTTTGTTAAAGACATAAGTCTTGCCACATGAGAAATATCTCCACTAGCTTCTTTAATTCCAACAATGTTATCCACATTTTTTACTAATTCAGCCACTGTTTTTGGGAGTAGATTACAACCAGTTCTGCTTGGTACATTATATAGTATTATAGGAATATCCACAGTTTTTGCAATTTCAGTAAAATGTTCTGATAATCCCCTTTGTGTAGCTTTATTATAATAAGGTGTCACTAATAAAAGACCATCTGCACCATATTTTTCTGCTTCCGTTGACAAATAAATAGCAGTTTCTGTGCTGTTTGATCCTGTTCCTGCTATAACTGGAATTCTTTTATTTACTTTTTCCACTGTATACCTTATACATTCCAAATGTTCTTCGTGAGATAAAGTTGAAGCTTCTCCTGTAGTACCACATATAATAATACTGTCTGTTCCATTACCAATCTGAAAATCAAGTAATTCACCTAACTTATCATAATTCACTTCATTGTTTTCTGTAAATGGTGTAACAATTGCAACACCTGCTCCTTTAAAAATTGCCATAACAGCACCTCCTGATAATATGTACACAATTAGTCTTAAGCGGATATGCTTACCCATGATGATTATAAAGCTCACCAGTGTAAAAAAAAATCGACTCTAAGAGTCGATACTAAAGAATTCCTCGTAATGCCTAATTAACTAGACGATAATATTATCTCGTAGTTTTATATAAGCTATACATTCTTTAGGCAGCACTCCATCAAAAAATGATGACAGTCACATGGTTATTCACCATATGCCCAACCGTAACACCACAGTAATACTACGATTTCGGCATTCTTCCCTTTCAATTGCAATCATCTATGTCTGCCATATCCTGCAACTTACTCTTAAAAAATGCGCCTCTACCAAAAAATAATATGTAATTTTTTGTTCATTGGTTTTAACTATATTATCATTACTAAATTTTATTGTCAATAAATATTTTATTTATAAGTAAGGACGCTTTGCCTAAACCTTGATAATCAATTTACACATCGTATAGATACTTACATTTCGTATCAATCAGCCTTCATTTATAGCAATTTACACATGATTCCACGTTCCGTAGAATGACTCAACTACCTGTGGGTTGTGTTATTTACTGGTTTGAGTTAATATAAGTATAACAAAATATGGAAGTTAGGAAGTGAAAAAAATGGATAGTATCGCAATAGGAAGATATATTTCAAGCTTAAGAAAAGAGAAAGGATTTACACAACAACAGTTAGCTGACAAATTAGGTATTACGAATAAAGCGATTTCTAAATGGGAAACAGGTGAAGGGCTACCCGATATAAGTATACTTCCAGCGCTTTCGGAAGTACTTGGAGTTAAGATAGATGACATATTAAATGGTGGACCTACCTTTATAGATGATAGTAATCCTACCATGAATAAATTTGATATTATAGATAATCAAAATGATCAATATGAAAATCCTGATTCTATAAAAAACGAAGAAAATTCAAATAATCAAGTTTTAAAATATATTGCTGATAAGAAGCAATTTTTATACCATAGGCAACGTATTATTTCATTTGCAATTGGTATTACTGGAATACTACTTATGCTTAGTATTCAAAAAATTATATGGAATGATCAATACTTAACTGAGTTAGCTGTTGGAATTGGCCTAATATGCCAGCTTGTAAGTATAGTACTTTATGAAATCAGTCATATATCATATAAATCAGAATTAATTAGTTATAATAATAAAATGCCTGTAGAATCCATAAAAATATATAGCAAATTACAATTTTATATAAAAGCTATATGGATTTACCTATTTATTCCGATTTGGTATACGGTTAATGTATATAATAAAATGATATTTGGAACTCTCCTATTTCAATTAACGAATAATTTTTTTTACCAATCACCGAAATATAATTATTTAACCAACGCTGTTGATTCCACTATTTCCTTCAGTTTTCTTTATCTGTATGGCTTAGTATGTACTTTTATTACAGTGTGTATTTTTATCATTATGATGTTAAAAAAACATAATTATAAAAAATAAGTAGATTTAACAAAATGAATAAGATATTAAACACTTACCCTAAAATAAGTGTTTAATATCTTATTTACGATTGTAAAAGTAGTTGGTACATAAAACTCCACACTAGGTGTCTTATGTACCAAAATGAATTTTAATTTATTGTTCTTAAGTAACTACCAAAATACTCCATAAATGTAACATAATCAGAATAATCTTTGATCCATATAATTACTGGATATGCATTTACTTTTTTACTCTTTAGTTCCTTATATAACACTCTATTCTCACTAATATAAAATTTCTTATTTTCATATTGTATGATTAGTGGTGGTAAATCGAAGCTATTTTGTAAGCTAAAAGCATTTTGGTGAAAACAACCCTCATTTGTCTGATTTGACAACATTATCTCATTAGGTTGTATGATCGCATTTTCATCTATTACATCATTTACTAATCTGAGTGGTAGTTTGGCTGGCCCGAAATAATAATGATTTGTTAACAATAATCGATCTGAAAGATCATCGTTATTGCAAGTAAATATTAAGTATGACTGGATCCATTCCTCCATCATACCAGCAGCGGAATACGCTTTCGCACAAGTCAAAGTTGACTCATATTCCAATACATTCTCTACTTTCTTAGAATACACAATCTTCTTTATTGCATCTATGGATAAAAAATACTCATCTGCAAGTTCTGATATAGTCATCCCATGAGAATATTTATTACAAATCATTTGATTTCTTTTTTTTAGTTTCGTTCGATACCCGGAAGCTTCCCCCCAAGTTTTCTTGTCATCACCAGATGGTATATAAAGTAGCTTACCTGCAGCATATTTTTGTACTTCTTTTAATAATTCTTCTGGTAATATATCCTTCGCCTTTTCATATTTCATAATCTACCTCAGTATTATAATGACATAATCCTATCTTCAAGTTCATCTAGATATTTAATAATTGTTGTACAAGATTCTGTATCATCAATGGAAGCATGCCAACGAAGTACATCAATCCCCTTATAATAAGCCATACATAAGTATCTTTCCTTAAAGTCTGGTATTACAATTCCTTCTTCTTTACAGTACTTAACTAATAATTCCGGAATTTGATAATATGGTTTATTCAAATCCATAATTGCAAAATCCAATAGAAAATCACAAATACCGGAACGACTCCAATCAGGAAAACCTGTTACCTTATTGCCATCTGTTATGATGGATTCAAACCATGTTGAATTATTTACTAGATAATGTTTCCCTTCACAATACTTAATGCGTTTTTCCATTCTTTCATAAAATTTATAGAATATATCTTTTGTCATCATGGTCGTCTCAAACATATCTTGCCAATTATACCAATATCCTTCTTTCTCCTGTGTAAATGTATCGTTTAAAAAATCTCTACATGTCTGGTAATTAGTTGTTAAATCTTCCTTAAACTCTCCATACCCTAATATATGATCTACATTAGCTTTGCTAATTTCAAATATACTTTTAAAAAATTCCTGATGAATTTTCTTAAAGTCATCTGTTCCCAATTTATCTGCTACAAATCCTTCTGGTGTGATACAAACTGTTTCCGGAAGTAATTCTTGAATTAATCGATCTTTATTC
>JARBTX010000111.1 GCA_029239975.1 Anaerocolumna sp.
ATAGTCATTATAAGCAGGTGCATAAAGTGATACATATGTATTTAGTGGTAAGTTTTTTTTACGATTGGATGCTTTTATAGCACTATAAATTTGCCTTGAAATACAAAGATCTGCAAAGTTATAAAATGAATTATCCCTTTCCATATTGTAATCACGAATGGCTTTATACAGTCCAATCATACCTTCTTGGATAAGATCATCTTTGTCTCCACCAATTAAAAACAATGCCTTTGCTTTCTTTCGTACTAAATTTTTATAGCGATTTAGCATATAATCCATAGCATCAGAATGGTTAGTACGGATTAAGGCGATAATATCCTCGTCCGATAAAGCATTCAGTTTTTCTTCAAGCATATTATCTGCCTCCTTTGACAATTGCAGTTAATTTTATAGATATGATATTATTTTCCTTATTAAGTTTATTTGTAATGTCATGATTCCAAAACCACCTAGTATTCCAGTAATGAGACGTCTTTTATTTGTCGATGACTTGATTTTTACTTGTTGTAAAAACCAGTCCATTAACATAACGAAACAACCAACGATAGATAGTTTCATTTTGAAACCACAAATTATATAAATAGGAATTGCAATGATATAACCTAGTATGACACCAGTACATCTTGCACAAACTGGCATTTGATAACCTTTTATGAAGAAGCTTCGTTCAGGAAGTTGATGACAACCGGTCCGTTCTCCTAATTCCATGCATTTACACCAGATTTGAAAACTTTTATCTGAATTGGACAAATTGGTTATATCTTTCATTGATTCACCCTTTTATACTTTGAATTTTCTTCCACAATGATTACAAACCCAGAATGCTCTACGAGAAGTATGACCTTTTCCCATACCACATAAGCCACACAACCAACCTATTGGACCTAAAATCAGATAACCACAGCAACCTTTAAAAAAGCCAAATCCTTTTTGATGAGATTCAATTTCTTCAACAATATGACAATTATCAGAACCGCAAGACGGACATCTCATTTTTTATATCCTCCTAATACTATTTTACCTTTACTAATATATGTTAAATATAGTGTATCACAGTGCTTTTGTATTTTCAATCAATATGGGAAGTGATGACATTAAAAATCGATTAATTTCTACTGTGTTCGATTTACTTTTGAGTAGATACAACCACAATAATCTTGACGATATAAATCATATTCTTTCGATAGTTCAATAGAGCGTTTATAACCATTTTTCTTCTTAAAATCAGAAAATAAATAGGAGACTTCATATTTACTAGATAGTTGTTCACCAATTTCATTTAATTTTGAAGCATTTTTTAATGGACTGATGGAAAGTGTTGTTGTAAAAAAATCAAATCCCATTTCTTTCGCTAATTTAGCAGTTTTTTCAAGACGTAACTCATAACAGCGAAAACAACGTTCACCACCTTCTTGCTCTTTCTCTAACCCTTTTGCTAAATCATAAAAACGTTCTGTTTCATATTCACCTTGCATAAATTGAATTGGATTTTTTACTGGCATTTCTTGAATTAATTTTTGCTGCTCTAGAGTTCGCCTTTCATATTCTTCTTCATATGATATATTCGGATTATAATAATATATAGTTATGTTAAAGTACTGTGATAAATATTCTAACACATAACTGCTACAAGGTGCACAGCAGCTGTGTAAAAGTAGACTTGGTGTAACTCCTTTGGTATCTAAATCTATTAATAAGTTATCTAATTCTTTTTGAAAATTTCTTTGATTGTTCACGATTCCTCCGTTCTATGGATAAAAGGTTTTTCGTATTTTCCATAGCTAATTCCACTTACATTGTATTAAGTTTATGGTAAATTAATGGAATTATATCAAAATTTTACCATTTGTTATATTGATTTCTAACAAAGAATATTATATTATATAACTACTTTGAAAATCAACAGATATTCAAAGAATCGAGGCGTGGCTCAGCTTGGCTAGAGCGCTGTGTTAGGGACGCAGAGGTCGCAAGTTCAAATCTTGTCGCCTCGATATCATACGTATTTAAAATTTATATATAGGGGCGCCAAAGCAGATTGGAACTAGTTCAAATCTTGTCGCCTCGATATCATACATATTTAAAAATCTATATATAGGGGCGCCAAAGCAGATTGGAACTCGTTCAAATCTTGTCGCCTCGATATCATACATATTTAAAAATTTATATATAGGGGCGCCAAAGCAGATTGGAACTTGTTCAAATCTTGTCATTTCAATTTAATCAACATAAAAATATGAGTCAGTGAAACAGAAAAATTCTGTTAGCTGGCTCATTTTATAGTTTGTAATATATAAAATAAAATACATACTTTATGTATTGAATCAAGTTGTTATTAATTAACTCGATTCATGATAATAGAAAGCTTTAATACAACAACTCCCAATAATGTTGTGCAACATGATATCTTAGTGTACATTGTAGTCTTTTGTTTTGAATAATGGCAGTGCAGGAATAAATGATACAAGGAAGTCCAGCATAATGCTCTTCTTTGGATGAGATAATATTATCAATCTTAATATTATGATCATCACCATAGATATCCTTGTATTGAAAAAATAATGGTTTTATTTTTCCATTAGAATTAAATACAGCAATTACTCCAGTTTCTAGCTTGGAGTAAAGAGTCCCGCTTTTCGCATTATCAGAAGAAAATTCAATTGAATAAGAAGCGTCAAACATAATATTATCATCCTTTTAATTAGAATATTACAAACAAACGTTCGATTTAATTACATTATACAGAACATACATTCGAAAGTCAAGTGAATTTAATAGATTTATTTGTGGATTGTATTGGTGGATTGATTGTTTGGCAGTTGATAAATTATTAAGTTAATAATTCATCATAGGTAGTTGAAATATCAGTTAAAATATTCATATAGCATAAACAGAAACATACAATTATATTAACGATGATTTTTGAGGAAAATATGACTATAGAAGAGAAAAAAAGCATTATAAGTGAAGATTATGCAAATGCATTAGTAGAGTATAGTAGGCAAGATGAGTTTAATTTAAAATATGCTAATTTTCCATTAAATATTATAGATGAAAGATATGGTGTCATTTATTTTCCTGTTAGTGATGTATCAACTACGTTACAAAAAGAAAATGCATATGCCATGATTCCTAAACTGTTTGGATTATTAGAAGTTAATCAAGAAGCACTTGGGTTAGTAAAGTTAAGAAATATACCGAGAATGGATTTTAAAGGAGAACAGGTGTTATTAGGCTTTGTTGATTCTGGAATTGATTATAATAATACTGTCTTCAAATATTCGGATAATACAACCAGAATCGTATCCATATGGGATCAAACCATTGAGAATATGGAGGCGTCAGAGGATATATTTAATTATGGAACGGAGTATAGTCGTGAAGTTATAAATACAGCTATTATAAGCGAAGATCCATATTCTATTGTTCCAAGCAAAGATGAATTGGGACATGGAACTATGCTCGCTGGGATTGCAGGTGGTTCAGAATCAGAAGAATTTCAAGGGGTAGCTCCTTTAACTGAATTTGTAGTTGTAAAATTAAAACCTGCAAAAACTTACCTAAGAAATTACTTTGGAATTCCGGAAAATGCAACTTGTTTTCAAGAAGATGATATTATGTTTGGTATAATGTATTTGCTAAAAAAAGCAATTTTACTAAATCGACCAATTGCAATTTGCATTGGATTAGGCACGAGCCAAGGCCCACATGATGGGAATTTACCTTTATCTACCTTTATATCATGGCATGGTGGTTTTAATGGAAGGGCATTTCTTGCTGCAGCAGGAAATGAAGGGAACAGTAGGCATCACTATTTTGGTACAATTGCTGGAAATAATCCCAATGATTTATTTGAATTGAATGTTGGAGCAGATGAAAAAGCTTTCAGCATGGAATTATGGGGATATGCTCCGTATATTTATTCCATAGATATTCAGTCACCTAGTGGCGAATATATTCCTAGAATAATTGCTAGGTATGGTGAGAGCAGGGAGATAAAATTCTTATTTGATAATACAACTGTTTTTGTAGATCATCTAATTGTAGAAGCTGTAACCGGTGATCCGATGATATTAATTCGATTTATGGCACCAGCACCAGGATTATGGAAATTTAAAGTATATTGTAGTGCAACCGTAGACGTAAATTATCACGTATGGTTACCAATAACCGGATTTATTACTGAAAATACATTTTTTCCAAATTCTAATCCTGATACTACCATAACATCTAGTGGAAATGCTTTATTTGTAACAACAGTTACTGCTTATGATAGTGCTACAAATAGTGTTTATTTAAGCTCAAGTAGGGGTTATACGAGATATAATGTAGTAAAACCTAATGTGGCTGCCCCAGGTGTAAATATAATGACGCCAAGACCTATGAATCAATTTATTAGTGCATCAGGTACGAGCATAGCTACAGCGTATGCTACGGGAATAGCAGCAATACTTTTGGAATGGGGAATTGTAAAAGGAAATTATTATTCCATTAGTAGTTTGCAAATTCAAAGATTCTTAATAAGAGGTGCAATGACTGATCCGCAAAACATATACCCTAACAACATATGGGGATATGGTAAAATCAATATATATAACACATTTTTAAGCTTTAGAGGTGATTAGTTAGATTGGCCCTAATTTAATGGTTGCAATAGTTGACAAAATAAATAGAAAGAGTTATAATTCTTGCGGTAATGATAATTATTATCAATAACGATTTGCTAGTTACCAATGGAAAGGTGCAATTATTATGACTCTTAAGGATGGCCATATTGGTCGCAATTATATAGTAAAAAAATCAAATTTAGAGCCACTGGTAAAACAAAGATTAGAGGCTCTTGGTTTGATAGACGGAACTAAGATACAACTTCTTAATCAGAATACAGATGGAGCAGTTATATTTAAAGTAAGAGGTACTAGATTAGCGGTTGGCGAGCGAATCGCAGAACAAATTTACATAGAGGAGGTTGCTGTATGAAGCAGAATACGGAATCTCTCGAAATAAAAGGTAGAGAAGAATTACAAATTGGATTTGTTGGGAATCCTAATTGTGGTAAGACTACTTTATTTAATGCATATACTGGAGCAAGACTTAAAGTTGCTAATTGGCCAGGTGTAACAGTTGAAAAAAAAGAAGGAGCATTTAAATATCATAGTCATAAATTTAAGTTAGTGGATTTGCCTGGTATTTACAGTCTTACATCTTATACAATGGAAGAAAAATTAACACGGCAATATATCTTAGATAATCAAGTTGACGTTATTATTGATATTGCAGATGCATCCAATCTAGAAAGAAATTTATATTTAACTCTTCAATTAATCGAGTTAGGAAAACCAGTTGTTCTAGCATTAAATATGATGGATATTGTGGAGGAAAGAGGTATGGAGATTGATCTTCACCGACTTCCTGAGATGTTAGGTATTCCTGTCATTCCGGTATCTGCTAGAAAAAAAACTGGCTTAGATATTTTGATGCATGCAGTTGCACATCACAAATCAAAAGAAAAAGATATTAATTTAGAACATCACCATGGAAACCAAAAAAAAGTAAAAAGCTTACATACACATGATCATCATAACGATTTTACTGTAGTTTATAGTGATTTAATAGAAGATAAGATTGATGAAATATCATCTATATTAATGAAACAATACCCTAATATGAAGAATCTTAGATGGTATGCTATAAAATACTTAGAAAAAGATCCTGAAATAATGAGATTATATCCAGTAGACTTGTTGGGCATTGTTGACAGGAGTTATGAAACAGATATCATTAATCAAAAATATGATTTTATAGAAGAAATCATTGAAGAAGTAGTGGTAAACAAAAATAAAAAAGTGGAATCAACGGACAAAATTGATCGGATACTAACTCATAAATATTTTGGTATGCCAATTTTTCTAGCAATTATGGCAGCCGTATTTTTCTTAACGTTTACAATAGGTGATTCATTAAAAGGAGTTTTTGAAGTTTTATTTAACTTGATATCAAATGTGGTATTAAATTTTCTTACGGATGTGGGTACAAATAAAGCTTTAACTTCCTTAATTGTAGATGGAATCATTGCAGGTGTTGGTGGAATCTTAACATTTTTACCGAATATCTTTATATTATTTTTAGCATTAGCCTTTTTGGAAGATAGTGGTTACATGTCAAGGGTAGCATATGTAATGAATGGGTTAATGGGTAAGATTGGATTATCTGGTAGAGCCTTCATTCCTATGCTTTTAGGTTTTGGTTGTACAGTACCTGCTGTAATGGCTTCAAGAACACTAGAAAATGTAAACGATAGAAGACGTACTATCATGATTACTCCATTTATGTCTTGTAGTGCAAAAATCCCGATTTATGTATTGTTTTCAAGCATGTTTTTTGGAAAATATGCAACCGTTGTGGCATTTTCCATGTATGTAGTTGGGTTAATTCTTGGTATAACCATAGCTTATATTATGAATAAAGCCAGCCAAGATAAGGGAAATAATAAAGAAATAAATACCTTATTAATTGAATTACCAGAATATAAAGCTCCAAATGGTAGATCAATTATCATATATGTATGGGAAAAAGTAAAGGATTATCTTACCAAAGCAGGAACGACTATCTTTTTAGCATCTGTAATTATATGGGCTATTTTAAATTTTGGACCACATGGTATGGTGTCAAATCCATCTGATAGTTATGGAGCTATGTTTGGACGCATATTAGTTCCAATTCTAAAACCTGCAGGTATGGGATTGTGGCAGGTTGCAGTTGCATTAATATCAGGGCTTGCAGCGAAAGAAGTAGTAGTATCTAGTTTTGGTGTACTATTTGGTATTGCAAATGCAAACTCTAGGGAAGGTATGAATAGTTTAACTCAAATATTAAGCCCACTTGGGTTTGGTCCTTTGAATGCCTATGCCTTAATGATTTTTTCCTTATTATATACCCCTTGTGCAGCAGCAACAGGAGTAATCGCAAGAGAATTAAAATCTGTAAAGTGGACTACCTTTACTATTGTTTTTCAATTAGTAATTGCTTGGTTAGCAGCAGTTCTTGTATATCAAATCGGAAGTTTATTTCTGTAGGAAGGTAAGAGATGGAAGTTATTATTGGTTTATTGATTATTTCGTATGCTGGTTTTGTTATCTATAAAAAAGTAAAAAACATAAAAGCAGGAAAGTATTGTAGTTGTGGTTGTAGTGATTGTCCTTCAAAGATGAAATGTATGGATGATTTAGAAAAATAGAATTAATAAAAGAATTAATAAATAATATATGAAGTTTACCTTAAATGTAAAGAGTTATTAATTATGGTTGATAGCTCTTTTGTTATTTGATCTTAGTGATTAATTTTAACCTATTTATATAACTATTTCTATTAATATTATACTAACAAAATAACATGTATTAATATGAAAAGATTATCCATAATTATAAAACAACTATCATATAATGAAATAACAGAATATTACGGAGTGACTTGTGTTTAAACATGAATTTTATACATTTTCTGAATATATGAGAAAAGATCAAGAGTTATTATCTCCATCAGGAGAAGATTATATGGAGATGATTTATAGATTATCACAGGATACTGGGTTTACTAGGGTAAATGATCTTGCGTTAGCACTAAACGTACAACCACCTTCTGTATCTAAGATGATACAAAAGCTTGCAGAATTAAAATTAATTAAATATGAAAAGTATGGTGTTATCATGCTAGAACCAAAGGGGACTGTGATAGGAAAAGCTTTATTAAATAGACATAATTTAATTGAAAGATTTCTTGCATTCCTTAATGTAACAGATGGACTTTTAGAAGAGACAGAGAAGATTGAACATACCATTAATCATGAGATTCTATGTGGGATTGAAGACTTGGTTGAATTTTTTAATGAATATCCAGAAATGTTAAAGCAATTTAATGAGTATAGAAAAATAAAAAAGGAAAAATAAAAATACAGGGATAATATTAAAATTCCCTGTATTCTTTATTAAAAAGATTACATAAGTCGCATATCGAATATCGGAAGCTCTAGATCGTTATCAAATTGAATTAAATCATAATATAATATGGTTTTATTATGTTTTTTTCCTATTCGTTTTATTATTGTGTATCCATAATAGGTAAGATAATTTGGTTCATTATCAGTATAATATTTTATTGTTAAAATGATTTCGTTTCCATTATATTGTAAAATTTTATATGATGGGGAATCAATACCAAAGTCTGTAATTCTAATCTTATCTGGAATATTATTATTAACATTATAGATAAATTGGTCTAAACGATCAATATTATATCGATATGCACCGTAGTTTATAATATCTTTATTATCTAAAGCCATATCAATATTGTAATCCTTTGGTATTAATGATAATTCAACCATATGTTGGTATTCATATTGATTATTTAGCAAATTATCCCTAACCTCTCATTATGATTTATTCAATTGGGAATCATTATTTAGATTGATGTTTCTATACTCTATGTATAAGGTAAAATTACTTTCTAGGAATAGAATCGAAGAATGAAAAGGCTGGTCATAAATACATATTATTATAAAAATCGGGGTGAAGTATCACCCCTGCTTTTATAAATCTATATACATTAAGATATGCTTAGATAAATTTTGTGACACTTATAATAAATTTATAATTCGATATAAAGAAGTAGTAATAAAGCATACCCCTATTGCAATTGTTGTTGGCAGTATGATAGAAAGCGCAGTCCATTTCATACTTCCAGTTTCTTTCTTTATAGTTAATATAGTTGTTGCACAAGGCCAATGGAGTAAACTAAATAACATAACATTAAGTGCAGTTAGATACGTCCAACCATGACTCAAGAGTATTTCCCTTAAAGAATCGATACTATCAAATTCAATCATAGAGCCAGTTGACATATAGGACATGAGAAGTATTGGAAGTACGATTTCATTTGCAGGTAGACCAAGAATAAATGCCATCAAAATATATCCATCTAATCCTATGATAGATGCAAATGGATTTAAAAATAATGCAACATGACCAACTATACTTAAGTCACCAATATAAATATTACTTAATAGCCAAGTTAAAGCACCAGCTGGAGCAGCAATTACAACAGCTCGAAAAAGTACAAATAGTGTTCGGTCAATAATAGAAGTATATAAAACTCTTCCTATTTTAGGAATGCGGTAAGGTGGTAATTCAAGTGTGAAAGTAGAAGGTACTCCTTTTAAGAGTGTTTTTGATAATCCGTAAGATACAAGTAAGGTAACTCCGATTCCTATCACAACTAAAACGGTAACTGCTAATACCGGAAGAATCTGAAAACCAGTTCCTGCTTTTGTAATCAGAAATACAGATGAGATTGCGATTAAGGTTGGAAAACGACCATTACAGGGGACAAAATTATTGGTTAACGTTGCGATTAATCGTTCTCTAGGTGATTCGATAATTCTACAAGCAATAATTCCTGCTGCATTGCATCCAAATCCCATACACATTGTTAAACATTGTTTGCCGTGTGCACAAGCTTTTTTAAATAAATGATCCAAATTAAATGCCACCCTAGGAAGATATCCTAAATCCTCAAGGATTGTAAAAAGTGGGAAAAAGATCGCCATAGGTGGAAGCATAACGGAAAGAACCCAAGCTAAGGTACGATAAAGACCTTTAATAAATAACCCCTGCAACCATACTGGTGCATTAAAATGAATAAACAAAGTAGTAAGTTTATCTTCTATACTAAAAAGAAAGTCACCCAATAGTTTAGATGGAATATTAGCTCCAGTTATAGTAATCCAAAAAATAAGTGCCAAGGTAAGAAGCATTAAAGGAATACCAAATGTTTTTGAAGTGATATAATTATCAATTAACCTATCACGATTCATTTTCTTTTTATCTTCTTTTACAAATCGGTTACATATATCTTCTGCTTTTTTATAGACTTGTTCTGAAATGTGGTCCCTTAACGATGGAGTTTCAAATTGGTCAGCAATGGTATCGGTTATTTCTAGCATTTGAACTAATTCACTTTGCTCCATATTTTGGATGATTGAGTCTTTAATTTTGGAATCACCATCCATGATTCTTAAAGCAATCCATCTAGGGTTAATACCAGCTGTGTTTTTTTCGATGGATGGAAGCATGGAAGTAATCGTTCCTTCTATTGGATCCGCATATCGTATCACACGTGGACTTGGTTTTATTTGTTTGGTTGTCACTTTAAAAACAATCTCTTTTAATTCATCGATTCCAACACCGCTTCTTGCAGCACATAAGACCACAGGAATTCCTAGTTCAGCTTCGATACCTTTCTTATCAATTATAATATTTTTTTTCTTAGCTTCATCAATTAAGTTAATACATAAAATTACATTATCAGTTAATTCCATAACTTGAAAAGCAAGGTTAAGATTTCTTTCCAGGCAAGTTGCATCTGTCACCACAATAACTGCGTCGGAATTTCCAAAGCATATAAAATCTCTGGCAACTTCTTCTTCCACAGAAGAAGCAAAAAGGGAATAGGTTCCTGGTAAATCTACAAGAATATAATCATTTTCTTGATAGCTAAACTCACCACGTGCATTTACTACTGTTTTACCAGGCCAGTTACCTGTGTGTTGATGTAGTCCTGTAAGTGCATTAAATACAGTACTTTTTCCTGTGTTTGGGTTACCGGCAAGTGCAATGACATGTTGCCCTTCTTTTTTTTCAATCTGAAAAATGTCAGTAAGAGCAGTATTCTTTGTTGACTGAAATGTTAAACCCATTGATACCTCCTAACTATTTATTTTAATTTTCAATAATTGATATCAAAGATGCCTCTTCTTTTCTTAGAGCAATCATAGCGCCGCGTATATTATAAACTGTAGGGTCACCTTTAGGGCCTTTTCTAATTACCTCTATTTTAGCTCCTTTGGTTAAACCAAGGGCAAGCATACGTTCTCTTAACATACCAGTTGAGAATAAATCTTCAACTTTAATAATACTTCCAACCATTGCTTTATCTAGATTTATCATAATAATGCCTCCTTTTGATAAAATGTTATGAATTTATGAGTTACATGAATTCCTAATTTGAAAAACATGATTTCTCTCATACCATCTAATTTCGCACGGCTAATCATGTTTCCTAAAGCTAACATTTATAATAATTTATGCTATAGCGTTAAAATGGTGAATATTTTAAAGGTTTTTTAAAAATAAAAAAGGAAAACCAAAACAAACGTAGAATATTATAAGTATAAGATTAAAAAACGCAATCCCTGAATAAATCATTACATTCTTGGGATATTAAATTGCAAATATTAACAAATTAAATAAAAGATTGTCTTAATGTGAAGTGGATCTAAACCGAAAGGAGCATGAACATATGAATTCGGAAAGTAATCAAAAACACAACCAAATTGATAATAAGAGTAGTATGCGCCAGAAGTTAGAACAAAGAGAACATGAATATTTAAGCCCTTATGCAGCTTTTAGTGACAATTCAAAGGGTAGAGATTTATTCGAAAATCCATGTGATATACGTCCAATCTACCAAAGAGATAGAGACAGAATATTGCATTCTAAATCATTTCGCAGATTAAAACATAAAACCCAAGTTTTTTTAGCACCAGAAGGTGACCATTATCGTACAAGGCTTACTCATACCTTAGAAGTATCCCAAAACGCTAGAACCATAGCTAGGGCACTAAGACTGAATGAAGATTTAGCAGAAGCTATTGCTTTGGGACACGACTTAGGACATACACCTTTTGGTCATGCCGGTGAAAGAGCATTAAATCGTGTTTGCCCAGAAGGGTTTGAGCATCATCTTCAAAGCATTAGAGTAGTCGAATTATTAGAAAAGCATGGAGAAGGATTAAATTTAACCATAGAAGTCAGAGACGGTATTTTAAATCACCAGACGAAGGGAATTCCTAGTACGTTAGAGGGTAAAATTGTACGTTTATCTGATAAGATTGCATACATAAATCATGATATAGACGATGCTATTCGTGGGCATATTATTACAGAAGATGATATACCTAGTGAATATACAGATATATTAGGTCATAGTCCAAGAGAACGTTTGAACACCATAATACATGATATCGTAAGTAATAGTGAGGATAAAAATGATATCATTATGTCGCCAGAAATTCAAAATGCTATGTTCGAAATGAGAAAATATATGTTTAAAAGTGTCTATACGAACCCAGTAGCAAAAAGTGAAGAACAAAGAGCAGAAACCATGTTGGAACAGCTCTTCACTTATTACAGAAATAATTTAGAATTATTACCAGAAGAATATTTGTTTATGATAGATAAAAAAGGAGAATCTGAGACTAGAGTGGTATGTGATTATATCGCTGGTATGACAGATCGATATGCTGTTGCTAAATTTAAGGAATTAACCATACCAAGATCATGGAGTATTTATTAATATAGATTTGGTTAATATAGATTTGTTGATGTGATAGAAACATGTAGGATTATGGAATTGAAAAAGAAATAATTTTAGTAAATTTTATATTTTCTATTACAAATAGAACAATTTTTAGTATAATTGATTTATTTAGAACTATAGAGAGGAGGAGTTCCATGTTTTATCCAGAAGAATTAGTAGAAGAAGTTCGTGCAAAGAATGATATTGTAGATGTTATTGGTTCTTATGTAAAGCTTCAGCGAAAAGGTAGTAATCATATGGGGCTCTGCCCATTTCATAATGAAAAATCAGCTTCTTTTAGTGTGAGCAGTTCAAAACAAATGTATCACTGTTTTGGTTGTGGAGTTGGTGGTAATGTTTTTACTTTCATTATGGATTATGAAAATTATTCATTTGTTGAAGCATTAAAACTCTTAGCTAACAGAGTAGGCGTTAATTTACCAGAAGCGGAATATAGCGAAGAAGCAAAAAAACAAGCTAGTATAAAATCACGACTACTTGAAATTAATAAAGAAGCGGCAAAATACTATTATTATCAATTAAAGTCAGAACGTGGACAAGCAGCATATAAATATCTAAAAGATAGAGCGCTTTCTGATGATACCATTAAGCAGTTTGGATTAGGTTATTCGAATAAAACTGGTGACGACATCTATCAATACCTAAAGCATTTAGGGTATGATGATAGCATTTTAAGAGAATCTGGATTAATCAGTTTTGATGAGACGAAAAAGACGTATGATAAGTTTTGGAACCGTGTTATGTTCCCTATCATGGATGTTAATAATCGTGTCATAGGATTTGGTGGTCGTGTTATGGGAGAAGGGTCACCAAAATACTTGAATTCGCCAGAAACAAAATTATTTGATAAAAGTAGAAACTTATTTGGTCTAAATTTTGCTAGAGTTTCTAGAAAACCTAATATGCTTCTCTGCGAAGGTTACATGGATGTTATTGCTCTCCATCAAGCTGGATTTAATAATGCTGTCGCATCCTTGGGAACTGCATTTACCGGACTACAAGCAAATCTGTTAAAACGTTATATAAGTGAGGTATTACTTACTTATGATAGTGATGAAGCAGGAACCAAAGCAGCCTTAAGAGCGATTCCGATTCTAAAAGAAGCAGGATTAACCGCTAAAGTAATCAATATGAAGCCTTATAAAGATCCAGATGAATTTATAAAAGCATTAGGAGCTGACGAATTTCAAAAAAGAATAGATAATGCACAGAATGCATTTTTATTTGAAGTAGAAGTAATGGAGCGAGAATATGATCTTGGTGATCCAGAGATGAAAACGAAGTTTTTTAATGAGATTGCTAAGAAAATGCTTGTTTTTTCAGAAGAAATTGAGAGAAACATTTATATAGAAGCAGTTGCCACAAAGTATATGATTGGTTTTGATAATCTAAGAAAACTGGTGAATCGTTATGGTGCACAAATGATTGTAGGTCAGAGTGATACGAAAGAACGTAGCCATGATAATTTAAAACAAAAGCAAAAGCCAGAAGATGGAATGAAACAATCACAAAAAATTCTACTTACTTGGTTAATTGAAGATACGAGAATTTTTGATAAAATCAAAGGAATTGTTGACCCAGATGATTTTACTGAAGATTTATACAAACAAGTTGCTGGAATGTTATTTGAACAGTATTTTACGGAACATACTGTAATACCAGCAAAAATTATTAACCGGTTTGAAAGCAAAGAAGAACAAAATGAAGTTGCATCACTTTTTACAACTACTGTTCGTGGAGATATGACAGATCTAGAACGTAAAAAAGCGATTGAAGAGACAGTACTTCGAATTAAGAAAAATAGCTTAGATGAACAAAGTAAGAAAGCAATAGAACATAATGACATACTGGCTTTGCAGAAAATCATTAAGGAACAAGCAGACTTACAGAAATTGCATATTTCTTTTAATGATGGTTAAAATACTAAAAAGATATAAGGAATCGACACAAACAACCTTTTTTACGGTATTATAAAGTTAATGCTAAGCTTTTCTATAGATATAACCGCTTTAGTAGGAGGATGGATAAATAATGGATGAGAGCATGGTAAAATTTTCAGAAAAATTAAAAGAACTATTAGTTTTTGCAAAGAAAAAGAAAAATGTTCTTGAATTTCAGGAAATAAATGATTTTTTCGTCGATTTTGAAATGGATCCAGTCATGGTTGAAAGAATATATGAATTTCTTGAAGCAAACAATGTCGATGTTCTTAGAATCACTGACGATGAGGAAGATATTATTCTAGATGACGAAGACGAGATTGAAGAGATTGATTTTTCTATTCCAGAAGGTATAGCAATCGATGATCCAGTCAGAATGTATCTAAAAGAGATCGGAAAAGTACCTTTACTTAGTGCAGATGAAGAAATTGATTTAGCAAGAAGAATGAAAGTTGGAGATGCAGATGCTAAGAAACGTTTGGCTGAGGCAAATTTGCGACTTGTT
>JARBTX010000013.1 GCA_029239975.1 Anaerocolumna sp.
TTATACGGAGTATCAACAATGCAATTGCTAAGAAATAACCCGTTTTTATTTGATAGACAGTATATATTCCCAGGTGAAACCTTGGCGATAAGTTATGATACTAAAAGAGATTTAACGACGAATGGTTATGTTTATTCATTTATTGATTTAGAGACATTAAAAAGAACGTTACCATACTTAACCTTTATCTCAATTTTTAATTATACAATATTAAGTAAGGGCGAAATCTTTTCTTATGGTGACGATAGAGAGATTATACAATTGTCTAAATACTATGGTGTAATTCCATTATTAATGGTTTCCACATTAACAACACAAGGTGATCCAAATCTTGAAGTCGAGTATGAGATTTTATTAAATGAAGAATATCAGACTAAACTTATCGAAAGCTTACGTAATATACTAAATTATTCTGATTATATGGGTATAAATATATTAATTAATAATTTAAATACTGTTAATCAAAAATTATATATTGAATTACTAAAAAGGATTTCTATTCAATTAAATGAACGTGGAGCTTTATTTTTTATTACAGTAAATCCTCATATAGAAACTGAAGATCATACTACAACATTTGAAACTATAGATTATCAAAATATAAGCCCTTTAGTATACCGTTTAACCTTTTTACAATACACGTGGGGTATAAACAAATCAGCACCAGGTCCAATTAGTTCAATTAACTCAATAAGAAATTTTTTAGATTACTTCATAACATTAGCGCCAACGGATAACGTCTCTATTGGAAAACCATTGATCGCGTATGACTGGGCACTTCCCTTTGACCCAAGACAAGGATATGCTGCATCAATGACTCTAAATTCAGCAATTACATTAGCAAGAGAACATAACGTTACAATTGAATTAGACGAAAGTTCTCAAACCCCATATTTTTATTACAATCATTCCCTAACTGGAGAACTAGAAACCCATGTCGTGTGGTTTATAGATGGTAGAAGTGTAAATGTCTTGGATGATCTAATTTTAGAATATGGTATTATCGGTTCAGGATTATGGAATATAATGGTGTACTATCAACAAATGTGGACATTAACGAATGCACGCTTTAATATCATAAAATTCCTACCAGACAATTAACAATAAACAATAAGATAATTTCAAAGTAATACTTTAGCATTACTTTAGTATTACTTTAGTATTACTTTAAGTATTACTTTAGTATTACTTTAAGCATTACTTTAGCATTAATTTAACTAGTATCCCCTATGGTATAAATTCTATAGGGGTAATTTTTTCTGTGTTGTGTAATGAACCTCTCATGAACAATTCATACGTCTAGATTCTATATATTGTAAAAACCGAATTATAGAAACTCCCTATTGAATTCACTTGGTTAAAGTGTTATACTGACAAAGTATAAAAGACAAATGTCTTTATCAAAAAGACGATTATAGGAGGAAGTTTTATGAAACGTAAAGCATTGATACTAACACTATGTTTAAGTTTAGTTGTAGGTTTGTTTACTGGTTGTGGTACAAAACCTACAAGTGGTGATGGTGGAAAAGTAATCAAGATCGGAGTATTTGAACCTATTACAGGAGAAAATGGTGGTGGCGGATTCCAAGAAGTTTTAGGTATGCGTTATGCTAATAAGGTTTATCCTACTGTTGAAATTAACGGTGATACATATGAAATTCAATTAGTTGAAGTTGATAATAAGAGTGATAAAACCGAAGCAGTAAGTGCTGCACAAAGTTTAATTAGCTCTGGTGTAAAAGTTGTACTTGGATCCTATGGTTCTGGTGTATCCATTGCAGCTGGTGATTTCTTTGCGGATGCAAAAATTCCTGCAATTGGAGCATCTTGTACAAATCCACAAGTAACACTCGGTAATGATTTTTACTTCCGTGTATGTTTCCTTGATCCATTCCAAGGAACTGTAATGGCTAACTATGCATTCCAAGAAAATGCAAAAACAGCTGCAGTTATTACTCAACTTGGAGATGACTATTCATCGGGCCTTGGAAGTTACTTTGTAACAGCATTTAAAGAACTTGCTGGTGAAAATGCAATTGTATCAGAAGAACAATTCCAAACAAATCAAACTGATTTTAAGGCAATCTTAACTAATGTAAAAGCTGCAAATCCAGATGTAATATTTGCACCATCTTCTATTGCAACTGCTCCACTTATTATTAAACAGGCTCGTGAACTTGGTATCACTGCTCCAATAATGGCAGGTGACACTTGGGAAAACTCAACCATTATTGAAAATGCAGGCGAATATGCTGAAGGAATCGTTTTATCAACTTTCTTTGATGATGCTGACCCAGCAACAGAAGAAGCAAAATCTTTTGTTACAGGCTTCAAGCAATACTTAAAAGAAAATAATCAATCCGAAATTATCCCAGCAGTATCAGCACTTGGATATGATGCATATTTAGTTGCTCTTGAAGCAATTAAACAAGCTGCTTCTACTGATTCCGAAGCAATTCGTAACGCTTTAGTGAATGTAAAAATCGATGGTGTTACAGGTTCCATTTCCTTTGATGAAAATGGTGATGCAAACAAAGATATGGCATTTATTAAAACAGTTAAGAATGGGGCTTTTGAATTCTTAAAAACAGTTACAGTTGCTAAGTAATGTACTGAATTTAAGAGGCTGCCTGCAGATAAATGCGGTAGCCTCTATTACTTTTATTAAATATGAACTTCATCGCTAAAAATGAGAAGATGAATGTTTTTTGGAGGACATCACATGAGTTTATCAACCTTTTTCCAACATGCTTTAACCGGTATATCACTTGGTGGCGCATATGCACTTATCGCAATCGGATATACAATGGTTTATGGTATTCTCCGCCTTATAAATTTTGCTCATGGCGATATATTTATGATGGCAGGTTATTTCATGATTTTTGCTATGGTAAGTTTACCTTGGCAAATTGCAATTCCATTGGTTTTACTATTAACTGTTATCTTGGGCGTGGTTATAGAGCGCGTTGCATATAAACCACTACGAACAGCACCACGTATGTCTATTATGATTTCAGCAATCGGTGTATCTTATTTAATTCAAAATTTAGCTACATACCTTTTTACAGCACTTCCACGTGCCTATCCTGAAATTCCCTTCCTTAAGAAAATATTCCATCTTGGCACCGTATCTGCCTCTTTGGTTACCTTTGTTACTCCTGTTTTAACAATACTTCTAGTTATAGGACTTATGTACTTAATCAACCATACAAAAGTAGGTATGGCAATGCGTGCTGTATCCAAGGATTTTGAAACTGCACAATTAATGGGTATTAAGATTAACAGTACCATTAGTACAACCTTTGTGATTGGTTCTTTCTTAGCAGCAGTCGGATCTATCCTATATTTTACAGATCGTATGTCTGTTACACCTTTTAGTGGAACTCTTCCGGGCTTAAAATGCTTTGTTGCTGCGGTACTCGGTGGTATCGGTAGTATTCCTGGTGCTGTTGTTGGCGGATTTATTATTGGTATCTGTGAAACATTTTTAGTTGCATTTGGTTATTCAACTTTTAGTGATGCATTTACCTTCGTATTATTAATTATTATACTTTTATTCCGTCCAACTGGTTTATTTGGCGAGAAAAATATAGATAAGGTATAGAAAGGAGCTCGTATGAAGACATCAAAAAAAGTAATTTACTCATCCATTTTAGCAGTACTTGTTCTAATCTTACTATTCTTTCTTGATAAGAATAAATACCAATATGGAATGGCTTATACGGTATTACAAAAAGGTATTATACTAGCAGTAGTTGCAGTATCAATGAATTTAGTAACTGGTTTTACTGGCTTATTTTCACTAGGTCAAGCAGGATTTATGGCAATTGGTGCTTATGTAACAGCAATCTTTTTAATTCCATCCGAAAGTATTAAAGATGTTTATTATATAAGTGGAGTTTCTCCAGCAATTGCTAGCTTTAAAACTTGGCTGGAATCCTGTCCAGCATGGATGCAGGCATTAACACCTTATATAGCTCTTATCATTGGTGGTTTGGTAGCTGCATTATTTGCGGCATTAATAGGTTTTCCAGTATTACGTTTAAAAAGTGATTACCTAGCGATAGCAACTTTAGGTTTTTCTGAAATTTTAAGAGCTGTAATATCAAGTCCACAGATGGATACCATTACAAATGGCTCTTATGGTCTTAAAAAAATTGAGGGTTTTTCGTCTTTGGTTCAAACCTTTCTAATTGCAGCAGTTTGTATCTTATTGATGGTTTTACTAATTAAGAGTACATATGGACGTGCATTTAAAGCAATACGTGAAGATGAAATCGCAGCGGAATCCATGGGTATTAATTTATTTAAACATAAGCAATTATCCTTTATTATTGGATCGTTCTTTTCTGCAGTAGCTGGTGGTATGTTAGCAATGTTTATGCGTTCCATCGACTCTAAGACTTTTAGTATTTCATTAACTTATGATATATTACTTATCGTAGTTATTGGTGGTATTGGTAGTGTAACAGGAAGTGTTATCTCTGCACTTTTAGTAACTGCAAGCAAAGAATGGTGGCTTCGTTTCTTTGATAATTCATTGTTTATTGGTGATTTTCAGGTACCATTTTTCCGTACAGGATTTAGAATGGTAATCTTCTCTTTTATACTTCTAATCGTAGTATTATTCTACCAAAGAGGTATTATGGGTAAGAATGAATTTTCTTGGGAGCGAATCGGTAAGCGAATAATGAAGTTAAAATCAGTGGTAACCAGAACCTCAAAAAAAGGAGGGTCTAAGAATGTCTAAAAGTGTTTTAAGAGTAAGTGATGCTACCATGCAATTCGGTGGTGTTGTTGCGGTTGACAATCTTTCATTAGAAGTAAATCAAGGTGAAATTGTTTCTTTAATCGGACCAAATGGTGCTGGTAAAACAACAGCATTTAATGTAATAACAGGGGTTTATGCTCCAACTAATGGTGCAATCCATTTTAACGATCAATTAATAACAAGTAATTTCCCAAAAGGAAATATGAAAAAGCTTTATGCTGGACAAAACAATGGTAAATATACCGTTACCATGAGAAAAACACCGGATCAAATCACGAAGCTTGGTGTAGCTCGTACATTCCAAAATATACGTTTATTTAAGGAATTAACTGTATTTGAAAATGTTTTGATTGCAAAACATATGCGTGCTAAAGCAAATTTCCTTTCTGCAACGTTAATGCTTAATCGTAAAGAAGAACGTGCAAAACGTGAAGAGACGATGCAGTTATTAGATATCCTTGGTTTACGCGAGTTAAAAGACGAAATAGCGAGCTCTCTTCCATATGGCCAACAAAGACATCTAGAAATTGCCCGTGCACTAGCAACCAATCCAGAATTATTGTTGTTAGATGAACCAGCAGCTGGTATGAATCCACAAGAAACAGATGAATTAACTTCCTTTATTTTTGATATACGTAAAAAATTCAATTTAACTGTTTTTATGATTGAACATCATATGGATTTAGTTATGGATATATCTGATAGAATATACGTACTTGACTTTGGTAAATTAATTGCATCCGGAACTCCGGATGAGATTCAAAATAATAAACGTGTTATCGATGCTTATTTGGGGGTACAAGATGATGAAGAATAATTTATTAACCATTGAAAATCTAAGTGTCTCCTATGGTGGTATACGTGCTGTAAAAGGTATCAGTCTTACTGTTCCTGAAGGTGAAATTGTTACCTTAATTGGTGCAAATGGTGCTGGTAAAAGTACTATCCTTCGTTCGATTGTAGGTTTAGTAAAAGCAGAAAGTGGTAAGATTTCATTTGAAGGTAAAGATATTACTGGAAGTTCAACGAATACCATCGTTGAAAAAGGAATTACATTAGTTCCAGAAGGTAGACATGTATTTCCAGACCTTACAGTATTAGAAAACTTAAAGATTGGTGCTTATCTTAGAAAAGATAATTTAGAAGACGATATTAACTGGATCTATAAGCTTTTTCCAAGATTGCAAGAACGTTCTTGGCAAATGGCAGGTACCCTATCCGGTGGTGAGCAACAAATGCTTGCAGTAGGCCGTGCACTTATGAGTAAACCAAAACTTATTATGATGGATGAGCCTTCTCTTGGTCTTGCACCAATTATCGTTCACGACATTATGAATATTATCAAAACAGTTAACAAAGAAGGTGTAACTATACTTCTAGTGGAACAAAATGCAAATCTTGCTTTAAAGATAGCTCACACTGGTTATGTATGTGAAACTGGTACTATCACAATGCAAGGTAGTGGATTGACTTTACTAAATGATGAATCGGTAAAAGCTGCTTACCTTGGAAGAGCAAAACGTAAAAAAGATTAATAAATACGATTAATAAAAGGGCCTTGATTCATTCAAGGCCCTAATGTTTTTTCATGTTTATAAATAATAATTAATCAGATAGGTAACTCTATTTTTATAGATAATATGTATTTAAATATTAACCCAAAGATTCAATTTAACTTTTTATTAATATTCTTATTTTGGTTTATACAAAATAATGCCACTGAATCGGCACTTAATATGATATCATTATCCATATCTTTTTTTCTCTCCAATATAGTTAGTCTATCTAACTATATTGTATATTTTAAAATTCGATTTGTCAAATGTTTGTTTTATTATCCCTTTGATTATAAAAAATAAGGCAATGAGAAAACTCATTGCCTTATTTAGAGTGTTATAAAACACACACCTCTACTGTTTTAATCAAAATAACCATCCCCTTTCAATCGTTATTGACCGGTCAAATATATTATCTCACAAGCTAATTAAATTGAATAGGAATAAAATAGTTATAATTATTTTTTCTTAGGATTAATAATTATTAAATAATAAATAATTATTCTTAGAATTATAAATAAAATATTATAGTAATTTTTTTAGGTATTGCAATGAAATAAATTTATACTATCACTTTAATATTTATAATCAACTTGAACTTATAATAAGTCATTGATTATTAGTTCTTTTGTATACTATTTTTTTTATAGTATCTTCACCTAAGTGAAAATGTTCTGCTAGATCTTCTATGGTAGTTCCCTGATTATATAATTGAAGTATCTCGTTATTTCTTTTATCAATCATTTCTCTAGAACCACTAATATGACCCCAGCCTATCTTATCACTTTTTTTAGGAATATAGATAAGACTTCCTTCTACATAATCCTGTATTTCCTTTAATAGGCGGGCTGGTAATACATCTACACCTTTCTTGTATTTCAATCCACATTACCTCCAAAGATTTCATATCGTCATGAAAATTACATTCAAAGCTCTGCATTCACCCACCTCCTTTCTGATTTTCTTCTAAATTTTAATTCAAGTTAACACTTTCCACTCTTATCTATTTCTAAAAAAGGACATAAAAATACCGTAGACAAGCAACCCAATAATGGCTGCTATCTACGGTTAATATTTGCATCAAAATAAACCCGTTGCAGTATTATGAAAGGTTAACTTAACGCACAAATGCAACATAAATAATGTCACATCATGCAATGATTAGGTTATAGTAATATCACCTTTTTTGAGATAATCATTAAAATCAACTCCTTTCATTAATAAATCGTAAAATTAACTACATTAAAATTATACTGCCATACCCTATATTTGTCAATCGAAACACATAGTTACTATTAAATCAACACCAATTACTTACTTTTTTTAGATTGCAGGCATTACCCTACCACCAGATACTGGAATATAAGCTCCAGTTGTAAATGCTGCTAAATCAGAGGCAAGGAAGCATACCATATTGGCAATATCCTGATCTGTTCCACGATGTCCTAATGGAACTGTTTTATCATATTCAGGTTGAACTTCTCTATGTTCTAGACGATCATTTTCACTAATCGTCCAGCCAGGAGCCACTTGATTCACTGTTATATTGAATTTACCTATTTCTTTAGCAAGACTACGAACAAGGCCATCAAGACCACGTTTTCCAGCCACATAAGCAGAACAATTCGCCTCAGCTAAAGCAGAACATTCTGTATTCATAACTACGATTCTACCGTATTGTTGCTCTATTAGATGAGGTACAAATGCTTTATTCATATATACATTATGCATAACACAACTCTCAAATTGACTAAAGTAGTCTGCTACGTCCTGCTCTAAGACACTTTTCCATTGATACTGAATGACTGCATTATTAATAATAATATCTGGTTTTCCAAATTCTGCATAGATTTTATCTCTCATAGCATAAATACTTTGTTCATTGGTTATATCTGCTTGGAATGCACCAGCATTTCTACCCATTGCCTTTAATTCATCTACAAGTTCATCCGCTTTTGCTCTATTACTATGATAGTGTATTGCAACATCAGCACCACATTCTGCTAATGAACGAACAATACAGCGTCCTAATTGACCAGTTCCACCAGTTACGATTGCTTTTTTACCTTTTAAATCAATATTCATATAAATCCTCCATTCTTTTTACACTTCAAATCACATTTTATAATATCATTTTCCATCCAGATAACGCTAACCAATTTTGTCGTCGTTCATAATCAGGTATAACTTTACCTACCAATCGCCAAAAAGACCGGTCATGATTTAAATGAACTGTATGACACATTTCATGAACCACTACATAATCAATTACTTCTATTGGAGCCATAATTAACTTCCAGTTAAAGGTTAGTTCGTATTTTGAATTACAGGTTCCCCAGTTCTTTTTATCATCCGTAATCTTTATAGAACGAGGTTTCACTTTAAACTCAGACTGAAAAAAACGAATTCTTTTTTCTATAACTGATTTACAATTTTGATAATAAAATCTTTTTAATGCTTGTCTTATCACATCATCGTCTTGTTGTTTTACATTAATATACAATTTATCATCTTCTAAAATTACACAATCTTTTTCTAAATCGCTATTACATGTAATAACAATAGGATATGCTTTTCCTAAATATAAAAATGTTTCACCATGCTCATAAACTTTTTCATAACTTCCCAAGTTCCTATCTTTCATCTCTTTTGACTTAAGTAGAATAAGTTCCCACTGTTTCTCTAACGCTTTTTGAATTACTATGATATCTGAATCTTTGGGAGCATGTACTTCAATATATCCATAAACATCTACATAAATACCTACGTTTTTTCTTCTTTCATAGATAACATTGAAATCAATTGTTGTATCTAAATATGTATGAGTCATATCACCCTCCATGCTGCCAAAATATCTTAGTTGAAAAATGAACAAGTAAATCATAATACTTTTGATGTCTATTTGCATTTTCTATATATACTATATTGTATTAATTGTATATATTCAACCTTTTATTAAAAAAAGACTTTTAAAAATATTGATTTACTCAATCAATATTTCCTAAAAGCCTTGATATAACAATATTATTCAATTGCAATACAGTATAGTTAATTAAATTAATTATGTATTTGATTAACTAAAATATTTCTCCACTATTTTTTCTGCTGTTCTTGTTGCTAATGCTTGGTTCGTCATAGTAGGATTTGGCCCACCTAATCCATTAAACAATACACTATTATCAGCTATATATAACCTTTTCACTTGTTTTGCTTCGCAATTACTATCCGTTACATAACCTATTCTCATGGTACTTTGTATATGTAAAAAAACTTCTGGTGGCCAATCTGAACGTATAATTGTTTTGGCTCCTGCATTCCTTAGAATTTCAGAAGCAATGGTAGCAAGTTGGTCTCTTCGTTCTTTATCCTGACTACTAGGTACATAATGTATTACTGGAATATATCCATTCTCATCTTTACGTACTGGATCTAGGGTTACGCTATTATTTTGATTTACATCATCGTCTGTGAATATTAAAAGACTTAAGGTCCTATTATATTGTCTCATAAAATCCTTTAATTGTTCTCCAACTACTAATCCTTCTATATCCCAAGGAACGTTTTTGTCCGTTTTATGAAATACATGATAACCTTTATAACTTGTTCCATATACCGTAGTAGCTTGTAATCCTGGACTCATTCCAAATGGTTCAATTACACCAAGACCTGGGTAATCAAATCTTGCTGCTGCATTTTGACCAACATATGGTTTGATATCTGATTGTCCTAAGACATTCATTAAATCCTTTTCCTCAAAAATGCCCGAAACACAATCAAACCAATGATTGATTAAACCTTTACCCACCCATTCATTTTCTGGCAGTTGCGAATTTAACCATAATCTCGGTGATTCAATTCCACCACACGACATAACAACCACATCTGCTCTTAATTCACCTATTTCACCTGTCCATGTATCACGGTAATTTACACCTACTATTCGTAAACCTTCCACCGGGTCTTCTTCTGTTACTATCTTTGTAACAAATGTATTTGGTCGAACTTCTACATTCCCAGACAAAAGAGCTCTTGGAATATAACTTGCAAAGGTAGATCTCTTAGCTATACTATCTATCGTAGGTCCAATATGGCATCCATTTACACAATGACCTCGAAGTGTACATCCAATTGAAGTGTTATCTTCAAAATTAAAGTTTGGGTCATTCATCTGCTGATTCGGTCTTAAAATGGCATTTGGTTGTGGACGATATCCGGGTGTTGTAACATTTGGAGAATCAAGTAACTGCCAACCTGATTTTCGTAAGCCATAATAAAATAGATCTTCTTTACCAGTTGTAGGCGCAGGCCAAACGGGTAGTGTTGCTTCCACTCTTTCATAATAAGGAACCAATTCATCATAACTGATAGGCCAAATATCATTGACTGCACTCGGATAAGCTCTAGGGGAATTTCCATAATAATGTAGGGTACTTCCACCTACCCCTGCATTTTGCCAGGTATACCCTCTGTCGCCAACCACTCTAGCCCATGGACTTAAATCCCTGTTAGCTGGCCCCCATCTAAATTTACCTGTTACAAAATCATTCATATCATCTTCTAAATCGGTAAATTGCTGTGATAATATCTCAATACTTAAATCATCATAACTTGAGCTGCTGATCGCCCCACGATCTGTATTAGGATTTGGCCACTTTTTATTTCCATACCAGGCTCCTGCTTCAAGTACTAGTACCTTTATACCTTTCTCTCCAAGTTCTTTCGCAACAACAGCACCACCGCCACCTGCTCCAATCACTATAACTTCTGCATCATGATTCATAAATCTCTCCTATCTTCGTTACTATGTAAGAAACGATTTAGATATAAGTATTCACTCTTAAGGCACGATAACCAAGGGATGGCCCTGGATAACCTGTCTGTTTCCAACTGATTGGTATATATTCTAATTCACGCTCTGAAGGTGAATCTAAACGAGTGCTTCCATAACCTGACCATTCTGAATAATATCCCATCAAAGTAAGTCTGTTCATATTATTAACTGTGGAAATAACAGCACGTGGATCATTTCGATATGGTATTGGAAACTCTTCTAGATTAAATTTATTTTGATTTAGTAATTCTAAAGTTCTTAATCGATTTATTGATGAAAGTTTTGCAAAGGGTTCATTTACATAATATAATGCATTATTGTCTGTTAACTGTAATGCTGCAATATTTAACATTTCTGCTGCTGGCTTAGCTAAAGGTATGGAATAATAATCAAGCGAATACTTTAAATATTCATCTGTATAAGAATCTGTTGCACCGAAATATAGTATCTTACCGTATTCAACAGCTAACCCAGGGGTTCTTGGGATTATGGTATCTACAAGAGCTTTGAATGTTTTATTATAAGATAATGAGTTAAGCTGGTCATTATTTTCATTGCCATCAATATTAAAATATGTTCCAGACATTTAACTTCCGCCTTTATTTCTATTCATTATTTTTATATCTATGATAATATATTTTTAAATATTACTTATAATGAAATATGTTTCGTTATTAATTAATAAAACTGTGTAAAGTGAATCACTAATAGCCCATCTTTATTAATAAGTCTATCTAACTCATTCACAGTTTGCTCAAATTTTTCAAACGGATAAATTTTTTTTAAATTCGTAATTCCATTTGATCGCACAAAATGTGGTTTTCTTTGTAAAACAGCCATACAAAAAATTGCATCGTATTTACCATACTTTAATAGTTCACTTTTCTTTGAATAGATAAAGGTAACCTTATCATCTACCATTAATTTCTTACATCGAGCAAGGCTATGTTTATTAATATCAGCACCTATAATATTAGCCTGTGGAAAGTACTGACGTAGTGTTAAGACTTCTTCTCCAGTTGAGCATCCATAAGACAATAGTGTTAACTCTTTTTTATTATTAAAATAATCTCTACAGGCTTTAAATATTTCAGGATATCGATTCATACAGGTAAGGGATGTAGTTTGATGTACTTCTTTTGCATGTAACAACTGTAAAAATAAAATGGAACGATATTCTGCACTAAAACAAAAGCATAGGATTGTCTTTATTATATTCCATAGGAATATAAGTGAAAGAATAAAAAATCGTATCATAATATTATTAGATGATTTCTGCTTTTTGATATATGATTTCACCCTTTTCATTTGCCTTATAATCAAAGATAAAAAATTGGTCATATTAAATCCTCCTTTAAATAATATTAATAACTAATTGCGAACTCATCTAGTTTAGTAACTTATCACATTTAGATTACGAATTGCCTGGCTTTGGTGCCTTATACTAACTAATCTAACATAACAAATAAATAGCATACATACAAGTTGGTTTTGGAATATTTTTACATAACATTAAATAAAAAAAGACTTATCATGATACTTCGTATTTCACATAGAATTCATGGTTAAGTCTCTAATTTAATTCGATCGGTTTTTATTTATTTATTTATTTATTTATTTATTTATTTATTTATTTATTTATTTATTTATTTCATAATACATTTCATAAAGATCTCTATTCTTACCCCTGCAAAAATCTTCTAATTCCTTCTACAGCAAGAGCGTGATCTTCTTCACCAGTTAAACCAGAAACAGTGACCGTTCCTATTCTTCCTTGTCCTTTTATAATCAATGGAAATGAACCACCTTCAGCTTGATATTCTGCATCGGAAAGATTTGTTTCTTTATGAAATGTTGTACCTTGATTTTTGTAAATTTCCCCAATATATAACGAACTATGTTCATATTTCTTAACTACATTTTTCTTTGTATTGACCCAATAGAGATTGTTATCCGTAGTTCCATCCATATAACAAGTAAATAAAGGATGCTTATCATTTTCAATATGAACAGCAACACCTTTTTTAATTTCGTCTTTTGCTATATTTATGATTAATAACCCCAACCTAAGCGCATCATCACCACCAAAATTAATAAATTGTAGTTCATCTTCTTGTTTTATTAATACATCTGTGTTTTTAGTGATTTCCATCTCTTGCCTCTCCTTTAACTATAATAAAATTATTATAGTTGAATTACAAGGCATTAGCAATGGAGAATAAATGTTATAAAAGTACTTTTTTATACATTTTAATTGGAATAAAATGTAATTACCTATTAGTACCATGAATGTTACTTAGTAATAATACTAATAAATTATCCTTTCATCTGTTGACTTTTGTCGAAACTCATGTTAGTATCTATAAATGTTTTTAAAATAACGGTATCCATATAAGTCTGATAGAATGGTTCAGACGTTTCTACAAGAAGCCGAAATTTCTTACTATGGGTAAATTCAAGAATCCTTTGACATTAATTTGTTAGTAAAATAATCTAATTTTATTAATAGAATGTATAAAGAGACGCTTCTGTGATGGATTTACTCTAATCTATTCACAGAAGCTTTTTTTATTAAGGAGGACTAGTTTATGAAACTTGATGAGATATTTCATCTCAAAAAAAATCAAACCAGCGTTAAAACAGAGTTAGTAGCTGGCTTTACTACTTACATTACTATGGCTTATGCTCTATTAGTTATTCCAAATGTATTAAAGTTTTCAGGAATGAACGCAGCTGGTTTAAAAGGAGATGCGGCAGCTACACTTAGTATACTAAACGACCCTGTAATTGCATCCATTTTTACAGCAACTTGTATAATATCTGCAATCGGTACACTTATTATGGCATTTTATGCAAACTTACCTTTTGCTATAGCACCTGGAATTGGATTAACCGCATTCTTTTCCTATAGTGTATGTTTAAACCTTGGATATACATGGCAACAAGGGCTTGCAGCTATATTCATATCTGGAGTTTTATTTATTTTAATTACACTTACATCCATACGTGAGAAAATAATTGATAGCCTTCCAAATAATATAAAATTGGCAATTACTAGTGGTATCGGTTTATTTATTGCCTTAATTGGATTCAAAAGTAGTGGTATTATCGTTTCAAACCCATCTACTTTAGTAGCATTTGGTGATTTTAAGAATAAAAATGTTATCCTTGCTTTAATCGGTATTACCTTAATGGGTATTTTAATGGCTAGAAAAGTAAAAGGTTCTATGTTAATTGCTATTATTATCACTACTATTATAGGTATTCCTTTAGGAGTTACAAATATAGATGGTATTAAAATTTTTAGTATGCCTTCATCTATGGCTCCTACTTTTATGAAGATGGACTTTGCTGGATTATTAAAACACAATGGAACAGGTGTTTTTGGTGCTATCATTAGTATTGTAATGGTAGTCTTAACGTTTAGTTTAGTAGATCTATTCGATACGATAGGTACTTTGGTTGGAGCTGCACAAAAAGCAAATATGATTTTGCCTGATGGAAAAATCAAAAACATGAAAAAAGCTCTATTATCAGATTCCATATCTACAACACTAAGTGCAATGTTTGGTGTAACTACAACTGCTACTTATGTTGAGTCATCTGCTGGTATTGCTGAAGGTGGTAGAACTGGTTTATCCTCTTCTGTAGTTGGTATTTTATTTGTTTTATCACTATTTTTAGGTGGTTTTGTAGGTATCGTTCCACAAGAAGCTACTGCACCAGCATTGATAATCGTAGGAGTTCTAATGATGGAATCCATACGTGAAATTGACTTTAGTGATTTTTCAGAAGGTTTACCTGCTTTCTTTACTATTGTAATGATGCCATTTAGCTATAGTATTGCCAATGGTATTGCTACCGGAATTATCTTTTATCCAATTATGAAAGTAATCACTGGAAAACACAAAGAAGTTCACCCAATAATATATATACTTGCTGTATTATTCATATTAAGATTTATACTTTTACCACAGTAATAGTTCGTAATGGAATAATAAAATACTTATTAACAACAAAGTATTACACATATGAAAAACACTATGAGTACACACGTCCTCATAGTGTTTTTTGTCTTATAACATAATAATTTAATTGGCATAACAAATTATACAACAATAATAATTTCAAATTAATTAAAATTAAAATCAATAAATTTAGTATACGTATCTATTCACAATTACTATTTTTATGAAACTTTACGCTTTTCCCTTCCATGGAATCGATGGCATTGGTGCCCCAGTTTCTAGGTAAGTTTTTAATCCACAAAGAATAAACGTCCATCCTGCTGCAGCTTGATTAAATTTGGCACTCTCAGCATCCATATCGTGTAGAATTGTAACTTTCGTTGTTGGCCCCATTTCTTGTAATTCAAAAACAACTGTAGTTACTTCGTCTTCTGAAGTGATATCAGGTGTTTTCCATGTATAAGAAAGTCTAGTAAATGGTTTATATTCAAGAACCTTACCATTCACTTCTGCATTATCTTCTGGTGTAATAACTTTTACATCAGATCCAACTTCCCAATCTGAAACAACCTTACGCCCAAACCAAAATTTTTGTGTAAATTCAGGATTCGTAAGTGATTCCCAAACTTTTTCTGCACTAGCTGCTATTACTATTTGATAAACAAAACCTTTCATTTTATCCTCCAACGTATTATTTTCTAATTCATCTTTCATATTATAAAGACCTTGTAATCGGTCTTCATCAAATTTACTTATCCACCTAGAATAGATAAGTCTTAATGGAACAGGATTTAAATAATGTAATTTCTCTTTACCTTTCCATACTGGAACAATAAGATTTGCATCTTCTAAAATTTTTAGATGCTTTGTTACTGCCTGTCTGGACATATCTAAATGGGAACTAAGTTCTGAAAGAGTTTGTCCATTTCTTTCATATAATAAATCCAACAGGTATCTTCGCGATTTGTCTCCTAACGCATTAAATATTTTTTCCATGACTCTATATTAGCAACCTTTTGGTTGCATGTCAATAACTTTTTCATTTCCAAATAAACCATAATAACAAATAGCCAGATGTAACAGCAACTAAAGTGAATGGAACACTCATCTTCATAAAATCTTTAGCACTCACATCATAACCTTCTTTTCTTAAAATACCAATTCCGGTTATATTAGCAGAAGCACCAATTGGAGTAAGATTACCACCAAGAGTAGCTCCTATTAATAAGCCAAAATAGAGTATATAAGGTGAAACATTTAATAACTCCGATATTTGCGAAACTACTGGTAACATAGTTGCTACATATGGTATATTATCAATAAATGCAGAAAAACCTACTGAAGCCCAAACAATTAATGTAAAAATAATAAAAATATTATCACCGCTGAACTTTACAAAAATTTTACTAATATCATCTACAATTCCTACTTCTATAATACCACCGATGACAATAAATAACCCGATTAGCAATAATATGGTAACATAGTCTATTTCTGTTTTTATAATAGAGAATACCGATATATCTTTTAATTTAATAAATTTCCTTATAAGTCCAATGGCAAATATGGACACACATATTAATCCATTGGTGATATCTGGCTTTTCTTGTATAAAGGATGCTGCAATCAACAATGTAACTATACCAACAAGTAAAACGGTAGGAAAGTAATCTTCTACAACAGTCCTTGTTAATGGATTAATCTTTTGTTTTTCTTTCCGAAAAATAAACGATAATACTATTGTTGATAGTAAAGCCCCTGCTTGAACGACCCAAAAAATACCTATTCTATTGCGAAAGTAAAAGAAGTCCATAAAATTTAAATTTGCATAACCACCTAATAATATGGATGTGGTATCACCAACTAATGTAGCTGCACCTTGTAAGTTGGAAGATATGGATATGGCAATCACACTAGGAATTGGAGAGATTTTAAGTTTTTTTGCAATAGTTAATGCTACTGGTGCAATCATTAATACGGTCGCAACATTATCAACGAAAGCTGAAATTAAACCTGCAAATAATGCTAAAGAAATAATTGCCCATTTCACATTTTTCGTTTTTTCTAAAATAATATCAGCTAATAATGATGGCATCTTGGATTCTATAAATAAAGCAACCACACCCATAGTCCCCGCTATCATTAGGATTACATTCCAGTCAACCGAATAAAAAACTTTACTTATTGGTAGTATTCCTAAGATAACGAATAGAATCGCTGAAGAAATGGCTATATAAGCCCTTATTTTTTGAAAAGTAAGTAATAAAATGTATGTTAATAAAAAAAGTATCAATGCAATTGTTCTCATAATTTCTCCTTTGGTTTAACGCAATTTATTGATCAGGTTATCACGTGTGTAACCTGTTTTAGTATATTTATAGTGCACAACAAAAAAAATGTACAGTATGTCACAAATGGATAAAATATATAAATAAATATTATAATAAAAATGAACAACATATCAAAAATGAACAGTATATCAATAATGATGATACTTTAATAATCTATAAAATTTAGTTTAACCTATGTAAGTATAATACATTCTAAAAAATAGTAATACAAATTCAAAAATGCGCCACATATTAACTGAAAAGTTTTTATGCGACGCATTTCATGATATAAGTTCTATTATTTAATTAAATTATTTCACTACAATATTTAAAATTCTACCAGGTACATAGATAACCTTTACAACTGTTTTATCGACCATAGCTGCCTTAATGGTATCTACTTCCTTGGCTTTTGCTTCTACATCTTCTTGTTTTTCATCAATAGAAACCATAATGTTAGCTTTTACCTTACCATTAATCTGAACAGCAATCTCAACGGTATTTTCAATCGTTTTTGCTTCATCAAATACTGGCCAGGTTTCATTATAGATTCTAGAAGTTTCACCAAGTATTTCCCATAATTCTTCAGTCATATGAGGAGCTACTGGGTTAAGTAAAACAACTAAAGTTTTTAATTCACCTTTTGTTATAGAACCAACACGGTAGAATTCATTTACCAATGACATCATAGCCGCGATTGCAGTATTAAACTTCATACTTTCATAATCAGAGCTAACTTTCTTAATGGTTTGATGCATCTTTGTTTCAAGACCTGCTGAATAGCTATCTCCTTCAACAAGCATATCTTTTAATTTCCATACTCTATCTAAGAATCGACGGCAACCCTTTACACCTTCATTAGACCAAGCAGCACTTAAATCAAATGCGCCGATAAACATTTCATAAGTTCTTAAGGTATCTGCACCAAACTCATTTACAATATCATCTGGATTTACTACATTACCTCTAGATTTAGACATCTTTTCATTATTCTCACCAAGAATCATACCATGAGATGTTCTCTTCTTATATGGTTCTTTTGTATTAACAACTCCTTGATCATAAAGGAATTTGTGCCAGAAACGGGAATATAATAAGTGAAGTGTGGTATGCTCCATTCCACCATTATACCAATCAACAGGTAACCAGTAGTCTAATTCTTCTTTGCTTGCTAAGGCATCGTTATTATGTGGATCGATGTATCTTAAATAATACCAAGAAGATCCCGCCCATTGTGGCATAGTATCGGTTTCTCTGTGTGCTTTACCACCACAATGTGGGCAAGTTGTTTCTACCCAATCCGTAATCTTAGCAAGTGGAGATTCCCCGTTATCGGTAGGTTCATAACTTTCTACATCAGGAAGCATAAGTGGTAATTCACTTTCTGGAATAGGTACATAACCACAGGATTCACAATGTACTAGTGGAATAGGTTCTCCCCAGTATCTTTGTCTTGAGAATACCCAGTCTCTTAATTTATAATTAACTTTCTTTGTTCCGATTTCTTTTTCAGCTAACCATTCTAAAATTTTTACCTTGGCATCTGCCACTTCAAGTCCATTTAAAAATTCAGAGTTTACTAATTTACCTGTGGAAGTGTTGGTAAATGCAGCTTCATTTACATCTCCACCAGCAACAACTTCGATAATTGGAAGGTTGAATTTTTTAGCAAAATCCCAATCACGTTCATCATGAGCTGGAACAGCCATAATTGCACCAGTACCATATGTCATTAATACATAATCTGAAATCCAAATTGGAATTTCTTTACCATTAACTGGATTAATTGCAGTAAGTCCATCGATTTGAACACCAGTTTTTTCTTTTACTAATTCTGTTCTTTCAAAATCTGACTTCTTAGCTGCTTGTTCACGGTAATTGATTAAGTCTTCATAATTTTTTATTTCACCCTTGTATTTATCAATCAATGGGTGTTCTGGAGAGATAACCATATAAGTTGCACCAAAAAGTGTATCAGGTCTTGTTGTAAAGATACGAAGATTTTCATCTTTTCCAGAAATCTTAAAGTCTACTTCTGCACCAACAGAACGGCCAATCCAGTTTACTTGTGATACTTTAATCTTTTCGATATAATCAACTAAATCAAGGTCATCGATTAATTTGTCAGCATATTCTGTAATTTTTAACATCCATTGGCTCTTAACTTTACGAACAACTTCACTACCACAACGTTCACAAACTCCACCAACAACTTCTTCATTGGCAAGACCAACCTTACAAGATGTACACCAGTTAATTGGCATCTCTGATTTGTAAGCCAAACCTTTTTTAAATAATTGAAGGAAAATCCATTGTGTCCATTTAAAATAATTTGGATCCGTTGTATTAATTTCTCTATCCCAATCAAAGGAATAACCAAGTGATTTTAATTGATTCGTAAAATTCTCAATGTTTTTCTTTGTAACAATCTTAGGATGAATATGATTTTTTATTGCATAGTTTTCTGTTGGTAAACCAAATGCATCCCAACCCATTGGATATAATACATTATATCCTTCAAGTCTTCTTTTTCTTGCTATAATATCTAAGGCTGTATATGGTCTTGGATGACCAACATGCAAGCCTTGTCCTGATGGATATGGGAATTCAACAAGTGCAAAAAACTTAGGTTTTGTTTTATCAGCGCCTACCTTAAATGCTTCTTCCTTTTCCCAGATCTCTTGCCATTTCTTTTCAATTTTGTTTGGTGAATAAAACTCACTCATTACAATCTCCTCCTTAAAATTTGTAGCGGTTTTTTATTTATTACCCTTTCTTAACGAAAAAAACCTTCTCGTCTCTATAAATCTAGAGACGAAAAGGTTCTATTTATAAGAACTGCTATCCGCGGTACCACTCTAATCCACTACTTAAATAAGTAATGTACTCATGAAATCTATAACGGGATTTCCCGCTCTGCCTACTTTATTTCAGTCAGAGAGCTCCAAGGCGAGTTCTAAGTTCTTATCTATCACTTTCCACCACCAGTGATTCTCTGTAAGATAGAATTCCTATACTACTCCTTTTCATTGCCACAATAACATATTAAATTCTAATAGAATTACAATTTATTCTATCATTTTTGTTTATCTTGTCAAGTCTAAATTTTAAAATGCTGCTTTTTATCCATTTATTCTATTATGATTTGATTGTAGCTTATATAATATGCTATAAAGTGTAACTATTTAACAGCTATAAAAGGCTCACTTTGGCTAAGAACTATTTTATCGTTGTTTACTTGAGCTACGTAAATATTTTTATCTTTATAATCTTCAACCGGAATAATTAACGTGTTTTCATCAATAAAATACGTTTGTTTCGGTTTATCCTCTATATATACCATACTCCATGGTGTAAAATTCTCACCTTCAATAAATATAACTTCACCCTTTTCTCTAACATTTTTAATCGTTACATCAAAAACGCCCATGTGAAGTGGCTTTTCAATATATGGGTTTACACCGCCGTATACATTTCTAGCACCAAATAACATATCATATTGTAATAATTTAAGCTCTTCTTGATAATCTGGTTCACCTTTATATTTTTGATGAAATTTAGTTAGGATACCATTATTATAACCAACTCTCTCCATTACATAAGCATTTAGTTGATATGCATCTAAATCACGATATACATTATCCATGTCATAATTACTATACATTACATACTCTGTCTGGAATATATTATCGTTTTCTAAATCTTCATTTTCAAAGGATAATGCTGGTAAATGGTCTCCATAAAAAACTACTATAGTTGGTTCATCAAAGTTTGACAATTCATTTACCAAATCACCTACAAACTTATCTGTTTCAGATAATTGATTTACATAATATTCGAATTGGTTTTCGTACGTACCATCCAAATTAATAACATCCTGAGATTCATCTTCAGATTTTTTTTCTACATCCGCACTATTTTGTATTTCAGTAGAATCCTTGTCTGTTACAGTAGTATCTGTTACGTCCTCATTGGTTTTTACACCATTTTCTTCATTCGTTGTAGCTTCCTGTGTAGTATTCTCATCCCAAAAATCATCGTCTGTAGCATTATTAGCTAAACTTCCATTAGAATCGAATAATTTTTTGTTTGGATCAACAATAACATTAATCTTTTGATTTTCATCAACCACCGTACTTGGATATTTACCATGTGCTTGCACTGAAATAGTGTAAATGAAATCTTTTGTATCTTTTGCTTTAAGTGCTTTTAGAATTTCTGTTGTTAAAACATTATCTTTTGACCATCCAAGTGGATTATACTCTACATTATTCATGTATTCAATTGAACTAAAGCTATCAAAACCCAACTTTTGGAATACGGTCTTTCGATCATAAAATGTTCCTGTATTATTGTGGATTGCGTGACTATTATATCCTAGCTCATCTAAATTATAGCAAATACTCTCACAAGTTGTGGTTTGCAAAATTGTTTTATACGGATATTCACCGGCACCAAAATAATCGAGATTCATTCCAGTAATAACTTCAAATTCTGTATTGGCAGTACCAGCACCGATGGATGGAACTGTTAAAAAACCATGTGAGAAATTCTCTTTTAATTTACTGAAATTTGGTACTGGATTTTCTGAAAAACTAAAATTCTTTAAGTGATTCACATCAAAAAATGACTCTAATTGAATCATAATTATATTAGGTTTTACTTCTGTATTTATCTTATCATCATCTGTATTACTAGTTTCAACCGTATTCACTTCATCAGGGTTTATTACATCTTGATTTGGTTGACCTAATTTATTTGGTTCATCAACTATTTTTTCTAAAACCATATCAACATTTTCTTCTGAATATTCTTCTGGTTTGCTAATACCACGATCAAAAATACTATTTGAAAAACAATAAACAAAACCATAATCAGAATATGCATCACCTATATTACCATAATTCTTGGACAATGCGTTAACCTTTATTGAAAATCCAGATACTAAAACTATCATAGCCGCAATAATACCTACCATTATGGATGGTAGCTTAAATTGTGCTTTATTTTTCTTCAACTTTCTCCATAAGAAAATCAAGCCGATTATAACGAAAACTGCAGAAATTAAAATTAAACCAATCTCAAAATAATTAAGATATATATGTATAATTTCAAGCGCTGCATCTATCATATAAAAATCCATTGCAGTTAATGGTGTAGTTCTAAAGATGAGTAACACAAAATTCGTAATTCCTAGTGCAAGCCATATAATAGTTATCAACAAAAGAAAAAATCTCTTCCTAGGTAACATCATTGTAAAAGTAAACGTTAACAAAATAATTAATGTGTTTACAATAAACATAAGCGGATTATGGATGATAAAACCTAACCCTTTTAGGACAGAATGATGACTTAGCATCTCAATTGTAAACACTAACACAATGGAAAATATGGTTAATTGTAGTATTGGATGTTCAGCTAATTTGTCCATTTTAGTTCCTATAAAATTTTTCACAGATTTAAATCTATATAATATGTTTTTTTTAATTTTTGATAACATAGTATGGCTCACTTTCTTTAAAAGAAATTCTTCGCGACAGTCAGCACGATTATACCTCTCAAAATTCATGTAGTCAATCTGATTTAAAAAAGTATTTATATTTCATACATAACTCCTACTAAATTTACAAGGTAAAAGTACTTTTTACTTTGTTCTACATATTTCAATTGTTATATTTCTACCATTATTCTTCACAACTATTAAGGTAGCAATTCTACAAATTATAATTTCAGACAATAAAAATGCTCTACGTTGTTAATCAACATAAAGCATTTTGATTATAATGTTATATTAACGAACTTCTGAATTATTCGAACACGAATATTGGAATTCTGGTTGAGTTTGAATATAATACCCTGATCTTACCTGACCAACCCAATTTTGAAATATTGATTTCCAATCATTTCTTGTAAAGAAAGATTCAATCGGATTAGCTACTGTGGAATCCCATTCTAATATCAAAAATGGGCCAATGCCAAATGACCAAATACCTGTTTGTTCAACACCTGTTTCTCTAATAAGTAGTATTGGAAGACCATATTCAAATGCCATAGCAGGTTCAATCTGTGCAAATGGGCTACCTTCCCAAATAGATCCAGTTAATGGTTGATTTAAATTGTTTTCAACTAGATCAACTCTTCTTTGTCGTAAATTAAGTGATACCATACCGTAACTAGATAATATCATACGTCGGATATTAGTTAATGGTGTTTCTGGATATTGTTCTGTTATTGGTAAGGTTCTTGGAAATAGTAATGCTTTTTTTATTTGTCTAATAATTGCATCCACAAATTCTTGTTGTGTATTATTTAATCTACTAGGATGACTTAAAAAAACTGGCACTTTATATAAAAGGCTTGCAGATTCTCTCATTAGCTCAGAAGGTCCTATGAATCTATCTGTTGTGACTGTAGTTGGTGATGGTGTTAATGTTGGTGGGTTTGTTTCAGGCTCAGCCTTCATTTTAATTTTATCAATACTCATATTTATCCCCCTTTCTACTATATGTTATGAAAAAAGGGGTTGTTAAGTGACTAAATTCGACATATTTCTTTTGTGCATTAGTATTACTGTTATGCTTTAATAAACTCTATTAATCTTTCACACTTTCAACGTACTTTTTGAAATTATCCATAATTGCTTGCCAACCTTGTTTTTGTAAATCAATTGAATTCTCACCTTCTGCATCAAACGTTTCGTTAATTTCTGTTTCGTTTCCATGACTAAGAAATGTAATATCAACTTTTCTTTCATCACCTAATGTATAGGAAATACGTTTATTTAATATAATTTCGTCATAAACTCCGTAAAAGTCGAATCCAAAACTTCCATCTTTCGCTTCCATCCTTGAAAGGAATTTCCCACCTGTTCTTAAATCATTTTCAGCAGAAATTGTATGCCAATCATCGGATGCATTATTCCATTTCATAATGTGATTTGGTTCTGTCCAAAATAACCAAACTTTTTCTATTGGAGCATTCACCGTTGTATTCACCGTAATTTTAATACTCTTTTTCTCCATTTTTATATTCTCCTTATCTATATAATACATTAGTTAATTGCGAAACACCAAAGATATCCTTATTGCTTATACAATATATACAATTTTATAGCTGAATCTTGCCTCTTACGGCAACTGAAGCTAGAAAATTCGTATATATTGTATAAGCAATTCAATAACCTATATAGTTTCGCAATTACCTATATATAATAAATCGTTGATGTTTCGTATTTGAATAATAAAAATCATAAGTAGTATAAACATTAATTTTCATACTATTACATGGTTATATTAAGAACTATTGGTGTTCGTTTTTTCTTAGTGAGAATACTTCCCATCAGAAAGGATTTCCTGTTCTCTAAATAAGCCAGAAACAGCTTCATCATAATCATATAATCTCTCTGCTTTTCTTATTTTCTTATAATATTTTTCATAATTAGAAAACATAGAAATCATATAAAACCACAACTCCTTCATTTTATATAGGATATTTTTATCACCAGAAAGAACTTTTTTATAATCTTCATAAATCCTATCATGAAATGCTTTTAGTATCTCTTTATCTAATTTCTTATTATTTTTTATTTCTCCAATTAATCCAGGATTCGCCACAAGGCCTCTTCCAAGCATACAAGAATTTATACTGTCAAATGAAATCATGAATTCTCTATAATCCGAAGCTGTAAAAATATCGCCATTATAACAAAGTGGATTTTTACTTAAGTTTAATGCTTCCTTAAACATATCACGATTTGCTTTATTTTTGTACATATCTTTTTGAATTCTAGGATGTATGGTTAGCTCGACAATTGGATATTTATTAAATATTTCAATTAATTCGAAGAATTCATCTGGATGATCTTTTCCGATTCTAGTTTTTATCGATATTTTTGTAATTGATTTCGTATAAATTTCATCTAAGAATAAATCAAGTTCTTCTCTTTTTGCGAGAAATCCAGATCCTTTATTTTTAGATACTACTGTTCCTGCAGGACACCCTAGATTCAGATTAATCTCATTATAACCATATTGTTTGATTTTTTCCGATGCTCGAATAAAATCATTTGCGTTGTTGGTAAGTAATTGCGGGATTAATGTAATACCTTCGTTGTTTTCAGGTAGAATATCATTTATTTCTTTGGTTTTAAAACTATCATTTTGTGTAGCAACTATAAAAGGTGCGTAGTAGCGATCTACATCTTTAAAGAACGCATGATGGGCGTTTCTATATATATAACCCGTTACTCCTTCCATAGGTGCGAAATAAAAATTCATATACATTTTCTCCTTTGTTCAAATTAACCTTACCAAACTAAATTCTTTGCTTTGACTTCTGTTTCATAAAAATGTTCTAACCAATCTATTGTCTTTTTATCAATTTCATATTGTAAAGCTTCTATGTTACTCATCAATTGATTCATGCTAGACATACCTGGAATAACAGTTGAAACTTCATCATAAGCAATGCAATACATAAGTGCAAACTGAGCTAATGACTGTCCATTCACTGGTAAATCACGTAATTTATCAACCAATTCAGATCTGAGTTTAATGTCTTCTTTTGTCCATCTTGATCGTACACCATCAAAAGTTGAGTTTTGATTATATTTACCAGATAACCATCCAGAATCAAGTGGAATTTTTGCAATAATTTTAACATTTTTTTCTTTTGCTAAATCAAATGCATAGCGAACATCTTGATGTAATATATTAAAAAATGCTTCAATTACCTGACCATTGGTATGATTCATAAAAGTTATCATGTCAGCTTTGGTGTCAAGGGATGCACCATATGCAAGAATTTTACCTTCACTCTTTAGTTGTTCCAATACCTCATAATGTTTGTTTCCTTCTGCTACTAATAATTCAGATGGTGGGTTATGCAACAGCACGGAATCTATATAATCTGTTCTAATACGCTTTAGACTTCCTTCAATGGATTCTCTTATTGCTTCATGGCTAAAATCACTACTTCCATCTGCTTTATGACCAAATTTAGTGTTTATTACTATGGTATCTCTTTTTACTTTTGCTAAAGCTTTTCCAAGAAGTTTTTCACTATTACCAAGTCCATATCCAGGTGCTGTATCAAAGAAGTTTACTCCTTCATCAAGGGCTTTATGAACAAGGCTTATCGCATCCGATTCTGACATACCACTCCAATCGTAATGATTGCCTAATTGCCAAGCTCCAAACCCAATAACTGATACTGCATGTGCTCCTTTTACATACTCTCTATATTCCATATTAATCTCCATTCTGACTAAACACCTTTACTTAAAATTTCGCACAATATAAAAAGTGAATACCTATCACTTCATGTAAGGTGATATCTTAGTAATTTTCTTAATTTCACTTTAAACTCCATTTTAATAAACTGTCAAGTAAAATTTAGAATTATAATAAATTCTAACTAAGTTACACTATTTTAAAGAATAACTATTGTTAAGAACTAAAGTGCTGTATAAAAAGAGAACATCTTGATTTTGAAAGGTGATATATTCGCTTAGTAAGTCACTTTTTATATATCTGATATCCACTAAAGTTATGGTTTTATAACCTTCCACTAAAAGTGGAGCTAGGCTACTTCCGTATGAATCTCGAAACAGTATTAGTTCTTTATCTGTGTTAGCATTGGGATTATTAATTTGAATTAAAGGTGCAGCACCAGATAAAAATATCTCATAAGCATCAACACTTTTTAGTTTTTCCATATCGTATATCTTTGTAGTTTGATTGGTCTCATAATTATAAACGGTGCATTGCTCCAAAAGTTCATTTGTCATGATATGAATTTCATCACTTTTTAATGGTAGCGCTAATTGACCATAATACACACCAAAAAAAGGAGTATTAATAGAAAGTTCTTGGTAATTGGTAGATGGTTTTATTGTAAACCCTATATTTTTTGCAATTAATTCTGCAACAGATAATAATTTTTCTTGTCTCCAGTGAGTATCCGTCCGATAATAGTCACTTATCGTAAGTTTGCCTGCTATATCTATAAACCTGGCATAGGGCATCCCATCCTTCACGGTATGAAATAGTTCTTCGTAGTTCATAACTGGGTATCCATTCTTCCCTGCTAAAAAGTAGCTTTTGTCAGGAACAACCGCTGAATATATGTTTATATCCTTTCCCTCTAGATAATTTGTATAGATCCATGAAAATCGCTCTAATGCATAGTTTATCGAATCAAAATTTAATGGATAAGTTAATTTTGCCACATAGCCATCTTCTAGATATATCCCGTGATTATCCTTTTGTGCAAGCAGATAATATTGTGTTAAGGATTTTAATCTTCGAAACCCTTCTCGCAATGGAAACTGGTCCATTGAATACTTCTCAAATTCATCACTAATACCATCCCTAATGAAATTGCCTATTGTCAAATCTGGAAGTTTTGCCAGTTTTCTACGCTCTGTGCTCGAATAATCTTTTGGAGATTGAAACATGTTATATACTGAGAATAACAGCATAATAGAACCAATTAAAATAATTCCTAACCACTGTTTCAAATTCTGTTTTATATTCCACATAACAAAACCTCCTAAAACCGAAAATAAAGAAAAGGATTAAAAGAACCATCAACCAAATATCCGGTTATAACTAGGAACATCATAGCTAACATGATAGGTTCTAGAACTACAAGTACTTTTTGTCCAGACTTCGAATTCATTATTCTTTCGTAAATCTTATTCATATAAGGTGTAGATCCTATGATACCAATGAATAATGTAATTCCATAACTTTTTAAATAGTACATGGTTTCATATGAACCGAAAGGAAGACCATGAAATCCAAACATACTACCTAAATCATTCAGAGCTTGTTGTAAAGACTCTGCATGAAATAAGACAAAACCTATAATCACAGCCAATAATACATAAGCATGAGCTATGATGGATGGAATTTTATTTATTATATTTCTAAGTATAAATTTTTCTAATAGTAATAAAACCCCATAAAACAAACCCCATAAGATGAAATTCCAAGCAGCTCCATGCCATAGTCCTGTAAGTAACCAGACAACTAAAATATTAAAAACCTGTCTTCTTATGGAAACACGATTCCCTCCCAATGGGATATAAACATAATCCCGAAACCAGGTACTTAACGAGATATGCCAACGTCTCCAGAATTCCGTGATGCTTTTCGATATATAAGGATAGTTAAAGTTCTCCATAAATTGAAAACCAAAAATTCTACCAAGACCAATTGCCATATCACTATAACCGGAAAAATCAAAATATATTTGTAACGTGTATGCGATTCCAAAGATCCAGTAAAATAGAATGGATACATCTTTTGAAGCTTGAAATTGATTTATTAATTCTCCCATTGTATTAGCGATTAAAACCTTTTTTGCCAATCCCAATATAAATCTACGTATTCCTGAGTAAATAACAGTAATCTCATGTTTCCTACTTGTAAGTTCCTTATCCACATCTATATAACGAACAATAGGTCCAGCAATTAATTGTGGAAATAACATTGCATACGTCATAAGATTGATTAAACTTCTATTTGCAGGAACTTCATCTCTATAAACATCCACAACATAACTTAATATTTGAAATGTATAAAAGCTAATTCCTAGTGGTAGCGTAATCTTTAAAAGTGGGATTGAAAAAAGCGTAACTCGATTTATATTTTCTATAAAAAAATTCGAATATTTAAAAAAAGCCAAACAAGAAAGGTCTATCACAACAGACGAAAGCATCCATATTCTAGCTTTATAGGTTCCTCTTGTACCTTCTATTTTAATTGCAGCGAAATACCCTAAAACAACAATACCCATCATAAGAATGCAATACATTGGTTCACCCCAAGCATAAAATATAATACTTGAAACAAGTAAAATTGCATTTTTTAGTCTTGTAGGTGCTACAAAATAAAGAATCAACACAAACGGTAGAAAATAATACAAAAAAGTTATACTAGAAAATAGCATATCAACATTATTCCTTTGTTAAGGTTTGATCAATACTACCCCCACAAACAGTCTTAAAAGCATCCACCATATTGTCAGAAGTTACATATTCAGAAAGAGAAGACGCCACCATAATTAACATAATCGTATCTCCACAGGTTGCAACCTTTAAATCGTCAGCACCAACACAAATCCACTTATTTTGATTAATACCATTTAACATTTCTTTTGCAACATTGTTAACATCTGTAATTTCATTTACTCGAACAAGAACCATAGAATATGCCTGAGATGTCATCATAGCTTCAGAAACAGCAGCTTCTTTTATTTTTGAACTATCATTTAATCCGGTATAGTACATTAATTGATCCTTATCTTGTAAATCTAATTCTGTTGTTATTAGTCTTAGTGTTGTGTCTTTTTGTTTATAAATGTTATCAATTATTTCACTCATAGTTCCTGCTGGGCTGGCACTGGTCTCTTTCACATTCGTTTTACTACAACCAGTTAGACTTAATATTGTTAGGGAAATTATTAGAATTGTATTGATTAATTTTTTCATTGTTTTATCCTCCAAATTTTAATTCATAATATGTTACTTGGCAAATTACTAAAACTTGTTAATCCTTTTATTTTTGCTTATAATCATCAAGTTCTTCTCTAGTAATTTTATCTCCATATTCATTTATAAAGCTGTTTTTTTCAGTTAATTCACTTCTAAAAATATTTGTAATAACTAAGCCATTGGTATCTGTACTAAAGAAAACGATTACAGTCTGATCTTCTGGTATATTAATATTTTGTGTGGTGATTGTATTTAACACATCAGCTGTAGATGAATTACCTTTATAAATTTCTATAATTTCTAATTGGTTATCAATATGGTTATATCCAATCTCTATAATATCTGTGGCTGAATCATACATAATATCTGTAAAGTCTATGTTTCTGGTATCTTTTCCATTTAAACCAAAGGGTTCAATATTATTAGGTTTCTCTTCTGTCTTAGGAAGATTGACAAATACAGTAACTATAAACACAATTAGTAACATTGCTGCAATAGAGCCATATTTATAAATGTGAGTAGGCCTTTTATTCATGGTTATCATCCAATTTGTTTGAGACCCACTAGGTATTTTCTCATCCGTTTCAGTATTATGACGGAGTTCTTCTGCCTTTTCATATATTCCTTTTAAAAATTCCTGATCAGATTTCATAAGCGATACCACCTTTCTCTAAAATCTGTTTAAGCTTCTTTTTCGATCGATGGACTAATACTTTAACAGATGATAATGATTTACCAAGTACCAAAGCGGTCTCTGCTAGAGATAATTCATTAAAATAAATCAAAATTAATACCCTTCGGTATTCTGGTTTTAATTCATCTATAGCTTTCCTTATATAAACTGCAGTTTCTTTTTGGTTTAACATATCATCCAGTGATTTTGCAGAAGTCATATCTGTTTCGTCTAGGGATATATGTTGATGTTTGCCCTCTTTTCGGAGATAATCAATTGCTCGTCTTTTCCCAAGTAAAAATAAATAAGTTTTAAATTCATAAGAATCGTTATAAGTCTCAGGATTAACATAAATATAAGCAAAAACTTCCTGCGCAATATCTTCTGAAGTGTGATAGCTTTTTAAATATTGCATAATAAAATAAACCAAGTTATGGCGATATTTTATTACAAGTTCCTCAAAGGCAGTAATATCCCCTTGTAAAAATGAGTTGTATAGATTTTTATCAGAAATCATTGAAGTGCACCTCGTTTGAGTTCTTTTGTTAACATCTATTATTCGTAATATCGAAACAATAGGTTACACTTTATTTTATATAAATTTTTTCCATATCTAGTGGTGTCCATAAAAGATAAGATATATGCTCTATTAAATACATCAGGACATAAAAGAAAGGAGTTGTTACAAAATAGCATAATTACTACTTTATAACAACCCCTTCATTTATTCCTATATTCACTTTTCTTATTCTAAATAATTCTTTGTGTAAATTAACTTTTTGTTCTAAATAGTTCTTCGTTTCAAATTAACATTTTTATTTTAAATAGTTCTTCGTGACATGGGTAGATCAATCTATTTAGTCTTTTTAAACAATGCTATAAAACGATCCCAAATAGTTTCCTTTTGTTTGGTTTCCGCTGAAGTGTTTGTTAAAGATGTTTCTTCACTTTTCTTTATACCTCCACACTTTAACACAAATTGTACAAGTTCAGTATTTGAATTTTTAGATGAAATAAACGAGGTTTTTACAAAATCAGTTCCACTATATTCATCCATTAGTTTATCCATCTCATCTTGCATAGTATCTGGTATTTTGGATACTTCATCATTTAATTTGTTTGTACCAGTGAATAACTCAGATACTCCACTATCTAGACTACTAACTCCACCTTGGAATTTCGTAAATCCTGCATCAAAATCCTGAAAACCATCTGATAGTTTTCCTACTCCATTCATATATTCTTTTAATCCTTTATCAAAGGATTCATAGTTTGTAGCTAATTCAGTAAGCCCCTTGGTTAATTGTGAAAGTTGTGCTGTAATATCAGTTCCATCTAGTGATTTTGTAAGGTTGCTTGATATAATATCCAATCCCCCTGATATCTTATCTATATTAACTGAAAGGGTCTCAATTGTTGGAACAACAGATGCAAAGGCTTGCTTCACTTGGCCATAAGTTCCTTTTACTGTTTGCCCTACTGCATAAGACATATAAAGTTGGTTCAATAATTCGCTTTGTTCTTTTGTTGCATTAGGAAATTGCTTATTGATTTGCTCCTGTGTGATTGCTGTATCAGGTATATTTTGAATAACCATATCAAGTGCTGTATATGCAGATGAATAACCATTTTTTAGTTCATTTAATCCACTAGATATTCCTTTTAGTCCCGTTGATAAATCATTTAAGGCTACTGGAAGCTGTGTCAATTCACCAAGATCCGTTCCAGTTGATTCATTTTCTAAAGATGATGATATTAATGTAAGAGCATCTTTAATCTTAGTAGACCCACTTGTTATACTTGATGAATTATATTTAAGACCTAAGAGTCCATTTTTTATTTCTCCTGAACCATTCTTCAATTCATTCGCTCCTTTATTTAATTTAGATGTTCCATCTGTTAATTCTCCAACACCCTTGTTAAGCTCATTGATTGCTTCTGGTAGTTTATTTAAATCACTAAGCATTCCATCCGTATCTGGTATATCCACACTCATGGAAAATGGCATACCTGATATTTCAATACCGTTCATAGTAAAGTCCACTACATCTGCCTTGACTTGATAATCTGCATTTTTACCTGGCATAGCCGTAAATACTAACATTTTATTATTACCTGCATCCGCAATGGTAGCGTTTGGTGCGCTAATATTACTGCACTTATCAGCATCTAAGGATAATGAAATCTGTAACATGTAATTATCATAAAAAGCAGTATTTACTTGATTATTTTTAGTTGTTTTTATTGTGATTGATAACTTACCAGATTTTCCAGCTAGTTCCTTAGATGTTAACTTAACACCATCTAATTCATATGATATTACAAAATCCCAAGGTAACTCGGTTGATTCCATGTTTCCTTGATAATAAAAGTTACCAGATTCGGTACTAAACGAATTACTATCTTCATTTTGAATGATTTGGTTACTATCAGTTAGGTTTAATACTGAATTATAATCTCCATAGTCTGTAACAACCCCACCTTTTTCAATTTCAAAATGATTAACAACATATAGACCATTCACATTTCCATCCGCTGTAAGAGTCCCATATACTACTTCACTTTTATTTTTTACCTTGGCAGTATCCTGATTTGTAAGTTCAACTAATGTATTATTTTCACTATTTTGTTCAGCTTTTGATATACCAAAGGGAATACTAGTTATTAATAAAGTAGTTAACAATCCTGCTGAAATTATATTCTTAAATTTCATATTATATCTCTCCTTCTAACTAATCCTTACTTTTATTTTTCTTGTTTATTTCTGTTATTTGAACATGCATACTATTATTCATATCCAAAATAGGCTCATCGGTATGTTTCGCTTTTGCAAAGGTTGATTTATATGTGGTTTTAGCAATTACTTGATCAAAGGTTAAAAGCATCGCTGGAAGGAAACAGGTTACCATGATGAATGAAAAAATTGTACCTCTACAAAGTAACATCCCAATATCTGCTGCACTTGAATTGGTAGAAGTTACATATAATGTAAAGCCTGCAATGGATAATGTTGCTGCTGATACTAATATGCTTTTGAATGTTTCTCCAAGTGCTTGATGAATTGCAATTCGTTTGGAATTTTCCTTACGGTGAGTTAAATAACGATCTGTAAGTAAAATCGCATAATCTACTGTCGCACCAAGCTGTACTGTACTTAATACCAGATATCCAATAAAACTAATTGTGGTTCCCACAAAATATGGCATGGAGAGATTAAACCAAATCCCAGCTTCGATTGTTATAAGTAATATAAATGGCAAAGTAAGTGATTTAAATGAAAATAAAAGAACTAAAAATATTGAGATAATTGCTATGAGATTTACCATGGTATTATCTTTTGTTACAATATTTTTCATGTCGAATAAATTTGCGCTTTGTCCTAAGGAATACGCTGAATCACCATAATAGGTTTTTGCAGTATTTTGGACCTTTTCTACGGTATTAAATGCAATGTCACCTTCTTCTACAGTATCCGTATAGAGAATGATTCTAGCATAATGATCTGAATAAAACTGTCCTGCTATATCTTCTCCTAGATATTCTGGTGGGATTGCTGTTCCTACAGTATTGGAATAAGACATTACACTAGTTATATGTGGTATTTCATTTAAATCCTTTGCTAAATTTTGTTCCTTGGCTACATCACCGCGTGGTACAAGTAAGACCATTACTGTTGATTTACCAAATTCTTTCTCAATTTCTAATCGATCCAAACCGCTTCGATTACTTTTGCTGGAGCTTGCGTTACCGTATTCAAAACCTGTTTCTCTTTGCCCTAAATATCCAGGTATTATAAGTAAAATAACAAGTGCAACTACTGGTATAGCAAACTTAGATAAAACGCGATTTATATTGGTAAAACTAGGCATAAACTGTTTGTGTTTGGTTTTATCAATATATTTATAAACAGATAGTGTAAGTGCTGGTAAAAATATCATGGTAGTAATAAAACTTAGTATAATACCTTTTGCTAAATTTAGACCTAAGTCTGCACCTATTCCAAACTTCATAAACATAAGGGCAATAAATCCAAATAGTGTGGTAAGGGCACTTGCTGCTACGGTTACGATGGACGCTTTGATTGCATGATGCATTGCTTCATCCACACTAGCATATTTTTTTCGATTATCAGAAAAACTGTGAAGCAAAAATATAGCATAATCTAATGAAACTGCCAATTGCAAAATTGGACTAATGGAACCTGTCATGAATGAGATTTCACCTAAAAATACATTGGTACCCATGTTCAACAATATGGATATACCAATGGTGGCAATAAATAACACTGGTTCAAACCAAGAAGTTGTTGAAAGAAAAAGTATCAATAAAACAGCTGGAATAAGGATAAACATTGCCCCCATAACCTCTGTCACTGTGTTTTCCTGCATAGTAGCCAAATCAGGAACTTCACCAGCTAATAAATTATCTTCACCAATAAACTTTCGAATTGCTGCACAGGTCTCTTTTTCTGTACCTTTTGCAATAGTAACAGAAAACAAAGCATTCCCATTCTTATAAAAGTCGTCAACTGTATCTGGATCACTCATTTCTAATGGCTGCTTAATATCGACCATATCATCAAGCCAAAGTACACTTGAAACACCATCAATGGCTGCAAGTTGCTTTTTATACTCTACTGCCTCCATAAGTGATACATTCTTTATCAAAACACTTGTATTGGGCATGGACTGCGTAAACTCTTCAGTCATGATATTAAGTGCCTTTGTTGACTGTGCTTCCTCTGGCAAATAATCAATCATATCGTAATTTTTCGTTACAAATAATTGAAGTATTGCACAAATGATAGCTGACACACTAAAAATAATCAAAATGATTTTTCTGTGTTTCGTAATAAAACTTGCAATTCTATCCATAAACTCCTCCAAATATGCAACAAGCTGTTGCTAACTGATTTTGTATGCATTATAATAAACATAGTGTACAATTTCAACCAACAGTGTTTTGAAATTAGATAAATATCCAACATCTTTTTTTAAAGTGATGGATATTTATAAAAATTTAATATATGAGGTAAGTTATGGATAAAGTAAAAATAGATAGACGAGTTAAATTAACCATACTCATTTTACAGGAAACTTTAATTGAGTGCATGCAGGAAAATCATATATCAAAAATATCAGTAAAGCAGCTTTGTGAAAAAGCTGATATCAACCGAAGTACTTTTTATGCACATTTTCAAGATCAATATGACCTGTTGAATTACACCTGTAATGAAGCTATAGAAAACGTAAAAAAACATTTAGGAAAACAACAATTTAGTGATAAAAAACCAATATCCCATCAAACGTTGACAAGGATATTAGAATATGCCAAAGAAAACGCAGATTTGTTTAAGGCATTACTTAGTGAAAACTGTGACCTAGATATTCAAAGAAAGATTATGAATGAGGTAATGGTTTATTATCCTTATGCTGAATATGATGAACGGACAAGTAATTATTTATCAGCTTTTGGATTATTTGGTTGTATTAGCATTCTTCAAATATGGTTTAAAGATGGTATGCCAGAATCCCCTTCTAAATTATCAGAAATAATCATGCAGGCTATTGATAAAGGTATTACTAGTTTTAATTCTTAAAATATGCAAAGGAATGGTAAAAGTTGAAAACATGAGTGAAATAAATACTAGATAATTACTAACTTTTATAAATAAAAACGCCATATTATCCACTAGTTATAAATTTGGTTAATATGGCGTTATTTTCTTTACTTTGTTTCCTTATGAAGAGTATATTTGTTTAATCTTTTACAATATTTCATGATCTCGATTCGTTCTGGATGTTTTTGCTTATTTTTTGTCATAGTATAATTTCTATCATGGCACTCTGTACATTCTAATACTACTTTTATTCTCATCTTAGTAATCTCCTTTTAATCTATATTTTATATAGGCAATTGCGAAACTATATAGTTTATTGAATTGCTTATACAATATATACGAATTTTCTAGCTTCAGTTGCCGTAAGGGGCAAGATTCAGCTATAAAATTGTATATATTGTATAAGCAATAATGACATCTTTGGTGTTTCGCAATTGCCTATATTTTGGTATGATTTCAATTTTCAAGTATCTTTATTTCAGCTTTAGATAAATAAGGATAAATCGTTGGATCATCGTTTTCCGTATAAGTATCAAACACCCCAATTACTTCAACTTCAGTTCCGTCGTCTGGATAATCATCTGGATATATGTAACTTCCATCACCCCAAACAAATTCCATTCCTTGCGCGCAACAAGCTAAAGCATCTTGAATCAGAACACAATGATAATACTTTCCGGTAGGTTCATAATAGTTTGCATAATACAAGCCACTGATTTTAACTTTCGTACCAATGTAATCTTCTGGTGTTTCCATCATTTGAAATACTAAAGAATAAACCATATCACTACTCATGGTAGTAAGGTCATAATCAATATATTCATCGTTTATGGTTTTATTATCTTTTTTTGTATCATCATTCAATTCTTCAATCTGATCATCATTGACTGTTTCTTTTACTTCATCTTTCCCATTCAAAGTTATTTCAGAATTCTTGATATCATTATCTCCATCTATAATTTGCTCACTATCTACACTCTCATTTTCTGATGTTTGTTGTCTTAATACATTCTCCACTGTATTCGGATTTGATAACTTACCTGGTTGCTCATTTGCACAAGCAGTAAGGTTAGCCACCCCAATAATGACTAGAATTATCAACATTAATTTTTTTCTCATCTTTTAATACCTCCTATTATGCAAAATATTGCAAACACAACTATATTTGCTGCAACAATTGTTGACCCTACTGGTGTTGAAAGTAAAATTGAGATTATTATACCCAGTAATGAACAGGTAACAGAAATCAAAGCAGAGCAAATAACAACCGCTTTAAAGTTCTTAAGTACTCTCATAGCTGATAGTGCAGGAAAAATAATCAATGCTGAGATTAATAGTGAACCAACTAAATTCATGGCAAGTACAATAATAATAGCAGTGATAACTGCAATTAATAGATTATATAAACTTGCCTTTGTTCCAGTCGCCTTTGCAAAATTCTCATCAAATGTTACCGCAAATATCTTATGGTAAAACAAGCAAAAGACTAAAATTACGACTAATGACATGATAATGCAGATTACTACATCCAATTTTGTTAAAGTTAGGATTGAAGTAGAACCAAATAATGTACTGCATACATCACCAGATATATTCGCTGATGTTGAAAATACATTTAATAATAGATAACCTATAGCCAATGCTCCAACGGAAATCATGGCAACTGCCGCATCTCCCTTAATCTTTGCATTTTGTCCTGTCTGTAATAAGAGAACTGCTGTTAAAATTGTAATTGGCATCACAAGTACGGTATCATTTGCAACTTTTAAAATAGTTGCAACTGCCATCGCTCCAAATGCTACATGGGATAGTCCATCACCAATATAGGAATATCTCTTTAATACTAATGTTACACCAAGAAGCGAAGAACAAAGAGCAATCAATGTTCCAACTATCATGGAATATCTTACAAATGGGAATGAAAAATAAAAGTAAAGTGTATCAAGTACTTGATTCATATTCATCTCCCCCTAACTTACTAGTGTTTTGGAACAAAAGTCCTGAAGTACTTACCATATACTCTTCTTTTTTTCCAAAGAACAGTTGACTTTTTCCTAAATGCAAAATGTGACTTGCATAAGTAACTGCTGCTTTAATATCATGAGATATCATAATAATAGTAATACCTTCTTGATTTAATTTGTGAATCAATTCATAAAACTCCCCAGTAACCTTAGGGTCAAGACCAGCTACTGGTTCATCTAGTAATAACAATTTCGTTGTTGCGCAAAGAGCCCTTGCAAGTAATACTCTTTGTTGCTGTCCTCCAGATAATTCTCTATAACAACTTTTTCTTAACTCCAAGATACCTAACTTATGCATATTATCTTTTGCCATTTGCTTTTCACTACGATTATAAAACGGTCTCAACCCACATTTACTTAATGCTCCAGATAACACAATTTCTTCTACGGAAGCAGGAAAATCCTTTTGTATCATAGTCTGTTGTGGTAGATATCCAATTTCATATGGCTTCAAACCATCACCAGTTCTAATCTCTCCTAACGTTGGTGCTTTCAAATGAAGAATCGCCTTCATAAGTGTACTCTTCCCTGCTCCATTCTCTCCAACAATGCAAAGGTAATCTCCTGTATTTACATTAAAGTTGATATTTTCTGTAACAATTCTCCCATCATACCCAAGTGATACATCATTACAAGTGATTAAAGCCATATAAATTCCTCTTTTCTTAAAAGTCATTCATAAAGTTAGTAAACGAAAACTATTGCTCGTTTTGACAATCCTTTATTGAAGTGCCTGCTTTAATGTTTTCAAATTATCACTCATGATAGAATAATACGTAACACCATTTGTAATATCATTACTTGTTACAGACTGAAGAGAATTCATAACTAAAACTGTTTGATCCATGGTCGTCGTATTTTCAATAATCGTCTTGGCAATTGACTGATCTGAATTTTCAATCGTAAGGACTGTAGAAAGACCAAGTTCATCTATCTTTTTGGCTAAAAATACAATGGTTTCATAACTCGCCTCCGTCTCTGCACTGCATCCGACAAATGCTGCAGAATAATTTAGTCCATAGTCATCTACCATATAACGGAATGGGAATCTGTCACCAAATAAAATCGTCTTAACGGTTGATGAATCAACTGCTTTTTTGTATTCTTTATCTAGTGCTATAAGTTTTTCAATATATTTCTCACAATTTGATTGATATGAATTAGCATTTTGACTATCAATTGAGCTTAGTGATTCAGCGATTTTATTGCAGATAATAATAGCATTTTTTAAAGACAACCAAACATGCTCATCGTATTCAATCTCTTCTATTGAGTTACTTTCTTCAGCCAGATCATCATTTACTTCTTCCATAGAACCATTCTCTTCTATACTCGTATTATTACTACTTTCACTTTCTTCAGCAATTTCTTCTTCGCTTTCCATTCCTTCTACTACTTCTTCTTCCTTAATGGCATCTCCTAACACATCCAAAAGGTTGATTACAATCATTTCCTTATTTGTGGCCTCTGCTAATGCATCATTTACCCATTCATCAGATTCACCACCTACATAGATGAACATATCACAACCAGCGATTTTCGCTATATCAGCTGTGGTGGGTTGATAACTGTGTAGATCCACACCTTTATCTAACAATAGAGTCAAATCATAATTACCTGCATTACCACCTAACAATTCTCTAACCCAATCGTACTCTGGAAATATTGTAGTTACTACGCTAAACTTTTTATCCTTATTGATAGTTTCATTGTTACTGCAACCAGCTAATAAACCTGTACATAATACAAGTATTATAATTAAATTCCATATTCTTTTTTTCATTCTTTCTTAACCTCCAAAATGTAAAAATAAGTACACAAATAACACCGACTTAGGTCGATGCCGTTTTTCTTTACATTTTAAAAGTTAATCCAATAATTCCACCTTTAAGGTAATCAGGGTTTTATTTGTACGATTATTTATAACATAATTCGTACAACGAAGCGTGAACACGCAAAGAAGTGCCAAAAGGTAAGGCACTATAGAAATCATTAATTTCAAGTTAGATATTGTATGCAGTGCCATATCAATCTGTATACAGATTGGACATTCATCACCGATACAGTTATGGTGTGCAAACTTAGTAACTAAAGTATAGGAAAATATCAATGTTCCGATAATAATTAAGCACATGAATATTGCTACTGCTTTTTTCTTAAGCTTCATTTGCACACCTCCTGTCATTTATTATTTCTCACAATTATTACATACTCCATAAAGAACCGAGTTACTACACATTAATCTGTATCCATGTTCCTTTTCCAAATGAGTATACATGTTATTCATAAATTCACAATCTAAATGTGTTACTTTACCACACTTTACACATTGCATATGCAAGTGATTATTACATTCACTTTCTGTACCACTATATTGATAAAGAGTCATATTCCCTTTATCTGCAACAAATTTTAGTATCTTTCTTTGATCATACAATTTGTCTAGGTACCTGTATACAGACGTAATATTCATAGAAATATCCTGTTCTTTTAGATAATCCATAATATCCAGAACAGATACAGCATTTTCATAATTAATTTTTAAATACTCATAAACAGCATTTCGCTTTAAGGTTGTATACTCTTTTCCCATTTAGTTCCTCGTTTTTGAATTGTTTCCATTTTCATATAGTAAGTTATAATATAACCCGTGTCAAGATAAAATTTGCAAATTATTTGCGTTTTGTACAAAGAAAAACACTGTGTTATATCATTTTATTTAAATAGATTTTTATAGATAAATTAATTTTATAAATAAGTTTTTATGATTTAGGTTTTATAAATTAAGTTTTGATTTATGTTTATACTTAACTTCTTAAAATTAATTATAAATTACACATTAAAAGCGGCCTTATATCCTTAATCTCGGATAAAACAAGCCGCTTTTATTCAATACATATAAATAACTTTAACACAAGAACTATGCGTATACTAATACTTTATAAACATTGCCTTCCTTAATATCTGTAATTACATTACCTGATAGACGTACACCATCAACATATACTTCGGTTTCTTTAATATCAGTTTTTCTTATAATTTCAATATGAAATTCTGCTCCACGAAAAATTCGTTTCACTGTAGCAGTATCCCAACCTTCTGGAAGTTTTGGATTCACGCTAAGTCCTTCTTTTGTACCTTTTAGTCCAAATAAACCGTCTACTAAACATCTATAATACCAAGATACGGTTCCTGTATTGAATAAATGACTAGATCGACCTGCTGTTCTTGGAATTTGCCTATATGCACCACGGTAATAATTTGGAATATAAACCGGTAATTGTCCTCTCCTTATGATATCATCCATGTCTGGTCCTGGTAGCATTTTTCGAAGAAGGCGGTATGCATTTTCTTTCTCTCCAACTTGATAAAGAGCATAGATATAAAATGCAGCAGCATGGTTATAAACTGCACCATTTTCAGCAGAGCCAGGATGTTTTTGCGTCACTCTACCAACATCCTCTCTCATGGAGGTATAAGCTGGTGCTAACTTTTCAACACCATAAGGTGTTTCTAATTGTTCCTCCACGGCTTTCATAAGTTTTTTTCTTTTATCTGTATCTGCTGCTCCACTTAGTAAGGCCCATCCTTGAGAGTTTATAAAGATTCTGCCTTCTTTATCTTTACTTACTCCAAATAAAACATTATCATCGGTGATACCCCTGGCATACCATTCACCATCCCAAAGATATTCATTTATAATTTCATTCATCTTAGTGGCTTCCTGCTTAAAGGAATCAGCGTCACTTAACTGTCCTGTTTTTTCACATATATCAGCCCAAGTCATTAGTGCATATGCTGTCGCTGTTGTTAACCAACCTGAAACCCCTTTGCCTTTGTATCCAACCATATTCATTGGGTCACACCAATCACCTTGTCTTATATAATTAAGACCACGTTCGTCTCTATCCTTAATTAACCAAGACATTCCCCTACTAATATGCTCTAAAACAGTTGTAGTTTCAGTTCCTTCGGCGTAAGGTACTTTTTCATCTAGAATTGAATAATCATTGGTTTCATCTAAGTAAGCACTCAAACATATTGGTAACCAAACACAATGATCAGAATGTGGAACTTGATTGATGTATTTTAATTCAGCATCTTTGTGCAAAATAATACCATCTGGCATAGATCCATTTTCATGTTGCTGAGCAAGTGCTAAAAGAAATGCATCTCTAGTAATCTTTGGGTTAATATAACTCATTCCCATATTATCTTGTAGATAATTACGAGTCTGTGGATCTGTAGTCAAACGGTTGGTTATTCCATGATAATACATTTGACGTGGTAACCAGTGATTTACAAAATTGTCTAAGTCTTTATCAGGCGTGTTAATTTCAATACATCCGGTACCTTCTGAAATATAGTTTGCATATTGAATCTCTGCTAACAAAAATCCATCCTTACCATTTTGGTTTTGGTCGATGAAATATTTCTTTCTAATATCAGCAATTTCTTCATCATCTTTCGCTGGTCCAAAGATAAACCGGAACGTTTGTGCTTCACCTGCTTGTAAATCCATCCTATATTGCATAACACAAACTGGCATTTCATAACGAGCATCCCCGTTTGCTAACATATCATTTTGAATTTCAGTTGGATTTGTAATACCACCTTCGCCTTCAAAACATTCTTGATTTACTTCGAACGCAGTTGGTTCTTTCTCAGCTAAAAGAAACGTCTTATCCTTAAAATCTTTTATTGTAAAATAATCCTTATACTTCTGATAAGGAGTTATGCTTGAGCATACGATTGCTTGTAATTCTTTCTTGTATTCACCAGATTGATTCATCCAGGACATATAACCAACTGAATAATATGGATAAATACTTAATTTTTTCTGTTCCCCAGTTAAATTCACTACCTTAACTTTCCAAAGTTCAAGGGCATCTTCTTTTGGTAAGCTTAAACTCATTTCTACTAAAATGCCATTGCATTCAACTTCCCATTTTATATCATGTTTACCCACTAAGAAGGTGTAATTATCTGCTTTACGACGAACTGGTTCGTAAGGTGCTGAAAATAGTTTACCATTCACTTCATCTTTTACATAAATAAATCTACCTGGGTGATGAGCATAGTAAGGTTGTTCTGGTTGCATGAATGTTTTTGCCTCCAGATTTGGTGCATGAGAATATTTAGCTGGTTCAGGCTGCATAAATTGTGCTACAACATATCCACGACAATTCACTTGAATCATCATTTTATCATTCCATAAAAAACCAGAAGCTTTTGGCATCACAGTTGGATCAGTAAGTTGATAATAAGCATTATCTTCGCTTATCTTTATCATGATAAATTCCCCCTATACGTTTAGACTTATGAATCAATTACGATACGATGCATTATTTCAGATTTATCTAGATAAAATCAATAATTTGATGTTTCGTAATTACCTAGTTAATTTCTGTAATATAAAATTGTTTAAACACTATTCATATTATATTTTTTCATATCTTTATTCTAGCAAATATCAAAAAATTAGTCCATGTAGTAAATTAAACTAGGAATGTACTGAGAATGTATATAATAATACTATACAACTTTCCTGATACCTTATTAACCAATATTGTAAACTCTTAGAGATATTACCTTAAACTAAAAAACCTTACTCCACATCCTAATTCATGTGCGGAGTAAGGAATCATTACTTTTATTGAATATATTTTGATGCAAGCACATTATCTATATCAAAGGTCATAATCGTTCCAGAATCATATAATTCTAACATATCATCTGCTTCTCCATAAATTAATGCGCCATAGGTGCTAATTCCATTTTGATTAATATAGTCTAAAACACTCTTGTAATCATAATTCTTTGAATTCCCTACCAGTGCAGAAACTGCTCTTTTATGGTCCACTAGATATTTTATAAGACTAGTAAAATGTGTTTCATACATATTTGCCATCTGACCTATAAAAGAATTATAATCATATTCACCAGTTAAATGAAATATGTTAAACATTTGAAAGCCTGGATATTTTTCTTCGTCTACTGTTTCTGATGTTACCATACTACCACTAGGATCTGTTAAAAATCCCATTAACTGTTGCCCTTGCTCTTTCGCAGTACGAATTGCAACCCAATTAAAATTTATATTTTTGTAGGTCTCTATCACTTTATATAATTCTTTCATTGATAAATCATTAGGAAAGCGGACCCAAGCAGAGATATAAGTTGTACTTGGCAATTCTCTAACATGTTCAATTTCAGTATTAGAAAATGATTTTTGCCAATCCAAAGCAGTTTTATATTCATCACTTCCTTCTTTTACATCCCAAAATTCCCTAAATACAAAATAATCACGAATAAAAAAATCTTCATAACTTCCAACACGCATATTTTTATTTATTTGGGTATTAACAGTTACCTTCTCTTTTGTAAATATATTTTTTCTAGTAAAGGTTAAATTATATTTACCGAATCCTAAATTCTCTGCATTTGAAAAAATAGTCATCTCATACCCTGGCATTGAAACTTCTGTTATAGCTCTTAAATCAAATAATAAGTCTTCAGAATATTTTAATCCCGTTTTTTTGGTTGGATCATAATATTTGCTTGCAACGATTGGAGAGACAATATTTTGTATAAAAAAATTAATTACAAATACAAAAGCAACGGATATTGCAACTATAGTTGCAAGTCTTCTGTTGACAGTTCTTCGTATGGATTTTTCTAATTTAACATTATCATTTGCAGCCACACAATCTAATTCAGTTTCATATCCAATTGATTTTTCTATTTCTTCGGCTAAATAATCATTAATGGCTTCACTTTTTTCAAGTTCTTGTTCTACTAAGTATCTTTCATCATCTGTTAAGGTACCCGCTTTATATCCTTCTAAAAGCTCACGAAAGGTCATATGAAATCCTCCTTATTTAATCGTTCTTTTAAATATCTTCTAGCTCTACTTATTAACATTCTACTTGCGCCAGCTGAAATGTTCATAATATCTGCAATGTCTTTCAAAGGCATATTACAATAATAATATAGAATTATTATTTCCTTGTATGTTTGTGGAAGTTGTTGTATTGCATCGAAAATGCAACGCTTTTCCTCTTCCTTTAATATTGAATCCAATACATCCATTTCATAACTAACTGGAATTGTTTCTATTGGTTTATCTAGAAGATACTTTTTCTTTTTCATTCCATCAAGCCAAGAATTTTTACACACTCGTAATAACCAATATTTAAAATCACCATCATCTTTATCTAAGGAAATCAATACTTTAAAGAAAGTATCGCTTACTAATTCCTGTGCGTCATGATGATTTTTGCAAAGTGAAAAAGCATATAGGTATACTTCATTTGAATATTGTTTATATAATTTTTCTAATGAATTCTTATTCATATGCTTTATCTCCTTTTACTTAATAAACGATTGAGAAATAGATATGTCACGCCTTTTTATTAAATAAATTTATGTAAAGGTTTTAAGTCTGCATCATAGGACAGGCATATTCATTATATACCGAATAATACCAATATTCAAAATTGAATTCACTTATATTTTCCATATTACACATGCAATTTGCACTATACTATTTTTTACATGACACAACTTGCTATATTACACACATTATTGCATTAAGTGCTTTATTGCATAATTAAATTATGCACTTCATTGAATAAAACACTGCACTGCATTATACACTTCATTTCATTATACACTTCATTGCATTATGAACTTTATTACATTATGAACTTTATCCAAAAAAATAAATTTCTTATTCGCCTGTCAAAGTTGAATAAGAAATTTATTTTTTGGTTATCTCACACACAAATTTGAAATTATACTCTAAAACTCAGGTAATAATTTGATAATGTTAAAATTAGAATTAATAATAAGCCAAAACCATGGATAATACACCATTATATTCCACAACCCAGTACCACTTAACTTATTCTCTAAAACCATATTAACAATTTCATTAATAGCTCTTGCATCAACAAACCACACCATATGATTAACTAAAGTTCCATTTTCATTAACGGTATATTGAAAATATGGAGTTTTTGACACTTCATCAAAATAAATTGTAGAATTCATCATACGAGCCAAAGCATTCGCAGTATCTAAAGTAATAGAGTTAGCTGCAGAAGTTTCTTCAACATACGGAAGTTCCCAATCATAGCCCAATAATGGGAATCCAATATTAGTTTTACTTGATTCAAATGTTTGTAACATAAAATCTAAATAAAGCTTAATATTGTTAATAGAACTAACTGGCATTGGTGGTCCATACGACGTACCCCAGAAAAATCTCATTAAATAAGCTTGATTAATTATATTAGTATAACTTGAAAAATCTACTTTTTCAAAGGTTACCTGGTTATCTTCCCTGTTAAAGTTTGGATCTATAGTTACAAAAACTGGATAACCTTCTTTATTAAGAATGGAAGCAACGCGTTTAAAATAATTTATATAAAGTTCGTGATTGGTTTCATTTAGATATGTAATTGTTATATTTACTCCGTAGTAACCCTGTTCTTTTAGCACCTTTAACATACTCTGCGCATGTGTTTCTTGATAACTAGGGTTTAATAATATCTCATAAATCATTTCAGGACTACGTTCACCTCGAAATGTTACACTAGTTACAAGCATTAAAGGCAATACTCCATATTCCTTTGTTATCGCAACCAATTCAGTATCATCATAAAAAGATTCAATTTCACCTCTTCTTAATGTTTTATAGTTTAAAATTGATAGATATGTTAAATAAGGTAATGATTTTTTCAGAACATCAAAGTCAATAAAGGGAAATGCATAGGCATTTGTTGTAATACTCATTTTGGTATCATATTTTATTATAAGTGCTTCTCCTGGGTAAATATATTCTCTATCCCAAAGGAATGGGTTGTTACGATATAATTGCATGATAGGTATACCATATTCCGATGCAATACCATCTAGTGTATCTCCATCCTTAACAGTATAGGTCTCTTCTGGATAGGCAATTACTATTGTTTGTCCTACCACCAAGTTGTTCGGATATACAATTCCATTACTCCGAATTAAACTTGTTTCTGATACCTGAAATTTATCTGCAATTGATTTAATCGTATCGCCATCTTGTACAACGTAAATAATCATATATAACCCAATGCCTAGAGTTTTTATAATTATATGTAAGAATTTTTAATAACATTACTTTCTAACTGTAAACTTTTTAGTCCTAAGATTTTTTACTCTTTTTTGTCATATCTCTAATATAAAATGCAACTTGATAAGGAAATAAATCGTCCATATCGTTTAATTCACAACCTAAAATTTTCTTTATATTTTGAATACGGTAATTAACAGTATTTCTGTGAGTAAATGTATCCTCTGCAACACGTATAAGGCTGCGATCATTTTTTATATAACTACGTAGTGTATCAATATAACTTGAACCATGAGCTTTATCATAAGCTTCTAAAGTTCCTAAAATTTCATTAGCATAACTAGTAAGGACATCTGTATCTTCAATAGAAAAAAGAATTTTATAAAATCCCATCTCCTCAAAATTGATTATCTCTTTTCCTGTTCCCATTGACATCTTCATAGCTGTTCTTGCTCTTTTGAAACTATAAGAAAGATTTTCTATATGTTTTATGCTAGGTCCAATTCCCAGATGGAAGTGCTTTTCACTTGAAAAATAAGAAAAACTTTGTAAAATCAACTTTGGTAACTCCATATTTTGTTTATCTTTACTATTATTAAGGATTAGAACAAGAAAATCTTCCATTCGAATAAGACCGTAGGATACATTAATTTTGTCATTACCCTTCCATAATCCAAATAAATTCTCAAGTTTAATTATTGATTGATTGTATTGTAATTCATCTTCCATTGTTTTTTTAACACATATGCAAAAGACCTGAAAAGCTCCTTCTATATCATATCTTTCTCCTAATACTTGATTGATATTCTCTTCTGAAATACGTCCTTGAATCACTTCTCGAAAGGCATTACCAATCTTTTTTTCAAATTGTTTTTGATCTATAATTCTCATGCAATAAGCCTGAATTAATTCTGTAATGGATATTTCCCACGGCATTTCAAGGAGTGGAAAATTATGTGTATCACACCAATCCACTACCTCTTCTGGAATACTTTTCAAGTACATTCCAGTATTTATAATGATTCCTGCACAGTCATCCTGATACATTTCTTGAACTAACTTTAAAAGCCAACCTGGTTGAACTGCTTTCATCCCTGTTGTTATTGCTAATTCTTCACCATGGAATCTAGATACAATGGTTTCATCCTCTAGCATATGTACCCAACTAACTACTGTATCCATGCCAGCTTTCCCAGCTGATATCTTAAGTCGAAACTGATCTTTGGTCTCTTCATACAATTCCCAAAAACGTACCGCCATACAACCGAACTCCTATCCTAGTATTTTCTATAATTACATATGTCTCATGTCAGCGAACAAACATTTGTTTTGTATTGTGAGTACAATTTTCACCCTCAATATTCAGACTAGCAGATCATATACAAAAAGTCAATTTTTTCATATAATTAAATCACAGTAAAGATATTACAAGATATTACATTAACGTTAAGCATGATGAAGGAGGGTAACATTATGTATATTGGCAATACAAGTTTATACCTAGATTTTATAAAATCAAATAACAAAGTTCCAGAAAGCTGGATTGCTTTGGAGAAATATGAAAATTGTGAAAATTTCTACCAATCTATCGTTGAAAAACATAACAAACCGAAACTCTTTCACAGAAGAAAAAAATAAAAATGTAAATTTCATTTTTAAATATAATTACGCAAAATAAGCCTGTTTCTTATAACAGGTTTATTTTTTTGTAAAGAACTTATTCTAAAAATTATTTATCATATATTATTTATGAAATAATAATAGGCAAAGTGTTTGATTGCTTTATCCTTTGCACCACTTTACCTATTATAAATACGAACGACTCAAATTAACTAGGCTAGAATATTAAATTCCTTCTCCTCACCATATGTATACATAATCATCTTGTCATTAAATTTATCATCCCAATATTTCATATTTTGACTAAGTTTTATTAATTCTATCGTTTTATAAAGATGATTTAACATATCCATTTTTTCTAATTCATTCATTTTTTCTATCTCTAATTTAATGGAAGACATAATTTCTAAACTATTTTTTATTCTATATTCTGTATCGTCTATTAACGCACTATCATTATTAAATTGTTGTTTTTTTGATTCCTCTTGATTTTTAACAGTGCTTTTTAATCCTGTATTGTTCACATCACCTATCTTAGAGTCCATATTACTCTCAATTTTATTACTATTGATTATGTTTGGTTCTATAATATTTTTTATAAGTATATTACAACCTTCAGGGTCTTTTAAACACAAGTATTTTAAATCATCCATTATGATTGTTTTCCCATTGTGATACCGTTCATATATCTTTTGCAGTTTTTTATCTGGTTTCTCATTTGAGTGTTCGCTGTTATGTAATCTTATTTTATTCACTAAGTTTTCATTGTTTTCTCTAATACTCATATTCATTCCCTCCTTGTGCTGAAAAATAAATCCTTTTATAATATGAAATGGAATATTAGGTTTATAATAATATTTATCTTTGTACCATATATATCGTCATTTTTTCTGAATATTTAATATTAAAATAACATTTTTCTGAATTTATGTAATTAATTTCATTATTAATATCCAATATCTTAATTATATACTTTAAAACATAATTATGTGACTATGAAAGCATTGATTCGTATTCATCATTGCAAAACAAAAAAGCTATCTTAAACTTAATGCTTAAGATAGCTTCTCTATACTTAAAATATCTAATTGTATTAAAAATTTAAATTAATATTATTACTCCTCAACTATTACACTGCACTTAACAGTTTGTTCCCCACATTTTATAGTAATAGTTACTTTGCCAGCTTTTAAAGGTGTATACACCCAATAGCCTTCTTCTTGATTATATTCAACCTTTAAAACATCTGGTTTATCAGACTCAATGGTAACTTTATCAGTAGTATCCCAAGGTTCTAATTCATAATAAATATAAAAATATTCATCACCTACATAGGTTGTATACTCATTTGAATCAACATAAATACTCTCACAAGGAGCTTGTATTACAGTAATAGTTACAGTTCCAATAACCGGTCCTTGCTCTGAGCCTTCGGTAACTATAACTTCTGCAGTACCTGTTTTATTTCCAAATAGATATAGTTCATTATCTCTTCTCTCTAAATATACAACATTATTATCATCGTTGGTTTCATCATAATCTTTAATAGCAAAATAATATACCGTATTTTCTTTGGTATAACTAACTAAGTCAAATACATTTAATGAATTACCTTCAAGTAATTCCACTTTTGGTTCTCTTATAGTAGTATCTTTAATTTCTACTTTAAAGCTTCCAAGAGTTTTTGTTTTCTTGTTATAAGTCTCTTTTATTGTAATTGTGTAAACACCAGCTTTTTCAGCATTAAATTGGTATCCATATAAATAACGATCTGCTACGAAATCTTTAAGTACTGTTTGATATTCTTCGCTATCTGTAATATCCTTAACTTTTGATGCGTCATACTTTACTTCTTTAATCGTAAAATCTTTACTATCAGAAGTTAATGAATAACTTGCATCTGGATTTCTATATTTTATTTGGTATAAAGGCTCTGATGAGCTATAATAGCTATCTAAGTTGAATTCTCCCTTACCAACAGCAAATTCATTTTCATATTCACTTGTTGTTAAAGTTGCATTTTTTACTGTTACTTTACATTTACCTACAGTGGTTTTTTTATTCTTGTATGTCTGAACACATGTAATTGTTGCACTTCCGGACTTAATACCAGTTAAATAACCACCAGTTTTATCAATTTTAACTACTTTGGTGTTACTTGATGTAAATTGATACGTTGCACCCTTTATGGAATTTTTAACGGTTAACTTCTCACCATTTTTCAAATACCATGAATTATCGTTCCAAGATGCCTTATTGCTTATTTTTCCAATAGGTATTGTCATTTCAGTTGTACTAATTGTTGCTTTTTTTGTTGCTGCAATAGCTACTTTACCTGGTATTACTAGGTTTCCTGCCACTAATACACAACATAGAACCATTAAAACTGCTAAACGTGTGAAACTTTTCATTCTGCTTATCATACTTACACTCCTCTTTCGTAAAATTTTTATAATATTATGTAAATTATGGTAATTTACATAATTAAGTGTAACCTATTTTTAAGTGGAAGTCAAATAATACATAAGCCTCGAAAATAAAGTTGAAATTTATACCTTTTTATTATTAATTGTAACATAATTTATATATCCTGTTTTTTAAATTTCACAATAGCGATTAATGATGTGATTACAATCCAGGCTAATAAAATAAATGTACTTAAGATGATTCCTAATGATTCATAAGAACCTTTGTTAGCAGCACCAGATCTTTTTCTAATGGTACTAGCCCAATATTATCGTAATATTGTAAAGTGCGTATAGTAACGCCTGTTAAACTTGCTATTTCTCCTATAGAAAACCTATTTTCTTTTTGCATCTGTTATCCTCCTTAGTTCTATTAAATCACATTACGTTACGTCACATGCAACAGGTAAATTTAATTTTTCATATTTTTCTTATTTATATACAAAAAGACGTGAAAATTAAACTTTCACGTCAAAATTTTAATAATACAGTTTTATACATACAATATATTTATCCTAAAATGTGTAACTATTTATTGATATCAATTATCTTTGGTTATATCTTCAATGTCAATCATTAATTGCAGGATTTGAGTTTCCAGTTCATCAATATACCTATTCTTTTCAACTAATATTTCTTCTACTCTCTCTTCTATTCTCTCTTCCAGTTTTTCATTTAATTTTTCATTCAGACTTTCTTTAAATTTTACTTCTGCTAAATGAATTGCTTCCTTATCTTTTTCTTCCTTCTCTTTTAACTCCATAAATTGAGTCACTAAAGAATTATTGTTTTGCTTAAGTTCTTCATTTTTTTCAATCAATTGCTGAATGACTTTTGTCTGTTCATCAAGCTGTTTATTTTGCTTCGATATCGCTTTATATTGTGCAATTGCAGAATCTCTTTGTTTATCTAATTCAAGCTTGTTAGCATTGATAACTTCATCTTTCTGTTTCGCTTTAATTAGTAAAGATTCTTTCTCTGATATTACATCGTTTATTTTTTGTTGAAGTTGACTTGTATCATTATGAGATATTTTAACTTGTTCTAATAAAACTTTATTTTCCTTAGATAATTGTTCAAATTGTTCCTGCTTTTTGTTCATTTCTTTAGCTTGTTGTAATTCATCTTGATGAATCTTATATAACTTTTGCTCTAATTGATAAATATGTTGTTTCCTTTGCTCTAGGAGATTTTCCTTATCATTAATTTGTAATTTGTAATCATTTAACTTTTGCTCAGTTTGTAATTGTAACTTGTTTGAATTTTCTTGTATTCGAGAATTTTCATTTTCATATGTAGCTTGCTGTTCTGATATATCTTTTTGGAATTGATTCTTCAAAAAATCTATCTCAAGTTTCGATTGCTTTTGGATTTCTTCCTTTTCTTTTAATAACTTTTGATGGTCATTCGTTGTCATCTGTAGAAGCTGTGAAACTTCTTTTAATTCGCTCTCAGATGACGAATTAAGTTTTTCTAGTTCACTAATTCTAGATGATAGATTTACTGCTTTTTTGCTGATACTTTCATTTTGCTCTAAGAGTTTTTCAGTCTCATTTTTAGAATTGTTTATCCTATTTTCAAGTTCCAAAACATAAGTATTCAATTCTTCTTTATCCATTTCTAATGATGAATTTTTTTGAGAAAGTAAACTCATTTCTTCCAATAAAGACTTTTCTTTTTCCTTTAATTGTGCATTTAAATTTGTGAGTGATTTAATATCATTTTCGTTATGCATTATTTCATTTTTTAATTTATTATTGTCATTAATGCTATTACTTTTTTCAAGTTCAAGATTTTTTATATACTCAGATAATTTTTTGTATTCAAACTCTTTATCTTTAAGTTGCTCTTTGACTGACAGAAGTTCTTTTTTCTCATGATCAAGTTCAGACATTTTGCTATTTAATAACAAAGACACCTTCTCGAAACTTTGTTTTGCTTCTTCTGACTCTTGCTCAAATTTCTTTCGATCGATTGAATTTCTCTCTAAATCTTCTTTTTGTACTTTTACTTCTTTCTCCAACCCTTGGATAAGATCATTCTTGTTAACTATAATTAAATTCTTTTCTTCAAGTTTTAACTCTAAGCTGTTAGCATTCTTTTTCAGTTGAGATATTTCATTTTCCTTTTCTGTAAAAATAATTTCTGAATCTTCCAATAATTTTACAAACTCGCTTATTTTATTTTCGCTAACCACTAATTTTTCTTTTTCTGTTAATCTGTCATCTTCACTGATTTTTAATCTTTCTTCTAATTCAACATATGATCTCTTCTGCTCTTTTACTATGTTTGATAAACTTTCTTTTTCTACAAGAAAAGCTTTTAGTTTAGATTCATAATCTTCCATATAATTGTTCAATTTCAAAATCTGTTCTTCTTTTTTCTTAACATAATCTTCTACTTCGGTAGTAATTTCATTATATTTGGCTATTTCATCTTGATAAAATACTATTTTTTGCTGAAGTTGCTTTATTTCCTGTTCTCGTCTTTCTACTATCATTCTGCTTTTATTGTAATTGTCATTTAAATTCTCTATTATTAACAAACTATTTTCATAGTTTTCTTCTATTTTTAATAATCGTTGTTTTTCTTGTTTTGATAATATCATTATGACTTTCCCTTCTGTCCGCTGTCTTTCATTCTAGTAAGTTTCAAATAATAAAGCTATAAACCATTTCATAATGTTTTGGATATATCATAAAAAATGGGTAATTAGATCTATAAGTTCTCTATTATACTTGGTTTAGATTTAAAAATCTATATTTTCTAATGTTTTTCTTAATTCTCTTCCATGCTAGAAACTATTATCCCGTATATTTTAATTTTATACTTAGTAAAAGACCCCTCATTTTCAGATATTTCTTTCAAAAACATTTAAAAATAAGCGGTCTTTATATACTTTATGTATGTGTAATTCTCAATTCACCTTACACTTTTCGTCTAACCAATCCAATGTTTTACTATCTCCTTCGCTGGCATTGGTTTTGCAAAATAATATCCTTGAATTTCATCGCAACCTAAACTTTTTAGGCACTCCCACTGCTCTTTTGTTTCAACACCTTCTGCTATAACTTTGATTCCTTTCACTTTTGCAATATTAATTGCCATCTGTATGATAGAACTTGAGTAAACATCATCTTCTATTTTATCAATTAATTCCTTTGCAATTTTTATTCGATCAACTGGGATATTTTTTAAATAGTTTAATGAGGAGTATCCTGTTCCAAAGTCATCAATTGCGATCAATACTCCTAGTTTATTTATTTCTTTTAATGTTTCTAATATTTCTATACTGTGTTCGATTTCTTGGCTCTCTGTTATTTCAATTTCAAATGTTTCAGGTAAGATATCATACCGTTTTAGTGTATTATGTAACCTTTGTACAAAATCTGTTTCCATCAATTGCTTTGATGATACATTAACTGCTATTCGATAATCATTTCCTGTTTCTTTCTTCCAGGTTGCTAGTTGCTTAGCAGCATTTTCTATAATCCAGTATCCAAGTGGTATAATTAAACCTATTTCTTCTGCAACTGGAATAAAATCGGAAGGTGAAATAAAATTCTTTTCTTCATCAAACCACCTAATCAATGTTTCAAATCCACATACTGTTCCATTCATACAATAAACCTGCGGTTGATAATATAGGAGAAATTCATTATCAAATATGACTTTCTTTAATTTTAATTCAATTCTATGTCGATTGTATGTAAATTTTCCTATCTTATCATTATACAACTGGATTCTATTATATCCCTTTGCCTTCGCTTGCATCATTGCGATATCAGCGTTTTTAATTAAGTCGTTTGCATTTGTTGTATCAGTAGGAAAACAAGAAATTCCAATATTTAAACTCACCCTGATTGGATAATTGTTTATGTAAAAGGATTCACTACATTGTTCTATAATCTGTTCAGCTGTCTTTCTAGCCACAAGATCAGCATCCTGATCAATTAACATGATTACAAAAGCATCATCACCATACGAAGCAATAATTCCAAAGTTTTCAGTTGCTATAAAACTAATTGCTTCAGCCACCTTTTTTACAAGATTATCGGATGTTTCTTTCCCATAAATATATTTAATAGCTTTTGATTTGTTTAAATCTATATAGAGTAATGCAATTTTTTGATCTATTTCTATTTTATTTAATGTCTCAGATAATAATGTCTCAAAAAATCTTCGGCTATATAACCCAGATACAAAATCTGTATTAAGTATCTTAATGATTTCCTCTGTTCGCTCCTCTACCTTTCTCTCAAGTCCTAACACATTCTCTTTTTCTAACTCTAGTAATTTTTCTTGAAAAATGCTTTTTTGTGTAAAGTTAATAAGAACGTAGTAAATAAGCAATGCTACAACCAATAAAATAAAATACTGGAGTTGGCTTCTTTTAAAAATTAAAACAACGATAGGAATAAATAATATAAAGATTTCTACTTCAAACTTATAAAAAATATTTTTTACAGCTTCTTTCGGTATCGAATCTATATTAAGTTTTCCTTTAACATATGCTGAAATTGCCATGACGGCAAATGAAATCATATAAGCTCCATCTATCCATGAATTAGGTTCATAATTAGAGTAAAAGTATATATAAAAATAAATAAAATCTGTAATCACATACATCAATCCGCCTGCAACTAATAACAGATGATGTAAAGGTGGTTTTTTTAATCTTGTAGAAAATATCCAAACATTAATCCATGCATAAATGATAATATCAATAACCAAAGAAGCCATTGATATCGGATCTGATAAAAGGAGTAAAACTTTTGTATTTGATTGTTCAAATACAAATAGCCATAGGAGTACAGCCATACATATTGATACAATTAAAGTATCCAACATGGCTTGTATTTTGTTCATTTTTTTTAAGTCTTGATAACCCGTAAAAAATACAGCTAGAAATAATAAAAGATTCGTCACAAAATACCCATATGCAGTTATTAAATCATCTTGAGGATTACTATGTAAAATCAACGTTTGAATTCCCCACCAAAGATCACTTACAAACCAACTAAATATTGATAACGTTAATAACCAGCCAAAGCAAACCATATTCTTATTTTTCTGTTGTATAACATATCCATAAAAAATGTAACCTGAAATAACAAATACTAAAATCGGTGATACCATATCACCAATCGTATTATTGTTTGTTATAATAGCAAATATATACGAAAGACTAATCAATACTAAAAAGAATGTCCATAATCTTCTATTCATCTTTTGGGCCTCCTAATGTGTAAACTCTATCTTTTGTAGAATGCAATACCTTTTTAGTCTTATTATCAGTTTTTTAAACATCATTTGCATTAAAATTGAATAAATGTAATTAACCTTCACTCAAATTCATTATACTGAGCATTACCTTTATAATAACATATTATCGGAAATCATGTTGTACTAAATGTTACCATATATGTAGAAATATTACACCTAGTGAAAAATCGCATCTAGTGAAAAATGGCAATTAGTGAAAAATGGCAATTAGTGAAAAATGGCATGAAAGTTAGAACTTTCATGCCAAATAATTAAATCCATTTTTATATATGTATTTATTCATTCATTTTAGAGCCACATTTCGGACAAAGATTATCTCCTTTATATACAAATCCACACCTATAACAACATTTTACGGTATGTTTCTCTTTTGCTATATAGGATATATCCCTAGATTCTGGTTTCTCTTTTAAATAAGTAATAAACTCATTTAATACAGTTGCAAATTGTTTTAAATCAGATAGTTGAAGAGAATTTGATAGTTTTACTTTTCTATTTTGATTCATATATGCATATAAACCAAAATTTATCATCCCTTTTTCAGCAATAATATTATCAATCTTCATAATATCAATAACACCCGATTCAAATAAACTATTATAAAAAATATGATCCGGTGTCAAGACAAATCCACTTGTTCCATTTGCTTTAACTGAGGCGTCACATATTAGAATGGGAAATTCATATCGTCCTCTAGATTCTGCAAAACTATTTAAAGCTTTATTTATGATTATGCTTTCTTCATCATTATGATTTGATCTAACTCCACTTCTTACATCATAGTAATGAATTCTGGTATTATTTATTTTTATCTTGTCCATTTCTTTTGATATCTTACTTACCAACTTTTCACATTCGTTTCTTTTTATTTTAGTTAATCGTTGTTCAATTGTTTCTAACGTTTTAGATTTTAATTCTGGTAGCAAGTCTTTTAAAGAGATTTCTTCTAAGGCTTCTAAACCTTCTTCAAATGTCAGATTTGCTGGATCATGGCAAATTGTATATATAGTTTTTTCATCAATATTATATATCTTATCATAGATATTCTCAAGAAATGGTTTGACATTATTTTCATCAAAGTCTTCTGTTTTTAATTTTTGATATAGACTCATATAAGTACTTCGATCTCTTGCGTTAGCACGCTTAATATAAGAGACTATTTCTTGTTTTTCAGCTTCCACTCTCATATTATCTAAATGTTTCTTGTAACTACTATAATCTATTTCCTTATATTGTTCTATTGTTTCATTCAGCTGTATATACTGTGCTTTACTAATATTGGCTGGTATTTTTAAGCGAAGTGCATCCAATTCCCTTTTCCCTTGTTTTTCCATCATATCTTTTAAAGAAATGATAAATGGTTCTTTTATACTGTAATTGTAGTCAGCTTTTTTAAGATCCTCAAAAACACGATGGATATGTATATAATTTTTATCTTTACAAGATTCCACTTTTTGTAACAGTTCAGTTACTTTATTTTTTTTTGCTGCGTTACCTACAATATTATCTTTTATCGTTAAATCTGTTCTTAAATCAGATATGATAGGTTGTATGTTAATACTAGAATTCGTCATTGAATTTTGAGATGAAATAAGTGTTTCTTTCCTCATTGATTCATGGAGTTGATTATTTACTTGTTTCCTATCAGTGTTATACTGTAAAATATAGTTAGGTTTAATCTTAACAGGTTTTTCAACTTTATGTATTGATTTTCTTTTTTTATTGTCTTTTAATTTATGTCTTCTTTCTTTGGTTAATCTATTAGTCAAAGCTTGGGTTTTATTCTCATTCACTGTCTCTATTGTAAGTTTTGAATTCTTGTGTTTCTTTATTTCATTTAAATTATCATCCTTCTCTTGTTTTGGATATCTTCTACTGATTAATACATTCTCAACAGCTTGGTAAAATTTATTTGTACTTTCCTTAGGATAAAAACCCGAATCCATTTTATCCTGTAATTCTACAATCTCTTTATCCGATAATAATTCCATATCCGTACAGATTGCTTCTAATTGTTCTTCTCCATTTTTTTTACTTTTAAAGTAATCTACTTCATATTCATTAAAATTACAATTTGAACTTTTTTCACCTTGTTTTCCAATTAATTCTATGTAATCTGCATAGGCCTCTGAATCATCTTCAAAATCAAGAGCAAAGACACTCCCATCTATTAAAAGCATATGTGGTTTCGGTGTAAAGAGTTGATGACAAGTAGTACAAGTATATGCTCTAGCCAAATAGATTCCTTTCTCATCTGACTCTATTAACAATTCCTTACCGTAAGGATAAACAACCATATAAAGCTTATCTTTACAAATAGGGCATAAATAGGAAACTCGATAAAAATTGTTACCAATACGTGCTTTCATCTTATCATATTCAGTTAATTTTTCCTTTTCGAAAGCATAATGTCCGCTTGTCCAAACAATTTTCCGCCATAGACCAATATCATATTTATTATGAACTTTATCTTTATCTATATTTTCAACTTCTGAATTTTCTGTTCCATCTTCCTTTTGTATCTGTTCTTTTAATATTAACTCTATTATCTCTTCATATGTAATTAAAATTCCATTCCTTACAAACTTTAGATTATCGTCGGTAAGGATTGGTTCAACATTTATCTGTTTTAAAAAGTTTCCAAACAAACTATTTATCTGTTGGTAATCCTTTTCCACAGTAAGTCCTTTAATCTTTCCCCATTTTCCAAAAGTATATAGAGTCATATTTATCACATTAACTAATAGTTCGTTATCTGTAATCTGCTGAGTTTTTTCTTCCACGAGAGTTACTTCAGCTGTATTGCAACTTATCACTTTCGTTCCAAAATCAAATACTAATATAGTACTTTTTCCATGTAGTATTAGATTATTGTTTTTAATTAGAAATAGTTCTGTCCATTTATGATTAATACCCATGGTATTAATCAACTTATTAAATATTACCTTTAAGTCAGTACTTGCTTTTAATATAATCATATTAATCATACTTCCTTTATCTAGTACTTTACCATTAAAATTATATTAACTTTATCGACATGAAACAATCTTTTCTAAATAGGTGCGTCATAACAATCTAAATTTTACAATTATTTTAAACGGCTGTTATTTATATTTAGTCTTTCAATTATATTACAGTAGCAAGTACAATAAAAAAGCTTGGTACTCACATAATTTTTTAATGAGTTCCAAGCTTTTTTATGATTTGAACTTTAGAATAAAATATATATTGTTATATTGATTTTAGGGCTTCTACAAATTTACCTGCTAGTACTGGGTCAAAATGAGTACCCCTACATCTTTCTATTTCTTCAAAGGCTTCCTCAAAAGTTTTTGTTTTTTGATAAGGTCTCTGATTTGTCATGGCATCAAAGGAATCAACTATTGTTAAAACTCGAGCTAAATAACATATGTTTTCTGCTTTTAAGCCATTTGGATAACCAGTGCCATCATATTTTTCATGATGTTGTAAAACAATAGGTACCACCTTTTCGAAGCCTTTAATTTGACTTAAAATATCTGCACTATCCTGAGGATGTTTTTTTAATTCTTCCCATTCTTCTTTGGTAAGCTTATTATTTGTAATAAGTATTTCTTTCGCAACATTAATTTTGCCTAAATCATGTAGATATGCACCATATAGCAATAATCTTTTATCTTCACTTGACATTTGAAGATAATCAGCAAAGATATTACAATAATTGAACACTCTTTCCACATGCTTGTATGTATAGGTATCCCTAGAGTTTATAACTGTTATCAGTGTTTTTAACGGTTTTATATCCTCTAATAGATTAGTGTTATTATCACTTACATCTTTTACTTGATCGAATATAGACGAATATACTTCAACTTTATTTCTGCGTAAAAATTTTGCTCTATATAAAGCCAAATCTGCGTTCTCAATAAGATCCTTGCTATTTTCAGTTTCATTATTAAAGGTGGAAACTCCAATAGAAAGAGTCATTTTTCCATGGTCTAAATGCTCTTTTCCATAACAATCATAACTACACACTGCTTCTCTTATTCTGTTAGCAACCAAAATAGCCTCTTCCTTGTTTGTATCAGGTAAAATGATACAAAATTCATCTCCACCATAACGACAAAGTATATCCTTCACTCTAATATTATCACGAAGAATTTTTGTTATTTCTTTTAACAATTCATCCCCCTTTGAGTGACCATACATATCATTGTATTTCTTGAAATAATCAAGATCTATCATTAATAAAGAAAGGGTTGTATTACTTTTTTTACTATCTTCACATAATGTTTCTATATTTTCGTAAAAGTATCTATGATTATAGGTTCCTGTCAATCCATCTTTGTTTGCATAATCGATTAAATCTTGTATGTGGGACTTTTCAAGCTTTACGTAAAATCCCAATGTCCATGAAACAATGTAAAACATGGCAATGAGTGCTATATCATTTTCAAATTGCACGTTAACACCATTATTATTACCAAATATAAAGTCCATTGCTATAATAACTCCGGATGAAATAGAAGCGATAATAAGACCGGTTTTCATATCATATTCAATGGTATAAGAAATGATAATAAATAAAAAGATAAATTTATTATAACTTTCGTTAGCACCACTTACATAAATAGAAACTATAAAAACTATAAGAAATATAACCATTTCTAAACCTTGTAAAATTTTGTTATTTTCATTCCGATTAAAAATAAACATTAAGAAAAACATTAACAAGCAAAAAATAATTAATATCATACTAATTGCAAAAGTAATATTATTATTATAAATAGAATTTATTTCTAAGCTCTGAGAAAAATATTGGAATAATGGAATTGCAGAAAAGAAAAGAGCGAGTATTTTTAAAGTAAAAAACATGGTTCTAATCTGTTCTTTTTTCTTATTATCTAATTTAGGGAAGTTTCTTACCAATTATGTTACCTTCTTCCTATTAATTATAAATTAGATTAAAGACTTGTGTAATGAACACAAGTCTTTAACCTTGGAATTACTTATCTCTCAAACTTTTAGGTTCTTCAGGTTGATAGACGAAAAAGTAGCAAGCTGATGTTGCTATTGTTGTAGCAAATACAGTTGCTAATGCAGCAATAAGAGCTAATAAATTTTTTTTCTTCATATTAACAACCACCTTTCATAAGTTTTTCTATGGCACACAACATATCACATATTAATATGTGTAATGTCCTAACATATTAGGATTTTTACATTCTACTAATAATCCATCTTACTGACGTATCTATTTTTTCTATAAATAAAGCACCAAATTTCGTTAAAGTAAGAGATTGCCAAAGTAATATT
>JARBTX010000112.1 GCA_029239975.1 Anaerocolumna sp.
TCTGTTGGATTGATAGTCACACGCTATTTTTGTTAATCTAATATGTGATAAACATCACTAATGCAAAAGGGCGCCGCACATTTAGTGCGACAGCCCCAACAACTTCATAACAGTTACTCATTAACATCTTGTTAATATCACGCACTAGTAAGTATGTGTTTATGCAAATATTATAAATCCATTTCAGGAATTAAACTTCTCATTGCCTGTATCGTTTTATCAATTAATTCCGTTAATTCCATACCAAGCATATCAGCACCTTTATTGATTACATCTCTAGAACAGCCAGCCGCAAAATTGGTTGTCTTATATTTCTTCATAACAGATTTTACTTCCAAGTCGGAGACGCTTTTAGATGGTCGCATAATAGCGACTGCACCAATTAATCCTGTTAATTCATCAACTGCATACAATATTTTTTCCATATATAATTCAGGTTTAATGTCAACAGTAATACCAAACCCATGACTAGCAGTGGCATGTATAATGCCTTCTTCTAAGCCTAATTCTTTCATGATTTCTTGGCTTTTGATACAATGTTCTTCTGGGTATAGTTCAAAATCTAAATCATGGAGTAGTCCAACTACTTTCCAGTACTCTGTGTACTCTGGATCATGTTCTTTTGCAAAATATCCCATAACTCCTGAAACTATCTTACCATGCTTTAAGTGGAATTCATCTTTATTATACTTCTTTAATATTTCATAAGCTTCATCTAGAGTTGGTATATAACTCATAACGTATCCTCCTAGTATATATTAAATATTCTAGGTAACCGCGAAACTATACAGTTTATTGTACAAATGATTATGACATTTTCAATGTTTCGTAATTACCTGATGTAATGATACATGTATAACGTTAAGATATTATATTAATTGCATATATATTAGCAATTAATGTTTAAATTGCTGTTAATCATATAACCTTTTCCTTAAAGTGTCAATATAGATTCTATATTTTAGGATTTTGTTAGGTCCAAAACCTTATTTATAGTCTTAAAGTTTCGTACGGTTACTTTTGGATCCAATTTTGTTAGGTGATTTGCTAGTTTCGAATTTCTAATGCTGTTGTAAAATAGAAGGTAAACATCACGTCCATTCATTTCGCATAGTTCATCTTTACTTTGGAAAACAAGAAGTTGATCTTTTCTTTCTTCTAATGGAGCCTTAGGTAATAATGCAGCATATAAACTTTCAACTTGTGATGCATTTTCTGCATTTGAAATTTCTTCTACCGAAAATGGACAATTTTTAAGTAAACAGTCAAGTTCAGCTGATGATCTTAATACTACAGGCACATAAAATCCAAACGCTTTTTCAATCTCTTTTTCCATTCTTTCTATTAAATAATCTTCTGATTCATTGGATTTAAAAACAATATTACCACTTTGAATATAGGTTTTTACATCGATTAGTCCCAATGACTCAAAAAGTTTTTTTAACTCTGCCATCTTAATTAAATTCTTTCCACCTACATTGATACCACGTAAAAAAGCAATATATATTATCATAGATACTCCTTTCAATAAAATTAATTTTAAGTAATCATTCTCTATTTTACAGAAAGTATTCCGAAATTTCAAATATTATTAAGTAATTGAATTTATTCATATTATGTAATGCTTGAGATCTTATTGATTACAAGAAATTTATAACTTAAAACTATTGACATTACAAATGTATGAATTATAATATTTAACTATAACTAACGAGGGAGTAGTCATAACTGGATTACTCCCTATTTCTATATTAGAAAATAATATTGATTATAACTGAAAGGGGTACACCAGTGAAGGATAAGATAATTGAACAGATAAAATCAGTATCAGGAAAAGTTGGATTTTATTATAAAAACCTTGTAACGGGAGAAACGATGCAACACGGTAATGATATTCCATTACAAGCTGCAAGTGTGATAAAGATACCTATTCTTATAGAAGCGTTTAAACGTATGGAAGCTGGTACTATACATAAAACAGATCTTTTTACTATACGTAAGGAAGACAAATTACCATCCTGTGGCGCATTAACTTATATGCACGATGGATTACAAGTTACATTAGAAGATTTATATACATTAATGATTATCTTAAGTGATAATACAGCAACCAATATATTAATTAAGGAATTTGGAATGGATTCCATTAATGCAACCATGAAAGACTTAGGTCTTAAATCTACAAGATTAAATCGTTTGTTATTCGACAAGGAACAGTCAGCCCTTGGAATTCAAAATTATATTGCTACAGAGGAAATAGCATGGATATTAGAGAAGATGTACCTAGGTGAATTAGTTTCTGAAAGTGCTTCAGCAGAAATGATATCTATATTAAAGAAACAAAGATTAAATGGCAAGATTCCATTCTTTATTCATGGTAAAGCAGATATAGCTCATAAAACAGGTGAAGACGATGGAATCACACATGATGTATCCATTGTATTTGCAAAACAACCATTTATTTTATGTTTTTGCGGTAATGAAGTAGATGTTCCAGTATACGAAAGATTGATGCAAGATGTATCAGATATGCTTTTTAGTATGCAATAGCCTATTGCGAAGCATCTAGGATGTATATGGTATTTAACTATGTAAGATTAGGGTGTCAAAAGCCCTTCTACAAACTTGGCTTCGTCAATTTGTACATAATCATACTTGGCCAAGTGTGATACAACAAGGCTTTTGACACACTAATCTCACTCAAAGAAAATCATAGGGGGAATAAATCGTGTTTATTAAAGATATAGAAATTGGTGAAATCTTTATACCACTGGCAAGACCTTTTAAAACAGCACTTCGTACCGTAGAAAATGTTGAAGATATTGCAATCAAAATTATTACGGATACAGATTTAGTAGGCTTTGGTGAAGCACCACCAACTGCGGTGATTACCGGCGATACAAAAGGGTCTATTATAACTGCAATTAGAGATTTTATTAAACCTGCTTTAATTGGTATGGAAATCGATAATTTAGATGGTATATTTCGTAAACTAAATACATGCATTACTAAAAATACGTCTGCAAAAGCGGCAGTTGATATGGCAATATACGATTTATATGCAAAACAATACAATGCACCTTTATATAAGCTGCTTGGTGGTAACAAAAAAGAAGTAGAGACAGACATTACAATAAGTGTAAATCCTATTCCTGAAATGGTTGCAGATAGCATGGATGCTATTTCAAATGGTTATAAAATTCTAAAAGTAAAGGTTGGAAAAGAAGGACTAAAAGACGTAGAACGAATTGCTTCAATTCGTCAAGCAATAGGTCCTAATATAAAGATTCGAGTTGATGCGAACCAAGGATGGAATGCAAAACAATCCGTTCAGATCATTACTGCCATGGAAGATAAAGGACTTGATATTGAATTGGTTGAACAACCAGTGCCAGCTCATGATTTTAAAGGAATGCAATATGTCACAAGTAGAGTTGCAACTCCTATATTAGCAGACGAAAGTGTTTTCTCAGCAGAAGATGCGATTCACCTTATAGAAGAAAGAGCAGCGGACCTAATTAATATAAAACTTATGAAAACTGGTGGAATTTACAACGCTCTAAAGATATGTGATATTGCAGAAATATATGGTGTAGAATGCATGATAGGATGTATGTTAGAAGGTAAATTATCCGTTAGTGCAGCAGCACATTTGGCTGCAGCAAAAAGTATAATAACAAAAGCAGATTTGGATGGTCCATCACTTTGTAAAGTTGATCCATTTTTAGGAGGACCATATTACAATCAAAATATAATTCAAATGAATGATAAACCAGGTATAGGAATTGAAACCGTGCCTTGTTTTGATTAAACAACCATATTCTTCTTATTTACACTTGAATCGATGGTTAGTATAATGTATACTTAGCTTATGTTTCATTGCATACATGTATTCTTGGTATTCATTTATTTACCTATATGAAATAAATAATACCTAAGTTTCTGTATTTTCACTTTGACGCGTTAATACTTTATACAGGCTAACCTTGAGATAGGTGAATGACTCTAGATTTTCACTTAACAAGTGTGTTCCTGCGTTACCATTACAAACTATTGGTATAAGAAACTCAGGAAAGAAAAGATAAAATAGAGAGTTACATAGGAAGATGAATGGAATTCACACTGTAAAAAAGATTAGTTGTCAAAAATGAATGAAAAGCAAAAAGAGGAGGAAAAAAATGAAGAAAAAATTAATTGCTTTGGTACTTGGTCTTTCTTTCGCAGCTGTTGCTTTAACAGGTTGTGGTAAGAATGGTGGCAGTTCTGCCGAAACGGTATATCGCTCCCTTTACTCAGGAGAGGTTACAACTATGAATTATCTTGTTACTAATTCAGAGAATGAAACTAGAGTAGGTGCAAATGTTATTGATACTTTAGTGGAATACGATAACTTAGGTAATGTAAAACCTTCCTTAGCAGAATCCTGGGAGATGAGTGATGATGGGCTTACTTATACCTTTAAGATTCGTCAGGGTCAAAAATGGTATGATTATGAAGGTAATGAAGTTGCTGATGTTACTGCAAATGACTTTGTTAGTGCAGCAAAATATTTACTAACAGCTACAAATGAAAGTGGTACAGCTCAAAACTATTTTGGTGTTATTAAGAATGCAGAAGAATATTATAACAGCCAAATCGAAGATGATCCTGAAACAGAAGAAGTAGAAGGTAATGATCTTACAATAGATTTTTCTGAAGTAGGTGTAAAAGCTACAGATAATTATACGTTAGTTTATACGTTAGCAAAACCAACACCATATTTCTTGTCTTCTTTAACTTATGTATGTTATATGCCAGCATATGGTCCATTACTAGATCAACTTGGAACAGATTTTGGTACTGATAATACTAAGATGTATTATAATGGCGCATATATCTTAAGCGAATTTGCTCCACAAGAAATCCGTGTTTATACAAAGAACAAAAAATACTGGGATGCTGATAAAGTATATATTTCAAAAATAGAAGAAAGATACAATGCAGAATCATCCACGATAGCTCCTATTATGGCTGAAAGCAACGAGATTGATTTTGCAGAAATCGGATCTGATATTGTAGATTCTTGGTTATCTGACCCTAAAAAAGCAGAGATGGTAAGTAAAAGCAGATTAAAAGTAGATTATTCTTACTTCTATAGCTTTAACTTTGATCCACAGTTCGATGCAAAATATGAACCAGAAAATTGGAAAAAAGCAGTTAACAATGAAAACTTCCGTCAAGCATTAAAAGCAGGTTTAGATCGAATCAAAGCTTTAAGTGTAAGTGAACCAAATGCACCTGCGACACGTCTTAACAACACTATAACACCTTCAAGTTTTGCTTCTTTTGAAGGAAAAGATTATACATCCTTTGGTGAATTAACTAATCTAGTTGGTAGCGATAGCTTTGACGAAACAAAAGCACTTGAATTTAAAAATAAAGCAAAAGAAGAGTTAACAGCAGCAGGAGCAACATTCCCAATTAAGATATTAATGTCTTATAATCCAAGTACTACTGATTGGGATAAAGAATGTGTCGTAGTGGAACAACAATTAGAAAGCTTACTTGGTACAGACTTTATTGATATTATCGTAGAAGCTGGTCCAAGCACAAACTTCTTATCTGAAGTACGTCGTGTTGGTAAATATGCATTTATGTTAACTAACTGGGGAGCTGATTACGCTGATCCACAAACATGGACAGATCCATTTACTGCTGAAAATTCTTATAACTTTATGGATAAAGCAATGAATAATGGGGATGGCGTTGCTGAAACAGTAAAGGAATATTATGCATTAGTAGATGCAGCAAAGGCAATTACGCTTGATACCAATGCACGATATGAAGCATTTGCAAAAGCAGAAGCTTATTTAATTGAACATGCGTTAGTAGTTCCTTATTCAATTAGTGGTTCTTATTACCAAGTTACAAAGTTAAATGTATTTGAAGGTCAATATGCTCCATTTGGTGTATCTATATTACGATATAAAGGTCAGCATTTATTAGATAAACCAGTTAGTATGGATGAGTTTAATAAAGCTCAGGATGAATGGAAAGCTGCTCGTGAAGCACAAGCAACAAAATAATACTTGGGATTAATAAGTAATTGAAATAATATACACAAAGATATAAAATATATTATAGAACTGTAAAAAAAGGTTGTCACAAACGGTGGCATGTACCACCGTTAGATAACCTTTTTTCATAGAAAAATCAGCTCTATTAAGCAATGGGACTGATATAATATGTGTTTCTTAGCCCTATTGTTTAGTAGAGTAAAGTAATAGGTGATTGCGAAACACGAAAGATGTCATTATTGATTATATAATATATACAATTTAATAGCTGAATCTTGCCCCACAGGGCAACTGAAGCTAGAAAATTCGTATATATAATATAATCAATTTGATAAACTATATAGTTTCGCAATTACCTAAGAGTAAAGTAATGTAAAAAGGAGCAATGCTATGGTAAAATATCTGATTAAAAGACTAGCTAGATCGATTTTAACCTTATTTATCATTATAACGATTGTATTTGTATTACTTCGTTTAATGCCTATCGAGGGTTATTTCCAAAATTACGAGAAATTAACAAAAGAACAGATTCAAGCTGGTATTGTTAATATGGGACTTGATAAACCAATTATTGTGCAACTGAAAAACTTCTTTGTTTCACTCCTACATGGAGACTTAGGTGTATCTAGAATTTACCGTGCAAATGTTCCGATTACTAAAATATTAGCGACAAAAGTTCCAATATCATTAAAACTAGGTGGTAGCTCCTTAGTTCTTTCCTTATTAGTTGGGATACCATTAGGAACTATAATGGCTCGTTCAAAGGGTAAGTTTTGGGATAAATTTGGAACTGGTTTTATTGTGTTTATTCAAGCAGTTCCAGCAGCGGTTTATTACTTGTTTATCCAAGTATTTGGTCATGACATTTTCGGTGTTTCTATGTTATTTGATAAGAATAATATAAGTACCTGGATATTACCGATTATATCTATGTCATTAGGTAATATCGCATATTACTCCATGTGGCTTCGCCGTTACATGGTAGATGAAAGTAACAAAGATTATGTAAAACTAGCAGTAGCAAAAGGTGTATCAAGTAAAGATATTATGATGAAACATATCTTTCGTAATGCTTTTGTTCCAATGATTCAATACATACCAAGTTCTTTTCTTAATACAATTATAGGTTCTATCTATGTAGAGTCTTTATATAGTGTTCCAGGAATGGGCGGTTTATTAGTTGATGTTGTAAAACGTCAAGATAATACCATGGTTCAAGCAATTGTAATACTTTTTGCCACAGTTGGTATACTTGGTTTAATTCTTGGTGATCTATTAATGACAATTGTTGATCCTAGAATTTCCTTTAATAAAAAAGGAGGTGCTCGCTAATGTCTTACTTTGGAAGTACAAAAGTAAAATTAGAAAATAGTTTAAATGAAGCAAGCAAAGCGGCATTACCTGAAAATGAGTTATTTAATTTTGCAGTATATGATGAAAGCAAAGCGGAAAAAACGGGTTACTCTAATTATTCTTATTGGAGAAGCACAATTCAGGCTTTTTTATGTAATCGTTTAGCGGTAACTTTAATGATTGTTGTGTTATCCATTTTATTTTTTACTATGATACAACCACTTTTACCTGGTCAAATAAATCCAAATCTAGTTAATAATGATGAATTTGGCATGCTACTACGTAATAAACAGCCAAATAGTACTTTTTGGTTTGGAACCAATTCCATAGGGCAAGACCTTTGGAGTAGAGTATGGGCAGGAACACGTAATTCACTCACCATAGGCTTTATGGTAGCCGTAATTGAAGCAATTGTTGGTATTACTGCTGGTGTATTATGGGGTTATGTTCGTAAATTAGACTTTATATTTACAGAAATTTATAATGTATTAGATAATATTCCTTCCACTATCGTGTTAATTTTATTTTCTTATGTAATGAACCCAAGTATTCTAAGTTTAATTATAGCGATGAGTTTAACACGTTGGATTGGAATGGCAAGATTTGTTCGTAATCAAATTCTTATCATTCGTGATAGAGATTATAATTTGGCATCCAGATGTCTTGGTACTCCAACGAAACGAATTATTTTCCGTAATTTATTACCTTATTTAGTGTCCGTTATTATGCTTCGTATGGCTTTAGCAATTCCAGAGGCAATTGGTAGTGAAGTTTTTATTACTTACATAGGTCTTGGTTTGCCTGTTGAGATTCCATCTTTAGGTAATCTTATTACAGAAGGACGTTCTCTTTTAATGAGTCCAGATTTACGTTATCAGTTAATATTCCCAACAGTCGTTCTTTCTGTTGTAACAATATCATTCTACATTATCGGTAATGCATTTGCAGATGCAGCAGATCCGAAAAATCATGTATAGGGGGGAAAACTTATGGAAAAAGAAATTGCCTTATCTGTTAAGAACTTAAACATAAAGTTTAATCTCCGTGGAAGAGTTTTACATGCAATCAGGGATATATCTCTTGACGTATATAAAGGAGAGAGTCTAGCCATAGTTGGTGAATCAGGTTCTGGTAAATCAGTTTTTACAAAAACTTTTATGGGTTTATTAGATAATAACGGTTGGATTGATTCTGGTGAGATTATATACAATGGAGAAAATCTAGCAGAATATAAAACGGAAAAAGATTGGTCTAAAATTCGTGGACGAGAAATTGCTATGGTGTTACAAGATCCAATGACAAGTTTAAATCCACTTAAAACCATAGGATCTCAAATAGCAGAAGCAATTGAAATGCACCAAGGATTAAAAGGAGCAGAATTAAAAACAGCTGTGTTAGAGATTCTTAAGGATGTAGGAATTACAGATCCGGAACGAAGATACAAGCAATATCCACATGAATTCTCCGGTGGAATGCGACAAAGAGTCGTTATAGCAATTGCCATTGCTTGCAGACCAAAAACGTTAATCTGTGATGAACCAACAACAGCATTAGATGTTACAATTCAAGCTCAAATTTTGGAGTTATTAAAAAGCTTAAAGGAAAAATATAATTTAACAACGATTTATATTACTCACGACTTAGGTGTAGTAGCAAATGTTGCTGATCGAATCGCCGTTATGTATGCGGGTGATATTGTAGAAATTGGTAATTGTGAAGAAGTTTTTTATAATGCAAAACATCCTTACACTTGGGCACTATTATCTTCGCTGCCACAACTTGGAAAAAAGGGTGAAGATTTGTATTCCATAAAAGGTACACCACCAAATCTTTTCAATGAGATTGTAGGAGATGCCTATGCACCACGTAATCCAAACGCTTTAAAGATTGACTTTATAGAGAGACCACCTTATTTTAATGTGAGTCCTACTCATAAGGTAAAATCTTGGCTTATGGACCCTAGAGCACCAAAGGTTGATCCACCTGCGCATATAAAACAATTATATAGTAAAGGGGGAAAATACTAATGGAAAAATCATCAAAAGAAAAAATTCTGGAAGTAAAAAATCTAAAGGTTAACTTTGGTGAACATAAACATAAAAATGTAGTTGTAAATGACGTTAGTTTTGATATCTATAAAGGTGAAACCTTTGGTTTGGTAGGAGAGTCTGGCTCTGGTAAAACTACCATCGGACGTGCTATTATTAGGATTAATCCAACTATGAGCGGTGATATCATATTTAAAGGTCAAAAGATAAATGGGAATATTTCTGCTGAATTAGATAAAGAAGTCACAGAAAAGATTCAAATGATTTTTCAAGACCCAATGGCTTCCTTAAATGAAAGAGCAAAAGTAGATTACATTGTTTCAGAAGGATTATATAATATCAAAAAATTATCGAAAACAGAACGAAAAAAGTTAGTAGATAAAGCGTTACAAGATGTTGGGTTACTACCAGAATTCGCGACAAGGTTCCCACATGAGTTCTCTGGTGGACAAAGACAACGTATTGGAATTGCCAGAGCACTTATTATGCAACCTGAATTTATAGTTGCTGATGAACCTATCTCTGCATTAGATGTTTCTATCCGAGCCCAAGTACTTAATCTTCTTTCAGATTTACAAAAAAAGCGTGGTTTGACCTATCTATTTATTGCACATGATTTATCTGTTATGCGATTTATAGCAGACAGAATAGCAGTAATTCATAAAGGTGTTTTAGTGGAACTTGGTGAAACGGAAAAATTATATAATAATCCACTTCATCCATATACAAGAGCCTTATTATCTGCTATTCCTATGCCAGACCCAATGGCAGAAAAGAAAAAGGTGTTAAAAATATACGATCCATCCATGCACGACTATTCTGTGCATAAACCAGTTTGGACAGAGATTGAAGAAAATCATTTTGTACTTGGCAATTCCATTGAAATTGATCAATATAAGATAATGTTAAAATAACACATGTAGTCGTAGGTTTTGTCCTGTATTTTAGGATCTTATGTACTATTACAAAAAAGTGATAGTTCAAAGTGACGTTTTTTTACTTAAAATGGGTTTTGTTGCACCCTATTACGAAATAGAATTTAAATAAGGGATGGACTTTATTGGAAAATGTACTATAGTATTAGTATAGGTGCCATTAAAGCCATCCTATTATCTTGTATTAAATAAATTTGATAAAGAGTTGAAGTGTAAAATAAGTTTAATATTAACTAATGGGATGCATTCATTACTTTTAGATTAAGTATATATGGAAAAGGATATGATATTATTATGAATCAAGATGTATCAAATCAATATTTTTTGAAGTCGGGCAATAAGCAAATCGATGAACATTTACCGGATGATTTAAAACTGGATATATTAGATTTAATTTCAAATGCGAAAGCTCAAGTTTCTTTACTAATCACTAATATGGATACAGGTAATGTAATTGTTTCTTATTACGAAGAGTTAAAAATGGTGTCAGCAAGTATCATAAAAGTATTAATACTTTTATCCGCTTTGGAAAAAGTGCAGGAAGGTGAATTGTCTTTAAACTCTGAAATTCAATTAAATCAAGAGAATATATTAGGGGATACGGAAGTATTTGAATATGGAGAGAGAGCATATACACTGGATGAACTTTTAAATTGGATGGTTATTAATAGCGATAATACAGCTACCAACTGTTTGATTGATCTGCTAACCATGGATTCTATTAATACATATGCGATAGGTTTGTCCCTGAAACAAACAAAACTTGAACGAAAAATGCTTGATTTTGAAGCTATACAGAATGGGTTTAATAATTATACTTCTGCAATTGATATAAAAATTCTTTATGATGCATTATATCAAAATAGGATTTTAACACCAGAGTTATGTGAGTATGCTATTAGGACTTTAAAAAGACAACGTCATAAACAGTTGGCTATGCGTTATATTTACGATGATGTTATCATCGCCCATAAAACAGGAAGCTTAGATAATCTGTGTCATGATGTTTGTATCTTTTATTTGGAGCATATAACTTATTACTTTGGGATGTTCGTTTCTGATGCAGTAGACAGCGAATATGCAGCTAAATTAATCGGTAGAATATCTAAGATGATATATGAATATTATAAGGAAAAGTGATATTACAAGGGAAAGTGATATTATAAGGAAAAGTGATATTATAAGGTAATGTGATATTACAAGGGAAAGTGACATTATAAGGAAAGTGATATTGTAAAGATAAGTGATATTACAGTGATTGCCTATTACCTTATATAAATAGAAAGGAAACATATTATGGTATATGCATTAATTAATAACACCATAGCATCTTTAATGAAAGAAACCACGAAAGATAGTGCATTAGAAGATGAAGCATTATACGGAATGAAGGTGGAAGTATTAGAGAAAGTAATTCCAGGATGGTATAAGATAAAAACTCATTATCGTTATACTGGGTTTGTACATGAATCTGATTTATTATTTGATGATGATAAAATAAATTGGTGGGATAAAGCTCCTAAAATGACAGTTATACAACCCTATGCAGATGTGTTATCAATGCCTAAAGTTCAAGGGCATCACTTGATTAGTTTAACCAGAGGAGCTTTAGTTGCTATTTTAGAATGTGCGGATGAAAATGGGTGGATTAAAGTATCCTTATGTGATGGTAGAGTCGGTTTTATGAAGGAAAAATTTCTAGGGGACTATATCACGCAGTGGTATAAAGAAGATGAAGATATACTACGACAAAGTATAGTAAATTCAGCTTTATCATATATGGGAACACAATATCGGTGGGGTGGTAAAAGCCCATTAGGAATTGATTGTTCTGGTTTATGTTCTATGGCGTATATGTTAAATGGAGTTATCATTTACCGTGATGCAAATATTGTTGATGGCTTTCCAGTATATGAAATAGCTTACGAGAATATGAAACCAGGTGATTTATTATTCTTTCCAGGCCATGTTGCTATGTATATTGGTGATTACAGATATGTTCATTCTACCGGTAAAAATGGAAGTGATGGTGTTGTAATAAATAGTTTAAATCCAAATGATAGTGATTATAGAGAAGATTTACCAAAGATATTAAAGGCAATAGGTAGCATATTTTAATTTTATATAAGCAATTGCGAAACTATATAGTTTATTGAATTGCTTATACAATATATACGAATTTTCTAGCTTCAGTTGCCGTAAGGGGCAAGATTCAGATATAAAATTGTATATATTGTATAACCAATAAGGACATCTTTGATGTTTCGCAATTACCTTTTAATTTTGTATTCAAGGAGAATGACACATGAAAGTAGCAGATATGCATTGTGATACCATATCAGAAATATTTTATAGAAAAAATGATGGGAAAGATTGTGGATTAATCAAAAACGAATTACATATGGACCTAGAAAAAATGCAAAAGGCAGATTATTTGGTTCAGAATTTTGCTATGTTTGTTAGTATCAAAGATCAGAAAGATCCATTAGGATATTGTCTACAGTTAATTGATCTTTTTTATCAGGAATTGGAATGTAATAAGGATAAAATAGCACTTGCTTTAAATTATAACGATATCATGAATAATAAAGCTATGGGTAAAATGTCAGCATTACTTACCATAGAAGAGGGTGGGGTAACAAAGTGTAATCTAGCGCATCTTCGTAATTTCTATCGCCTAGGTGTCAGAATGCTTACTTTAACTTGGAATTATGAAAATGGAATTGGGTATCCAAATTTTAAGCTAATGGAAGGTGAAGTACCTGATTTTAAAGCACCAAATACAGAAACAGGGTTAACTGATTTTGGCTTAGAATTTATATCTGAGATGGAACGTTTAGGCATGATAATAGATGTGTCACATTTATCCGATGCAGGATTTTATCAAGTATTACATAATACAACAAAACCATTTGTAGCAAGTCATTCTAATGCAAGAGTAGCGTGCAATCACGTAAGAAACTTATCTGATGATATGATTCGTAAGCTTGCTGAGCGTGGTGGTGTAATGGGGATGAATTTTTGCCCTAGTTTCTTAGAAGATGTGGAAAATGAAAAGGATGCAATTGGAACAATAAAATCTATTGTGGATAATATAAAACATATCGTATCAGTTGGTGGATATGAATGTATTGGATTAGGTTCTGATTTTGATGGAATACCACCACATAAGGAATTGCCAGATGCTTCTTATATGCCATTATTAGCAGAAGCTTTGTCAGATGCTGGCTTTAAGACAAATGAAATAGAAGCAATTTTTTATAAAAATGTGCTACGTGTTTATAAGGATGTATTAAAATAATAAAAAGACGAATAAAAAGCATAAAAAAGTAAGGTTATCACAGCATGTGCTTGCGTACATACTTGCAGTGATTCGATATATGGAGGATTAAAATGAGAGAAATCACAATAGAGGAAAGAATCAAAGCAGAATTAGCTAGTTATAATGGTTTGATGGGTATCTATGTAAATGATTTTAATGGAAATACAGTTGAAATTAATATTGATGAAAAATATGAAACAGCTAGTTGTGTAAAAACATTCATCTTAGGTACTTTATTTGATGAAGTTGAAAAAGGAAACAAAAGTTTAAGTGATATGTTAACCTATTCAAAAGAAAATGAGATTGATGGAAGTGGTGTTTTAAGAAGTCTTGATTATGGCGTAACTCTAACTGCTAAAAATGTAGCAACTTTAATGATTATAGTAAGTGACAATATAGCAACTAACATGATGATTGATTATTTAGGTTTAGATACCATTAATGCTTTTATGAAAAATCAGGGATTTAAAGATACCGTTTTACATAATAAAATAGATTTTAATAAATATAATCAATTAGGTACAACTTCACCTAGAGACTATGGAAAAATATTTGAAATGATCTGTAAAGAAGAGTTAATAAGTCCAGAAGCTTCCAGACAAATGCTTGAAATCTTTAAGAAGCAACATTATAATTCAACCATTACCAAGAACTTTCCACAGTATTTCTTAGATAGTGAAGATACTGGAGAAGATGAATTAATATTCGTAGCATCGAAAAGTGGTAGCATGAATGCTTGTAGAAATGATGGGGGAATCGTTTCAACTCCATATGGAAAATATGTAATTGTACTGTTTAATAAAAACTTTACTGACCCAATTTATTATCCGGATCACCCAGCAACTGTCTTTAGTTCTAAGGTAAGTAGATTAATTTTTGATCAATATTTAGCTCTTAAGGGTAGAATAAAATAATATAGTATAATGGATGGATACAATATTTAACATTAAAACCAACTCAGAATACGGTTTGTTTTTGTAATAACTTTTTATGACAAGCACAATATGTTTTGAAATTGATATATTATAGTATATTGTTGCTTTGATTCATAAGGAGGA
>JARBTX010000113.1 GCA_029239975.1 Anaerocolumna sp.
TCAGGTATTTCAGGTATTTCAGGTATTTCAGGTATTTCAGGTATTTCAGGTATTTCAGGTATTTCAGGTATTTCAGGTATTTCAGGTATTTCAGGTATTACAAAAAATAAAAATTCCAAACCTAATATTATCATTACATACATTATATCATTACACATCGTGTAATGTAAAGTGAAAAATTAATATTTACCAAAAATTACTAGTAATAATATAGTAGAGATAGTATAATACATTTATTTCAAATGCACCTTAAGTAACTAAGCAAAAATTATCTTGGAATTTCACGGAATAAAAATGCAATTTATCTTAAAGCAGATAACAACCAATATAACCTGTTAAATTCTGCAAAATATCGTATCTCAAATGTCTAATATCAATTTAAGAAGGTGGATATCTATGAATAAGAAGTTAGTAGTTTTATTTCCAGGGGGAAAGTATAGTACTGATTGTCCTTTACTGTATTATGCAGGCTTTAAATATGAGGTACTCGGATATGACAAAAAATGTGTTAACATTAGTAAAAATATAAGCCAGAATCTTGAGTATGAAGACTTTAAATCAGCCGTTAAAATTGAGACTTATGAGCAACTAAAAGATGTTTCATTTTCTGATTATGATGAAATTTTATTTATCTCAAAAAGTATAGGTGGTGTAGTTGCTGGATGGATTCAAGATAAACTCCAGTTAAGCGTGAAACATATTTTTCTTACACCTATTCCTGAAACACTTTCCTATCTTAAAAGAGACCGTGGAATAAAATGTGTTATCTGCGGTACAAATGATAAGAAGGTAGATTTGAATCATTTGCAAGACATTTGCTCGAAAGAAGAAATCTTATTACATCTTATCGAAGGTGTCGGACATAGATTAGAAGTGTTTGGAGATATGAATAAGAATATTGATATTTTAAAAGAAATTGTATCACTTTATTAAAGGGAGAAGAAGCCAGTGAAATCAATGGAAGAATTTTTTAATGAAGAAGCAACTCATTACGATAATAACTTTATCAATGTACTGGGAATGAGCGAGTACTATGATGAAATTGAAAAACAATTAAATCAATGTGTACATAAATATGATATTCTGGTTTTAGGATGTGGAACAGGCTTAGAAATAGAACGAATCAAGAGCAAATCCAATGTAACAGCCATTGATATTTCAAAGTCAATGGTTGATGAATTACAAAAGAAAGATTTTAGTAAAGAGATAAATTTAAATACAATTGTTGGTTCTTATTTTGATGTTGATTTCGGAATAAAAACTTATGATATCGTCTTATCTAGTTATTCATTTCATCATTTTAATAAAGAACAAAAACTATTTTTATATGCTAAGATATACAACTGTTTGAAGGAAAATGGTAGATTTATTCATGGTGATAGTGTTGCTGCCACCATGGATGATGAACTGACAAGGCTAAAGGAAGCCGACAAGATATATGCTGATTCTAAGTTTCCTTTTGGTAGTATACATATTGATGTTCCACTTACAATTCAGAGTGAATTTTTAATACTTAGGAATGCAGGATTTACTGATATAAAGATAGAAAAAGAATGGGGAAGAACTACATTATATAAAGCTAAGAAATAACGACTCTAAATTTTGAATTACTATATACATATTTTGATTCAATTATACATCAAGTTTCTGTATTATCAGAGCATCGTAGAAATGGAATTGCAGAAGCTATGATGCTCAGAACTATAAACATTGCATATACAATATCTCCTGTTATCACGTTAGGAGTTATGGTCGGAAATCCAGCGGAACTGTTATACAATAAACTTGGTTTTGCATCTGGACCAAGCTACTGTAATTTAATCTACAATGTTTCTTTTATAATATGAAATGAACTTAAAGAACTATATTTAGTTAAGACAAACATAAAAATACTTCTGAGCAGAGTATAAAATGCTCTGCCAGAAGTATAATACAACCTACTCTAATTATCACTATAAATCCACCACAATTTTATTACATGCTAAACATCTATAACAACCTAATTTTGTTTTTGAAATTACCTTAGTTTTCGCAAGTACAGCATGTTCAGTAGTTATTCGATCAAGAAACCCTTTTTCTTTTTCGCTATCAGGAATCCAAACAAGTGGACCCCTTCCATCTCCTGCAATACTACCACGAATCATTATTCTCCCACAGTACGGACACTTCATATCATTTTCCATTATCTTATCTCCTCCTCGAAAATATTGTCATCCACCAACTAACTCACTGGATCATATCTACTATGCTTACTCCATTACTGAATTGATTGACCTTGTAAGATTCTCATATCATATGGTTGAAGCCTTAGTTCATTGAATATATCACCTGTTAAAATATCTTGTAACTGATTAGGCAGCATAACATCACAAGCCTTATCTGAATCATTGAATACAAAATAATACTTATCAGACTCATTCTCACGAACTGTAATTTCTACACCATATGGTAAATGATCAAAATGCTCTATATTACATTCTGTCAGTACATTTTGAACTAGATGTGAGTAGAGTGCCTTTCTACCAACTGTCCCTATATAATACGCCATACCCTCACCATAGGAATTCCTAGTAATCGCTGGTTTTCCTTGATAGAAGCTGTCCCCATATGTTGCATATACACTTGCTGTAGTTGTTTCTAAAATATCACACCACCGTGTACATGTAAATTCACTTCCATCTTTCATCTGTATCTTCTGCTCTGCATAACCGATAGGATCATACTCACTCACTTTCGCACCAATAAGCTCTGCAAATACTGTTGGAAGCATTTCCATACGGTAATTATTAAACTCATTTTTTACTCCACTACGATTGGTAAGAATTAAAGTTCCACCATTTTTCACAAACTCATATAAGTTCTTTGTAACTTTCTCATCTGTAACATATATGGTTGGCGCAACCACTATTTTATAATTATTAAGATTTACTGACCAATTGATAATATCAACATTTACGCCATACTTTGTAAATGCATCATGGAATGCTTTTAATTGTTCAAAATAATACATTCCTTCCGTCTGTGGCTGTATCTTAAAGGCATATTCTTGATCGGAGGAATAAAGGATTGCAACGTCTGATTTTATCTTCGTTCCTTCTATCTCACTAAGCTTTTCTGCGGTTTTACACAAATCTTCAAATTCATGAAATCGTCTACCAGGTACATTACTTTGATCAATTAGACCATGCCAATGCATTTCAGCTCCAGTTGCAGCGGTACGCCATCTAAAATGCACTACCGTGTCCGCTCCATGTGCAAACGCTTGTAAACTATACCCTTTTATCATTCCTGGATGTGGAGCAGAAGTCATTGGCATCCAACATCCTAATCCCCCACTTAACTGTTCCATAACCCAGAAATTCTTCTCTTTTATTCCGCGCATTAAATCCAAATGAAATGCATGGGAATAATATTCTTCTTTATTTTCTGGTATCTTGGTTACTGGATAATTGTCATAGGATACAAAATCCAAATCTTCAAATGTCTTGTAAAAGTCAGGCATATTTTCACAGAACCATGTGTTTGTTGTAACCGGAACATTTCCACAGTTCTTCCTTATAATCTCACTTTGCATTTTAACAAACTTAATCATATTATCAGACGCATAGCGATTAAAATCTAACATAAAGGAAGGGTTAAGCCAAGCATTTGGATAGCTTCCAAATGGTGGCTTAATCTGTTCCCAAGATGAATATTCACCACTCCACACCACATTACCATAAGTTTGATTAATCACATCAAGAGTACCATATTTCTCTTTTAACCAATCCCGAAATTCGCTTATACAATGTTCGCAAAAACAAAAGTTAGCTTCTAGTTCATTGTCTATCTGCCAGGCAATGATGGAAGGATTCCCCGCATAATGACTAGTCATCTTCTCTATGATTCGTTTTGCATACTTTAAAAAGGATGGGTTATTGTAACAGCGATGTCCGCGAATGCCTATGGCAATTTTATTTCCGTCTTTGCCTGTTTGAATTGCATCTGGATATTTTTCATATAGCCAAAGCGGCGGGCAATTGGTCGGTGTACATAAAACAATTTTCATTCCACGACTAGTAAGAATATCAATAGCATCATCCAACCATGAAAAATCAAATTCTCCTTCCTTAGGCTCCATTCTGCACCAAGCAAATTCTGCAAGTCTTACGACTTTAACACCAGTTTGTTTCATTAAATCCGCATCTTGTTCCCAAAGTTTTTTATCCCAATGTTCTGGGTAATAATCTACACCTATTCTCATCTTATAACTCTCCTTTATCTATCCTTTTAAAATTGGGTTGTAAAAGCCCTTCAACAATCTTGGCTTCGTTAATTTAAAAATGATTTGCCACACAGTAATCTTATTAGGCAATTGCAAAACGATATTGCATGAAAATAAGTAAATAAGTATAATCTCTGTGATATTTAATTATTTCATTGGTGTTTTCAATCGCCCTATTTCTAAAATTATTGTAAGCTAGGCAATTCTGAAATACAATGTCGTAACTAATAACTTTATGATTCAAATATGTATTATCTTTATCATTCTCCAAACTACCTTGTTTGCTTCACATGATCCAGCAACACCATTAAGAGCTTAGTTTTCAAGTACTCCTTAAAAATCAACACTAACATAATAATTATTTACAATGGTAAAATTATGATATTTGTTATAATATGTATTTAAGAAAGTGATTCGTGTTTGTTTTCAATAGGGAAGTTTATATTGTATTAATGGTATACTAATTGGTAGCAGAAAACAATATATACAACTCTCAGAACTTCATGTATCATATGAATATCGTGGTAAAAAAATCGGAAAAGATTTATTTAAAAATGTGTACAGTCGGCTTTTGCATATGTCTGCAAAAAGTTATATATAGTAGCAAGTTCATCTGAAGAAAGTCAGAAAGCATATTCCAAATTAGGCTGTAAATATGCAGATGAATTAATACCAGAATTATATAAAAATAGCCCAACAGATGTACATATGGAATATATTATTTTACATTAATAAAATTAGTATAAAAAATTTAAGTTACTTCGACTTATTTCACTATTGTGTATAAAACAAAAAATTGTATTTTATATATTAACACCTTTAAGATATATCATATTAAATATCATAGAAACTTTTTAATCTTGAGATAATAAAGGTAAGCATGGATTAAGAACATTATGAAATATAAAAAAGTTAGGAGAAAGAATATGCCCATCGATATTTTACTTAAGAAATTAGCAAAACCCGCGCAAAGAGCCATTGAAAATGAAGGAATTACAACTTTGGAACAACTTTCAGAATATAAGGAAAAAGAATTTTCAAACTTACATGGAATTGGGAAAAATGCTATGAACATAGCCATTCAAACTTTAAGTGAATATGGATTATCATTTCGTAAATAAGAGAAAATGAAAAAGCGAAATGCTTTTTTACTCTATACAAACAATTATTATATTAAATGTATTGGTATAATATGTAAGAAAGGTGTATAATTCTAATAACTATAAAAATAGAAATCAAAATTATTATACACCTAAGGTGTGTTATTATGAATAATAGACCTTAATAACGATTTAAACAAATGAGGTGAAACATGTTATTTGATGTACAGGATTTTTTTATAGATATTATTAACAACAATGAACTTGATGAAGTGCTTAACATATATAATTCAAATCAAGAGTTTTTAAAAAGTCATATGGATAAAGATCGTGTAACAAAGGAATGGTTACAAACAGAACTTGAGTCCATGAAGAAAGAAGGCTTTTATTCTTGCAAAATAGTTGAAACCATTTCTAAAAACATAATTGGAATTATGGATTTTAAAATAGATGAAGAGACTTACCTTTCTTTAATGATGCTTCATAAAGACTTTAAAAGAAGTGGTATCGGGAAAAGAATTTATCAAACTTTTGAAGCTTTTATAAAAGAGAAAGCATGTAAATGCATACGTATTGATGTAGTTACGGATTATAATCCAGGAGTACTTAACTTTTGGATTCAAAATGGTTTTAGTAAGACTTGTGAAATAACACTTAATTGGACAGGTAAAAATTTATCTGCCTTAACGATGAAAAAGATCCTATATTAGGCATCATATTTAAATATCTTAAAGTATTATAACTAATCTAAAAGAAAAGGAGTTACCACATGATAAAGACCTACAATAAACTAGTTCGTGATAAAATTCCTTCTATTATCGAAAGAAATAACGGAAACGCTGATTATACAATTTTATCAGACGATGAATACATAGTTGAATTAGATAAAAAACTAAATGAAGAAATCGTAGAATATCAAGAAAGTAAATCCATGGATGAAATCGCTGATATATTAGAAGTGCTGTATGCCATTTGTAAAGCCCGTGGATTTTCAGAACAGGAACTTATGGATGTGAAATTAAAAAAAGCAGAAAAAAATGGTACATTTTTAAATAAAATCTTTCTAAAAACGGTCGAACAATCAGAATAACACTAAATCATTATATTATTTATAAAACAAGGAGCATTTCGTGATGACTAAGCATAACCGTAGGATTCTATATACAGGAGCAATTGTAATAATTATATTTATTATTATTTATTTAAACTACCAGCATAGACTTACCATTGATGAAGATAATACCTTGTCTATTACTGTTAATATAACTGAAGCTAATTCATCGAAGACAACAACGTACATGCCCACCTTTACTGACAAGGAAACCATTGAAAAAATTGTTGACCTTTTAAATAAGGTTACTTATAAAAAATCATCCTATTCTATTGATATGGTCGCTTTTGGACTTACTGGTTTCGACCTTGAATTAAAAGAACGTGATGGATCAATAAAAATAATAAAAATCTATTATGATGATACCATTCGAGTTCAAAGTAATGGTAGATACAAAATGAAAAGTGGTCTCTCACAATCAATTTACGAAGAATTGCTAGCCCTTTGTAAAACAAATGCGAATAAAAAATGAAATTATATCTAAATTCAATAATTGTGTATTAATATTGTTGAAAAAGAAGCAAAAAATTCATATAATGATTTATTGTATCAATAAGTGGGGGGACAGGTTATGAACAAAGAAGAACAAGTCATAAGAGATTTCAGGGATTTATTTAATAAGTTGACTTGGTTAAATAAAATTAAGATGGAAGACAGTCTTAAAGGATTTACTTCTTCTGAAGTACATTGCATCGAATATATTGGGAAAAATGTTGATTCCAATGTGACTAAACTTGCAGAATCTTTTTATATGACTAGGGGTGCTATTAGTAAAATGACCAAGAAGCTAATAAATAAAGGTATTCTTGAAAGCTATCAAAGTCAGGATAATAAGAAAGAAATTTATTTTAGACTAACAAAGCAAGGACAAATCATTTTTAACATCCATGAGGATCTGCATAATGAGTTTAGGGAACGGGATAAGGCTGTATTTGATCAAGTAACTGAGAAAGAGTTTGACAACATGCTTAATTTTGTGGAAAAATATAGTAAACACTTGGATGAAGAAATAAAGAAACTTGGTATAGATATGAAATCAGAATATCTTGAATAACTAGAATACCTTGAATAATTAGAGTACCTTGAATAATCAGAGTACCTTGAATAATTAAAGTACCTTGAATAATTAGAGTACCTTGAATAATTAGAGTACCTTGAATAATTAGAATAAAACCATATGCAGCTTTGCTGAACTAAGCAAGCTGCTTTTTTATGTTGCTATTTTTGTTGACAAGGAAACAATATGGTGATATTATGTTTCCAAGGAAACAATTCAATTGTAAATGAAAGGAGAATTTAAATGTTTAAATTTAAATCACAGAAATCAAAGAAATTACAGAAATCAAAGATAGAACAGAACAAAGATCACACCGTAGATAAAAATGCTTTCATATTTGGTCTGATGTCAGTATTTCTTTGCGGAATCGGCTTCAGTATTATAACACCAGTAATCCCATTCTTAGTGAAGCCTTATATAAGCACCCCTGAAAATCAAGCTATTGTTGTTACACTTATAACATCGGTTTATGCATTGTTTGTATTTTTTGCTGCACCAGGCCTTGGAGCATTGAGTGATAGATATGGTCGCCGTCCTGTACTGCTGATATGTCTTTTGGGTTCTGCAATTGGATATTTCGTTTTTGGCATAGGTGGCGCTCTATGGGTACTATTTGCAGGACGCATTATAGATGGTATAACCGGTGGGACCATAAGCACTATCTTTGCATATTTTGCAGATATTACCCCTAGAGAACAACGAACCAAATACTTTGGTTGGGTAAGTGCAGTTTCAGGTGTAGGCGTTGTCATTGGTCCTACCATAGGTGGTTTACTTGCCAAGTTTGGTTATTCTGTACCAATGTATTTTGGAGCAATCATAACTTTATTAAATGTTGTATATGGATACTTTTTTATGCCAGAAAGTCTGAACAAGAGCAATAGGTTACAAAAGATTACCTTAGTACGATTAAATCCCTTCACACTGCTTATGAACGTACTCAACATAAAGAATTTAAAAATGTTACTTATCTCTGCATTCTTACTTTGGATACCAAACGGATCTTTACAGGCAGTATTTACACAATTTACAATTGATACATTTCACTGGGAACCTGTTCTAATAGGGCTTATATTTTCAATCATGGGTGTTCAAGATATAGTTTCACAAGGTTTCATCATGCCAAAGCTTTTGATAAAACTAAGTGATTCTCAGATTGCAATTCTTGGAATGTTTTCAGAGATTATAGGTTATGGTCTTATTGCAGCATCTGCATTGTTCTCATTCTATCCATTTTTAATCGTTGGAATGTTTATATTTGGTTTTGGTGATTCCATCTTTGGCCCATCTTTCAATGGAATGGTCTCTAAGTCTGTTGATTCAAGTGAACAAGGTCGTATTCAAGGTGGAAGCCAATCCATTCAATCATTAGCAAGAATCATTGGCCCTATCATTGGTGGTCAACTCTATGTATCACTCGGATCTGCCTCACCTGCACTTATGGGTGTAATACTCATTGCTTTTGCTATACCGGTTTTGTATAAAGGTACACATGTAACTAAGGAAATTGTGTTGTAGACAAAAAAGCCAGTATTCTGCTATCTGACCCACATAAGTTAGACCTAAAAATCTAACTTATGGGAGGTCAGTTCAGCAGAATACTGGCTTTTTGTTTTTATAGAACAATTTGTACTAACAGATTGTTCATGGCTATTACTCTAAGTAGTATAATGATTCATTTCGATTTCCATATCATTTAATCTCTTACCCACTTTGATTTCTACATTATCTTATATCCCAATCATCTTATCATCGTGATTGTATTGTAATTGTTTTACTTGGTAGCATGCTAAAAGCCCATGTAAAATCTACTGACGCACCTGCAATACTTCCAATAAATAATGGCATGTAATACTTGTATTGGAATAAAAAAAGTGGTAACACAACAAGTATAGTAGAAACAACGAATCCAGCAAAAGCAATCACAAGTCCCTTCCATCTTGGAACTTCTATGGTTTCAACTGGATCAATTCCAGGTGCAATAAGTGACTTTCTAACCTTGGCGCGATATCCTAATACTCGATAAGCTACATAATGTCCCCATTCATGGACAACCAATAATAACAATGCTAATATTACGACCCCTAAAAAATTCAATGATATAAACTTCCCCATATTAAAACACCTTCATTAACCTTACATAAAACTCTACTGTCTTAATCAATGTTTCAATTCTAATTCTCTCATTATGTCCATGTATCATACCCCTCTCTTCTTTGGTAAGTTCCATAGCAGAGAATCGGTAAACTCGGTCGGTAATCTTACAATAATGTCTGGAATCACTGCATGCCATCATCAGATAGGGAGAAACGATTGCTTCTGGCCATGTATTATGTATTACTTGCTTTAATTTATTCCATTCTTCACAACTGGTATCAGAGTAAATAGAAGGATTCATACCATTTACGATACTGATTTTAATTTTATCATTTTTAATAACTTTATGAAGATATTCCATCATAGTGTCCATAGTATCTTCACCAAGAAGACGTAGATTTGCTCCGATGGTAGCCTTCGGTGGTAATACATTATAAGCTTTACTTCCCTCCATCCTTGTAACCGCACAAGTGGTTCGCATCATTGCATTTAGTTCTCCACCAGACTTTTTACATATCATATCTAATACTGGTTTAAAGCACCACAGATTGGCAAACAGAACACGGTAAAGAAAAGTGGAATGTCTTCCTAGTGTATCAAACATCTCAGCAACTGGTTTGGTTAATTGTGAATGGAATGGATGAGTTTCGATATCAACCACAGCTTTTGCTAAGGTTCCAGCTATAGTATGAGTTGGTGGTGTAGATGCATGTCCTCCCTGACTATCCATAGACAGTTCAATATTTACTCCACCTTTTTCACCGATACCAATTAAAGCTGCAGATTTTGTTACCCCTGGAAATACTTTATCAACAACAGCACCACCTTCATCTAGTACAAAGGCAGGTTTTACACCACGTTTCTTTAATTCATTTACAATATCCACACATGAATTTCCATCAATCTCTTCTTCTCCAGAGAAGGAAAAGTAGATATCCTGTTGTGGCACAAATCCTTTTTCTAGTAAATGTTCTGTTGCTTCTAAGATACCACATAAAGTGCCTTTGGTATCTAGCGTTCCCCTACCCCATATCTTTTCATCTTCTATGATTCCTTCAAAAGCAGGTAACTTCCAACCATTTTCGTCAATTGGTACTACATCATAATGTGACATTAATACAATTGGTTTATCACTTGCATTACCTTTCCAATGATAAAGAACCCCTGACTTGCCATAAAAATTTCTGGTACAAGTGTTATGTATCAGTGGAAAACGCTCTACTAATAATGCCCTAAAACGATCAAATTCATCCCAGTCCACTTTTGATTCATCTCTGTATGAAATAGTCTTACAACGAATCATGTCAACCATATCATTTATTATCTTTTCTTGATTTAAGCTAATACTCTCAGCATTTACAGGTAATTCATCGTAAGGACGAAATAGCGCTCCGCGAATGAGAATGATTAGTAAAAAAATTATAACAATTGCTATAATAACGAATCCGATATATAATCCCATGTTTAGCCCACTTTCTTAATCTAGTTAATAATATATTTAAACTAATTGTACTGATTCAACTATATAATTTCCTACTGACTTTCCAGTTTGATTCTACTTGTTAGTTTCCTAGCTGACTTTCTAGTATGATTCAACTATTTAATTTCTAATTGACTATCCGGTTTTATTTTCCTATTTAACTTCCAAGCTAACTTTCCAGTTTGATTCTCTATATAATTTTCTGTTTGATTATTCAGTTTGATTTTCCTATTTAATTTCCTATCTGATTATCCAGTTTGATTTTTCAGCCCAACTAAACCTACAATTTATTCTTCTTATATAATATCCTTGCCGCTCCAATGGAAATAGCTGCTCCAACAGGTACTAAGATTCCAACGGAACCAGCTAAAGATGGAACTAACAAAAATAGTATTACCATAAAACATAGTGGTGCTATGGATATCTTCCAGTTTTTACTTACATAAACAACTGCAAGTCCACCAAATAATGAAGGAAGAATATTTTCAAAAGCAGGTTGCAAGGTTGGTGAATTTAAGATTGGTGTTAATTTAGCCAGTAAAAGCACTCCTGCTGCAATAATTAAGGTTGTTACGATGGATGATGTTGCTATAGCAATTGTTGATATTATTTCTCCTTCTTCGGTTCCGGATTTTACATTAGCATTATCCATTGCATTTAGTGCACATGGAACCTTAAGGTTGGTTAAATTGCCTGTTACAAAACCAAGGTAAGACCCTGCAGTACCAAGCATTGGTGTATACGTAATTACTTCAATTGCACCAACAGTCCAAAAGATTGGAGCTACTCCAAGTAACCCCTTAAGAACAGGTGCCATGCCTGGCCAAGCATTATAATAGATACAAATTACAAACGGAACTGATAAGATTAGTACAATTGCAGTCCAAATCCATATCTTTCCGTATACGTGTGTCATATCATCATATGTTTTATTATTCATTTAAACCTCCATGTGGTTAATGTTAAAAATATATGTATAACCAACTTATTAATTGAATTACCAACAATTATTTTATAAATATTGTATTCATAGACAAATCCTTCTACAATTGAGCCATCCTATTTTGCACATACTCAGTCTCCGCCAAGCGTTATACAAACAAAATTTCTATTTTATAATCATTGGTGTTATCACTACTGCAAACCCCATTGCACCTAACATACTAATTGGTAGAGCATAATTTTGTAGCCAGTTCATTTTAAAAACTTTTACAAATAATCCACAAATACCCATTAACAGAGCTGAACATAATAACACAAAGATTGGAATCCATCCAGCTAAACCATTTCTCACATTGGCAAATACCATTCCAAGAAATGCAGAGATCATTCCTAAAAACATAGCAGTAATAAATAAATCTCCCCATTTTCCATCTTTATTTTTAATGGATAAGATACCTTTTTGTATTCGTTTTAAAAGAATAGGTACTAATACAATACTAGGCATAATTCCAAGAGTCATAACCCAAGCAATTGCTGCGTATACTTTAGGGTCTGTAATGGTTTCTGATAGGGATGCTTTTAACGCAGATGCAGTGGATGTAGCTGCTGGTAACTCATATGTAATTGCCCCAATAATACTTAATCTTATCCATGGAAGTGGCAATCCTAAGAATTTTGATAAAGTAACAATTCCAAGTAAGATAGATACTGCTGGTGCTATGGTAAATATAGCACTAGATATAATGGTTTTTCTTATTTGTTTCATATCCATACCAATAACTCGTGCTCTCTTATAAGCTCTGATTAGAAAAAATAAGGATTGAGCGATTACAAATACGATAACAATTGTTGCAACTAGATATAAAAATGTACTGTTGGGATTAAACTTCATTTCTTTCCTCCTAAAAGATGTATTTAAATTTATTTTTTTCAAGAGCAATTATTTGATATAATATTTTGATATAGTATTTTAATATAGCTTTTTAATAGAGTTTTTTGATATAGTATTTTGATATATCATTTTGATGACGTATTTTGATATAGCTTTTTGATATAGCTTTTTGATATAGCTTTTTTGTTATAATATTTTTATATAGTATTTTGATATAGTATTTTAATATAGTTCTACTCTATCTTATTTTTGAATTTTTGCCTGTATATTTTATAGTTTATTCTCTACTTGCTTTTGAATTTTTAGAATCATTCAATATTAATTATAGTTTTTTACTATCTTGAATTTTGACTTCATGTAGAATTCAGTCTTTCCATTTATCAATTAATTCGTACCCTTCCTAATAGACGCAACACCTATTAGACTACCTATGACCCCTAATACCAAACTGATTAATAGAATTATATTAGTGATTACTCTTTTCGTCATTGATTCATCGGGCATTGGTATAAAGGAAATTGCTTCATTTAATCTACCAAAACCATAATGAATTAATATATGTATCATTATGATTGCGAAAAGTCCACCCACTATGGTTATTACTAAACCAAATAATACGAACGGAAAACCAATAAAATAATTTGGTGCGCCTAGCAGTTTTAGGGTATTAATCTGATCCTTGTTATTATAAATGCCTTGTCTAATTAAATGGGATAATATAATTATTGTAGTAATTCCAACTGCTGTGAGACTTAGTAACCCAATCACTTTAATTCCTGCTGTAATCTTTTGAATACGAGCAAGAATCTCACGATTATCTCGTATAAAATCAATTCCATCCATTCTCTCTATGTTATTTATAACGTAATCCATGGATTCAAGATAAATTCTTACTTCTATGTAAGCTTCAAATGGATTGTCATCAAATAGAGTCAGAATCTTAGCTTCTTCGCCTAACACATCTTCCATTCTGCTATAAGCTTCACCTTCGTCAATTAAACTTGCATCCCAAACTCCCTTCAGTGCCTTTATATCAGTATGAAGTTTATTTGCACCATCTTTATCAACATTCTCTTTAAAGTATACACTGATTTCTGCTTCTTCTTTTAATTTATCCACTAAGCCATTACTTATAGACCACCCTGTAAATATTAAGCCTAACATAAAGAATATAAGTCCAGTACAAAGTAAGGAAGCCATGTTAGATAATAAATTCATGCGAACCATATTTTTTGTTTCTTTTATGTAATAAATAAAATTATAAATAAAAGTTCTCATTACAATCCTCCAAGATGTTTTGTTATACAAAACCAATTATCAAAAATTATTTGTGGTTAAACATACTAGATATCATGAATCATCAATTATTTGTGGCTAAAACACACTAGATATCATGAATCACTACGTTTTTCTATAGAAAGAATACCATCTTTGATATGAATGAATGTTGCTTTCTCATAATGGTCAAGTAAATGTGTCGCATGGGTCGTTATAATAACTGCTGTATTCTGATCACGAAAGGATGTTAATAGTTCTAATATGTTAAGAGCATTATCGTGGTCTAAATTTCCTGTTGGTTCATCTGCTAAAATAATAGAAGGCTTTCTCGCAACTGCTCTAGCAATTGCAATTCTTTGTGCCTCTCCCCATGACAGTTTTTCAACGTTCACATTTGCTTTATGTTCTAGTCCAACTCTTGTTAGAGCACCGAACGCAGATTCTCTCATAGCTTTAGGTGAACCACCTAAAAATCTCATGCCCATAATAATATTATCCATTGCAGTTCGACCTTTTATTAACTTAAACTCTT
>JARBTX010000014.1 GCA_029239975.1 Anaerocolumna sp.
CATTCACCGTCACTTCTTCTAACAAAGCTTTGTTAATCATATTATCAATATACACTACATAAATATCCACTTTATTCACTCCACCAATGGACATCTTACGTTTAACTGCATCAGCACAATCCTTAAAAAGCGCACCTATGGTAGCTATATTTTCTTCAAGATCCTTTGTTAATATAGCATCGATGCGATTTTTTTCATCATGTAAAAGACTCATGTATTCCTCCTTTTATGTATATTGTTATACATAAAATATATTTTCTGGTATCTATTACTATTTTTGATAAATGTCTTTCATATTATATCCAGAATGTACTAAATTATTAGTTTTTTATGAATAAAAAAATAGCAAGATTGGATAAGAAAACAAAGGCTCTTTTTGTTATTATCAAGATACTAAATTAATAAAATGACAGGAGATTGTCTATGACACACAAAATTTCGGCATTCAAGATTTATATTACATATTCCGCTTTTACTGCTTTTCTATTTTCTCTAGTATTTACCGTAAATATGGTATATTACGTTGATGTAATTCATTTAAATCCTTTTCAACTTGTTCTTATTGGTACTGTACTTGAAGCAACATGCTTTATATGCGAAATTCCTACGGGAATTGTTGCTGATATATACAGTCGTAAGCTATCTGTAATAATTGGTGTAGCTTTAATCGGATGTGGATTTGTACTTGAAGGTGCAATTACTTCCTTTATTAGTGTTTTAGTTTCTCAATTTTTATGGGGACTAGGTTATACATTTATTAGCGGAGCTATTGATGCTTGGATTGTTACAGAAGATAAAACAAGAAATATAGATGAAATTTATCTTAAAGGAACTAGCTGGGGAAATATAGGATCAATTATAGGAATTGGATTTAGCACTATAATAGGTAACTATTCCCTTCGCCTTCCAATTTTATTAGGTGGTATTTGCTTTGTGTTATTCGCTTTGTTTTTAATCGTTTTTATGCCCGAATATCATTTTAACTATTCATCAAATACAGAATCTAATAATTTTAGAAAAATGAAAACGATGCTTATAACTAGTTTAGAGACGATAAAAAAGAAACATATTGTTATGATGCTTCTTTCTGTATCTTTATTGAATGGACTAGCTAGTGAAGGGTATGATAGATTATATACGATTCATTTTTTGAAAGATACGACTTTTCCCAAATTAGGAAATTTACAGCCTGTAACTTGGTTTGGACTATTCTCGATGATTGCTGCAATACTTAGTATAACGATTATACAATTTATATTAAAAGGGCTAGAAAAGAAGAAACATATAGAAAATGATATGTTTCTATTAATCATTAATATAGGTAGCATAATATGTATTACTACATTTGCATTAAGTAGTAATTTTACTCTTATGGCTATAGCTTATCTAGTATCTAATTTACTACGCTCTTTAAACGAACCTATATATCATGCTTGGATAAATAAACACATTGATGATAACGGGAGAGCAACTATTTTATCAACTAAGGGAATCTTAAATTCCTTTGGACAGATAATTGGTGGTCCAGGAATTGGATTCATTGCAACTGTTATATCTATTAAGATTGGTATATTGGGTTCAGCCATATTATTAATTCCAACTATTTTTATCTTTATATTAATTAGAGATAGAAAATCCGCCTAGTATTATTATGTACTAGATAAAAAACATAATAAAAAATGCAACACTATATTTAATAAAAACACTAAAATAGAAAAATATATTTATAAAAAAATAATAGAAATAAATATAATAGAAATAAATATAATAGAAAAATTTTATATTAGAAAAATTTTATATTAGAAAAATATTATAAAGAAAAATATTATAATAGAAAAATATTATTAACAAAACATTACAAATAAGGCTGTTTCATATATTAAACATACTTTTTCTAATAGTAATAATATTAGAAAAAGTATGTTGTTTATATGCAACAGCCTAACTCTTATAATTGTACTTCTACTTTTTCCCCATTAAAAGGAACGACTATTATTTTCCCTTTATATAAAACTTTAAATGATTGATAGATTTTACTATAACCGTTGCTTGCTAATTGTACAGTAAAAATACCCTTATCATCTATGGAGAATAGGTATTCATTATATTCACCATACTCATATTCAAAATCTTCACCATTGTCTTGATAATGGTGATACTCAGAAACTCCTTCATATACATCTAAGGTAAGCTCTACAACTTCTTTTTCACCGACATAATGTAGTTCTGGATAATTCGGAATTATACTTCCTGCCTTTAAATAGATAGGACATACATCTAGAGGTGCTTCTCGGAGAATATATTTACCGCCAGTAACCACTTCTTTTGTCCAATAATCAATCCAATTTCCTTCTGGAAGATAAATGGAACGAGCTCTTTGTCCTTGAACTACCACCGGTGCTACTAAAATAGTTTCACCAAATAAGAATTGGTCATTGATTTCTTTTACGTTTCTGTCATTCTGATAATGGAGCACTAAAGGTCTCATAATAGGTAATCCATTTGATTGACTCTCCCAGAATAGATCATAAAGATATGGTAATAAAGTATAGTGTAGTTTAATGTATTTTCTATTAATATCAAGAGTTTCTTGGTTAAATGCCCATGGCTCTTGTCTACGATTTGGCTTACAACAGTGATTTCTAAATAACGGAGAAAAACATCCGACTTGCACCCAGCGATTTAAAAGTTCTGCCGTACAATCAGAACCAAATCCACCAACATCGGTTCCTATAAATGTAAGTCCACTCATACCAAGATTGCATAACTGTGGAATAGCCATCTGTAAATGTGCCCATATACTATGGTTATCTCCAGTCCAACCAGTTGAGTATTTTTGCGTTCCAGAATAGCACGCACGTGTTATAACAAATGGTCTTCTCTTATCATGTCTTTTTAGACCTTCATAGGTAGCTTTCGCCATTAGATGCCCATAAACATTGTGAATCTTCTTATGATTTGCACCTTTTCCTTCATCTAAAAACTGTACATCATCTGGAAGTGGACCATTAAAACTTGCTGGCTCGTTCATATCGTTCCATACTCCGCGAACACCTTTTTGGAGCAATAACTTTTGGTTATCTCCCCACCAATTTCTAACTTTTTCATCTGAGAAATCTGGATATACCGAAAGTCCTGGCCATACCGCATTTTCATAGACATTACCTTCTACATCTTTTGCATAGTATCCATTCTTAATACCTTCATCATAAATTGTATAACCTTTTTCAATTTTAACACCTGGATCAATAATGGTAACAATTTTAAATCCATCTTGATTTAGTTCTTCTATCACCTTATCTGCATCTTTAAAACGTTCATTACTCCACGTAAATACTTTATAATCTTCCATATAATCAATATCAAGATGAATAACATCACATGGAATGTCTAACTCACGAAAATGTTTTGCAATGTCTTTTACTTCTTCTTTGGTTTCATAAGACCACCGTGACTGATGATAACCTAATGTCCACAATTGTGGAAGTGGTGTTCTTCCGGTTAGATATGTGTAACCTTCAATAATTTCAGGCATCTTATCACCTGCTATAAAGTAATAATCAAGGTTACCATCATCCGCTCCAAAGTAATAATATTCATCACTTTCTTTGCCCATATCAAAATAGGTTCGATACGTATTATCATAGAAAATACCAAATACATGATTTTTCTTTAAGGTTATAAAAAATGGTATAGATTTATACAATGCTTTAAAAGAGTCAACCTGTGGTTCTGGTAAATCACTATTCCACATTTCATATTCATAACCACGTTTATTTAAAAATCCGGTCTTATCACCTAAACCATAAAAACACTCGTCTCCATCCATTACTTTTACAACTTGTATCTTTTTGCTTAAAGTCCTGGCATCAATAAAATGTCCTTCCTTAGCCGCTAATTCAATTGCCGCTTGGTCAATTTGGGTGGAAACCTTTCTTTCATTTCGGTAGTCAGCACATATAAGATTATGATTAATATCATAAAAATCTACTTTAAACTCATCAAAAATTTCAATATAAAGAGCGGTAGTTTTAATTTCAATTCTGTCTTCTTTTTTGATTACTACATACTCTGTATTAACACTTTTAACTTCTTCTATTGCTCTTGATTGATGTTCTTTCGTTTCAAAACCAGAAAAAACGTTAATTATATTTTCCGTAATTATCTCTATTTGCCCCTGTTGTTGTTCAAAGTCTATGATAACAACGTTCTTATCTTGTTTCAGTGCTTTTATCTTACCAAACATATTTGTCCTCCGTTTATTTGTAATAAAATGGACTCGGTGGAATAGCACTTTTCAGCGGATATTCTACAGTGTCCATTTTTAATTCATATTAAATAATTATTTAGATATCTAACCTTAATTGTATTTCTTCTTCTGCTTCCAATTTAAAATCTTCCACCTTTTCTGGATTAACAATTGGTAAGTCTTCTAATGACTGAATACCAAAACTTCTTAAGAAATCTTCGGTAGTACCAAACAATATTGGTCTACCAGGCGCATCCATTCTGCCAACTTCACTTACTAGATTGTATTCTATTAACTTATTTACGGCATGGTCACTTTTTACACCACGAATTGCCTCAATCTCTTGTTTTGTAATCGGTTGCTTATATGCTATGATAGATAATGTTTCTAATAAAACATCAGTAAGTATGTGCTTTTTTGGTATGTGGGTAATTTTAATTATAGATTCATACATCTCAGGTTTTGTACACATTTGAAATGCACCATCTAGTTCAATTATTTGAATCCCTCTATTTTGGGCCAAATATTGGTCCATCATATTACGAATAACTTTTCTGGTCGTGTCTACATCATGATCCACAGCCGCTGCAATTCTTTCCACATCTATTGCTTCACCTATTGTAAATAATATGGCTTCAATAATAGCTTCTAATTTCTTAATTTCCATAATAACCCTCCATGCTGTCTTAAAACCGTGAATTTGGGCGTCAGCACAAATTTACCGTGTGAAAAATTATTATTTTTCACACTAAACTCCTATCACATTAATTTAATACTATGCTATCATCCAAGTCAATAATTTCGTCACAAATAAAGGTCACCCTGATATCATCAAATAAATTCATCTGACTAATTTCAACTTGTCCAATTTTCATTAATTCTAGTATTCCAAGAAATGTAACGATGACTTCCATCTTACTTGATTGAGCTTCTAAAAATTTACGAAAACTAAAACTTCTATGAATTAGCCCATATGCTTGTATTGATCTTATCTTTTCAGACAAATTAATCTCTTCTTTTTCAATTCTACCAAATTTACTACGAATTGGATCGATTTTATCCACTTGTCTCTTCATGACAGATTGAAAAATCTTATGTAATTTGGCTAAGGTTAAGTCTGCTAAAAGACTTGCCGTATCCACTTCTTCCTTAAAATCTGCTATTTCACTTGGTATAGAAGCCGGTTTATAAAGAACTTTGGCAGCATCCATCTCTCGGTCTTTTAACTCATTCGATATGTATTTATACATTTTATATTCTAGCAATCGATCTACTAATTCTTGTCTAGGGTCTTCATCGCTTTCTTCTTTGGTTTCATCTTTTGGTAATAACATCTTGGATTTTATATTAATTAAGGTTGCAGCCATAACTAAGAATTCACTCATAATATCTAGATTCTTGGACTCCATTTGCCTAATATAATCCATATACTGTTCAGTTATTTCCACAATAGGAATGTCATGTATATTTACTTTATTCTTATCAATCAGATGAAGCAAAAGGTCCAGTGGTCCTTCAAATGCTTCAAGTTTAACCGATATGCTCATAGGTTGTCCTTCCTTTAGATCATTATAATAAAGCACTCATAATAAATGTACTTAAACTTGTTAATAACTGAAATAATACTACCAGTAATAAAATCATTTTTACAAAATAATCATATCGAATGATATTATAAAACTGTTTCGGATTTGTTCCAGCAAGAATTAAACCTATATCAAACGTTGAAATAGGAAAAAGATTTACAATCGTCATACTTAAGCTTATTAAGGCAATGTAAACTAAAATACATTGTAAAATTAACTGAACCATACTAATAGATTCGGAATAAGCAAAATTTGAACCCATACCAATACCAAACTTAAGAACACTAATGCTAATAGCAAAGGTAATTAATAAACTAATAAATCCTGTTATCCCTAATATGAGATTTGTTTTTTTATCTTTTATACGGTACATATATGGTTTTGAAAAACCAGCTTGATTTGTTGCACATAAAATCATTCCAATAGGATCTATATAGTGATGTAATTTATAAATATTACGTTTTCTATTTTTCTCTTGATTTGGATTCATCAAATTGTAGATTAATGCTTTGGGAAATTCATGAATTATCATAACAATTCCGCCTGCAATAATAGAGGCTAATAAACGTATCAATTGTATTGTCATTTTTCCACCTATAGGTATCAAATTATTATTCTTTCGATACCTGACACTCCTTTTTAACTTTTATTGCACTTCTTTCTTTAATGTAACTACCATTAATTCTGGGCGGTTAAACATTCTAAGTTTTATTGTATGCATACCTAACCCTCTCGATACCAAAAGTGTTCTACCATCTTTATCAAATCTTCCTGCATCGTATTTTGGAAAGAATTTATACTGTGGTGAAATCACACCACCAAGTCCTGGCAGCCTTACAATTCCACCATGAATATGACCTGAAAATATTAAGTCGGAACCCCACTTCGAATATTGTTTAAAATAAACTGGATTATGTGCAATCAATATATTATAACACCTATCGCTTGGAATTCCTACTAATTTTTGTAGATATTCTGCATCTAGTTTCGGTTGTTTTAGTTTTCTAAAGTATTCAGAACCTATCATAAAACCAGTTATCGCTATGGATTCATTGCCCCGAACTATTCTTTCTTGTTGATTCATAAGAACATGAACTCCTAACTTCTTTAGTTCATTCTCATACGTAATATAATCTGGAGAAGCTTTTCTTTCACCTGACATAAGACTTTGTTCATGATTACCAATACCGTAATAAATCGGGTATTTTTTTGAAAGCTCTCTTATCAAGGATAATGGTATCTCCGTTTGATTTGGCTTATTATTTACTAACATATCTCCAGCCATAATAATATAATCCGGTTTTTCATCCTTTATCTTATTCAATAATATTTCATTGTTATTACCATATGAATTATTATGTAAATCAGCTAGTACTACAAGTTTTACACCATCAAATTCTTTGGGTAACCGTTTGGATTTTATATCATAATGAGTTAACTCTAGATTTCTATTTTCAAAATAACTATAAATAATTATTATAAGTAAAATAATAATTATTTTTAATAAAGTTTCCATACCATACTCCTTTTTTTTATCTACTTATCCATTACTTTAGACTTCATATACACCAAAATCGAAACATGTGGCATTCTGTTTTAAATAAATTACAAATGAATGAAACCAATAGGATTTTGACCCTCTAATCATTTATGTAAACACAAAACCACAGGAAAAGTCTGTTATAAATTATAACACAGACTTTTCCTGTGGTCTATAGGTATGAATTATTACTAAAATATGAATTTTTGAAAGACAAATTTAAAATAATCCTTCAGTTTTGCTTTTTCAACTGTTTCTGCCGCAACAATATCAACCGAGCCTATTTTTTTACCTTTTAATTGATATGTAATTTCTCCAACCTTATCATTTTCTTTAATTGGTGCTGTTACACTCTCAGCAATCGTTACTTCTTTGGTTATCTCTGCTGGATTGGTATCCTTAAGACAAAGATATGAAAAGCTATCGTTTACACGATAATTAATACCTTCTGCAACACCTTTTTTAACAGGTATCGGAGTTTTTACAAGATCTTCATTGGCGTCAGAAAAAATACTACAATTTGCAAAGCCGTAATCTAATAATTTTGATGCCTCACTAAAACGAGTTTTTGTATCTGGAGCTGCCATGACTACAGCAATTAAATCCATTCCTTCTCTTTTTGCAGAAGCAGATAAACAATACTTAGCTAAGCCTGTAGATCCAGTTTTTAACCCAGTAATACCATTATAAAATCGAATTAGCTTATTTGTATTCGTTAAACCAAATTCTGTTTGACCTTTTTTTGTTGTATGAATGATGGTATCCATCCAAACTGTAGAATATGTACTAATTTCAGGATGTTGGGTGATTAATTCTCTAGACATTAATGCTACATCATATGCGGATGAATAATGACCATCTACATCGAGTCCACAACAATTTACAAATGTAGTGTTAACCATTCCAAGTTCTTTTGCTTTCGCATTCATTCTTGCAACGAATTCTTCTTCTGATCCAGCAATAAATTCTGCCATAGCAACTGAAGCATCATTAGCGCTTGCAATACTAATACACTTAATCATGGTATTAACATCCTGTGTCTCGAAAGGTTCTAGATAAACTTGTGAACCACCCATGGATGCTGCATGTTCACTAACAGTAACTTGATCAGTCAATTTTATTTGACCTTTATCTAGCGCCTCAAATATCAGTAGTAGTGTCATGATTTTAGTAATACTAGCTGGTCTTAATTTTTCATCCTTGTTCTTTTCATAAATGATTGCACCCGTTGATCCTTCAATCAATACTACAGATTGAGATGTTATTTCTAGTTTGCCACTATCTTCTGGTGCTGCATAAACATTAACTTTCATAAATGATGTCATTAGTAACGTAACACACATTAAAAGTGCTAAAAATCGTTTCATATTTGCCTCACGTCCAAAAAATATATTATTACTATTTTAAGCAAGGACTATGAATTTTAGACCAACTTTTACTCACTTCTTAATGCATCTATTGGATTTAGTTTTGCTGCTTTATTTGCAGGCATATAACCAAAACCAATACCGATACCTGCTGATACACCAAAGGCTAATAGGATGGAGTTAAGACTTGGAGATGCTTCCACTCCAAATGCATTTCCAAGAGTTGTCGTAGCTACGTAACCTAAAACAATGCCAATTATACCACCAATCGTACTTATTGTAGCTGCTTCTATTACAAACTGCCACATAATATCTCTCTTCTTAGCACCAAGTGATTTACGAATTCCAATTTCTTTTGTTCTCTCAACAACCGATACAAGCATGATGTTCATAATTCCTATACCTGCAACTAAGAGAGAAATACCTGCAATTCCACCAAGTATAGATGACAACAACCCAGTTATAGAGTTTACGGTTTCTAGCAGTTCTGTCATACTAGATATGGTATAAAGTTCTTCATTTTTCATGATACTGTATAAATAATCATCTAATATATCTTTTCCTTCGTCCACTAAATCATCGCTAACGGTTGCTACGGTATAGCTCGAAATATCGGATGAACCTGCTAGTCTAGTTGCAAGTGAGTAAGGAATGTAAATACAATCATCGGATGAATTTGCTTCTGACTCTGCTTGTTCTTCTTGAATACCGACTATTTCGTATACTTGACCATTAATCTTTATGGTATCTCCAAGATTCACATTGCCATCAAATAATTCGTCTACAATATAAGTACCTATAACACACGCCTTGTATCGATTCTTTATATCTGCATATTGAATAAATCGTCCCCTGGATAGATCTAATTTGTTGATGGATAAATAATCCTCTCCAACTCCCGTTACTGTAGTGTTTACAGAATTAGTACCATTTTTAACTGTATAACGGGAACTTACTTTAGGGGTCACCGCCTCAAATATACTGCTGTATTCATCTACAAATTCATACATCTCATCTACATCAACATTACGTGTATCTGTATTGGTAACTGATACTGTAAGGGTATTAGTACCCATATCAGAAAATGTGGATACGATGTAATTAGTTACACCATTCATTAATCCTACTAAGGTTATAACAGACGTTACACCAATAATCATACCAAGCATAGTAAGAAATGAACGCATTTTGCTTCCAATTATACTTTTAATTGCTAATTTAAAAGCTTGAGTTATGTTCATATTATTTTACCTGCTTTCTATATTCTTCAACAGGACCATCAAAATCAATTTTTCCATCATGAATCTTAACAACTCGCCTTGCCTCTTCTGCAATTGCACGATCATGAGTAATTAGCACTACCGTATTACCTTCTAGATTTAATTGCTTTAAGAAATCTAATACTTCCCTGCTGGTTCTTGAATCAAGTGCTCCTGTAGGTTCATCTGCAAGGATAAGAGATGGGTTACCTACCAATGCCCTTGCAATAGAACCTCTTTGTTGTTGTCCACCAGATAATTGATTGGGGAAGTTCTTCCACTTATCTTCAATTCCAACTCTAGTAAGAGCTTCCATAGCCAACTCTTTTCTTTGCTTTTTCTTAAGTCCAGAGTATAACAAGGGTAATTCAACATTCTCTAGTAAGTTCTGCTTTGGAAGCAGATTATATTGTTGAAAGATAAAACCAATGGTTTTATTTCTTACTTCTGCCAATGCATCACTCTTCATCTTGCTTACATCCTGGCCTTTTAAAATATATCTACCTTCCGTTGGAACATCTAGTGCACCAATAATATTCATTATAGTTGATTTTCCACTACCTGATTTTCCTACGATTGCGACGAATTCACCTGGGAATATTTTAAGGCTAATTCCATCGTTAGCTCGAACTTCAGTGTTACCCATCTTATATATTTTGTAAATATCAATCAAATCAATTAGTGGTGTTTCATTTTTATCTAACATCTGCATTGTCATGCTGAATTTCCTCCTTACGGCATAGTACCCATTCCACCACCAAAGTTACCGCCACCACTTGGTCTAGTTCTGTTACTATTTCCACCCATTGATCCATCTCCGAATCCACCTTGCATGCTAAACCCACCAGCTGGCATCATAGACTGCACTGCTTCTGAGACACGTTTTACATACAACTGTTCGTCACCTGTAAGTCCACTCTTAATTTCGATATAATCTCCATCGCTAAGTCCAGTTTCTACCTTTACTTCTTTAAATCCTTTTGGAACATTACCAACAGCTTCAGTAACAGTGCTATCTGCAACATAAACTACATCACCACGCATTAATGCATCACTTGGAATTGCAATTACACCTTTTGCTTCTTCTAGTATAATCTCACCAGTCACATTCATCCCAGGAAGTAAATCACCTGGTTCATCAATACGAACGGTTACTGGATATTGGGTAACTCCGTTACTATTGGTGCTTTCTAGACTAACGTTTGTTACAATTCCTTTGAATGAAATTCCTTCAATAGCGTCTGCAGTAATATTTACTTCCTGACCCACCTTAACACTCATTACATCTAATTCATCAATTGACATTTCAAATTCTAATGCAGATAAATCATAAATAACACACATCGTATTATTTTTACTGATTGTATCTCCAACTAATGTATCTTTACGAATAACCTGACCTGATATAGGAGCTGTAACACTATAATCAGTTTTAGAATCGATAACATCTTCTAAATTTGATTTTGCATCTTCAATGGAATCTTCTGCATTTTCAACAGAATCTTTTGCATTTTCAATTGCATCTTCTGCGTTTTCTAATGCATTCTTATAGGATTCTAATTGATCTTCTACCGAATCACTTGTTAAAGTTAAAATCGTCTCTCCTTCTTTAATCGTACTTCCTTCTTCTATATTTAAAACGTCAATTTTACCATTTTTGTCAGCTTTTATTGTTGTTTCTTCTAATACTTTAAATGTACCTTCACTACTAGAATATAAGTCACCTACAGATGCAGTTGCAGTATTAGTAGTTGTTAATCCGCCTGGATTCTTTACTTTAATTGTTACTGTTTTTACAACTCTATTACCGCTTAAAACTTCTGTGGTATTACTTACCTTTGTAATTTCTCCTTCTAATGATTCAAAGCTATCCGTTATTTCAACTTCTGCTTTTTTACCAACGTAAGTACTATTTATCTCAGAAGCATTAAAAGGCACTACTAATAGCATATAACTATTATCATATACTTCCGCTATTTGGGTTCCATTTTGTATGGAATCACCTTCTTTAACTAATACATTTTTGATAGTACCAGATGCAGTGGCTGTAACTTCTAATGCACCATACTCTTTTGCTGCTTCCTGGTAATCTTCTAAAGCTTCATTATACTTTTCCTGTTTATCTGATAGACTTTCAATCGCTTTGTCATATTCTTTTTCGGCTCTAGAAACGCTTGTTTCAGATGTTTCTATCTGACTATCTAGTGTGTCAGTAGCGATTTGATAAAGAGCATCTCCTTTTTCAACTTGATCACCTTCTTCAAAATCTGCAGCTATAACTTCTCCTTCTACAAGTGTAGAAACTTCATAGGTGTTAAGTGGTTGTACTGTACCAGATGATGAAAGCACAACCTGGATATCTCTTGTTTCAACATTAGCAGTCTCAATTGTAGTTTCTGCTGATGTTTTTTGAATACGGTTTTCTATAAAGCGTACAAATATAACTCTTGATGCAATTACTATAACTAATAATATTGCAACCCACCCAAGTAATTTCTTCCACCTAAACTTTTTATTACTGAAATTGGCCACAGAATTATCTGACTTTCTTTTTAATAAACTCATGTTTTAATCCTTTCTTTGCCTAATTAATATTTTCAGCTACTATTACTCTTACACAACCACCAGAAGAAATGGTTCTATCATAATAAGCTGTAAGTTTGTATTTTGTTAGGTTGGATATTTTGTCTACTGTTGTAGAAATATAAGAACCATCATTATAATAGAAAGCCTGCACGTTTTCAGATAACTTATATTTTGTAGAAGAATCCTGTACCGTAGTTTTACTAATGGAAGTTACATTAACTTCGTTCAATGAAATGGTAGATGATAATTTATTACTGCTAAACAAAAACCCTTTTGGTCCTTCTTCTAAGTTATAATTTGCATTAATTGATACCGTGTTGGTACTTGTTTTACCATCAATAACATAAGATACATTTACATTTTCTCCCTGCTGATAAGTGATTCCAGTTAAGACACCGTAATCATACAAATCACCTGTCACATTATTTAAAATTAACTCAGTAATTTCACCTACATCATTTACAGCATAATAGTTAACAGTAGAACTACCTAAAGTAACATTAGCAAGTCTTGATGGATAAACACTAATATACTGGTCATCATATAAGTCAAGAATCTTAACATTAGATGCTAATTTTAGAGATCCGAGTTTGCTTCCGTCTTGAGAAAATGTATTGGTTCCAAAAGAAACACTACCCAAATCATATTTACTTACCTGGCTTACGCCATCCTGATAAGTTACTCGTACGATTTCACCTTCATTAAAATAAAGCTTGTTTTTATCATAATCTTGTTGATATTCATTTCCCTTTGCATCTACATACGTTACATAATTTGTACTTGCATAATCACCCTTTGCATCTTCCACTAGATGGGTTCCTGTGTTTAATACAATACCAGTAATTGTTGTATTATACTCATCTAAATTAAGCACTCCAACTATAGTTTCATCTTTCCCAAGAAGAACAGTAATCACATTTCCAATATCTACAGATCCAAGAGTTGAAAATTCAATTTTCATATCATTAGTACCTAAGGTATAGTCCTTACCAGCAACCGTGATAGCTGTAGGGGATAAACGATTCGGAGAAACTGCTTGTAATGTACCTGTTATTTTTGTGTCATAAGCCCATATGGTTTTTAAATATTCTGAATAATATAAAACGTCATATTCTTCGATATCAGAAAAACTACTAGTGGAACCATTTTTATAGTAAACAGTATCTGCAAGTGCAAATGGTATCTCACTTTTCCAATTACTATCAGCTATTATTGGCCCTTCCATATTTGCATTTACTAAAGTTAAATAATCAATTTCACCATTTGAATTTATTGTATAACCTAATGTTTCACCATATATTTTTCCATCTTTGGTTGTTGCGGTTAAGGTGTTATAGAATAAATTCTTACAATCCTCTACCGTTAATTGCTGATTTTTTGTTTTTGTAATATTTTTGTTTAATTCCTTTGTATTGTATAATGCCATTTGACCCGATACTACATTGCCTGAAAGATCACTATTTGTATACCCTAGGAGTTTTAATACTCCGTTCACGGCCTCTTTTAGTGTGATACTTGTGTTTGGCATAAATTTACCGCTTAAATATCCTGACATCCATCCTTGGTTAATTGCTGTCTGAATATAACTAGCTGCCCAATATTTTTTAGATACATCACTAAAAAGTGAAACTTTACATTCTGCTGAAACTTTTCCTTTGTAAGATGACATATTAACTAACATTTGTGCAAATTGTGCTCTGGTAACCTTAGTAGTTCCTTTACTTAAATCACCTTTATCCGTCTTCATAATACCTAAAGTGTCAATTACTTTAATCGCATTATTCGTACTAGTTGCTGCCTGCACTTTATTTGCAGGTGAAGCAATTGCCAAAACTAGCAAAAGAAGTGCTAGCAGTGCCGATAATAATTTTTTTTGCATTATCATTCTCCTTATCCTTTTGTTTTCACCACACATTATACTTTCCATTTAATTCTATTTAATATTAGTGTACATTCTGTGAAGAGGTTGTGAAATATTAACGAAATACATGAAATTTATGTAAAAATAAAAGACCAAATTTATAAAAATTCATTTTACGAATTTCTATTATTTGGTCTTTTCATTATTTTACTTTAACAATACAAACTAAGGTTCTGCCGCGAACCTTTCCGTAAATAGTAACGGTTCCTTTCGATTTTCCTGTAACTTTACCAGAAGAATTGACTACAGCAATCTTTTTATTACTACTGGACCATTTGACGCCAAACCAAACTCCTTCTACCTTTAATCTTTTACTCTTTCCAACTTTAAGAGTTAAATTATCTTTACTAATATCAATCACTCTAACACGACATTTTAAAACCGTTTTTTCAAATTTAACTTTTATAATAGTAGTTCCAGGTCGGTAAGCTTTCACTTTTCCAAATATATTAACATCAGCAACTTTGATATCGGTAGAAGAATAATAAACCCTTTTATTTATATTTAAAACAAAGACTCTAAATTCTTCTCCACGAAGCAGTGTTACATCATCTTCGTTTAACCTTTTTGTAAAAGGAGTAAACATGTTCTTCATAAAATAAAATGATGTGTGTGGTATAATTAAATACCATATTAAAGCTACAATGGCGACGTAATAAATAATAGAAATAATACCGCGGAATTCAAAAAGCTTAAGGAATTTATTTTTTTTCAATGGATTCATATCCTTTAAAACTTCATTATATTCTATTATTTATTGTATCACTATATTCATACTGTTATATTACTCAACGCTCTTTAGAGATTCTACCATATCGATTTTACGTAATTTATAGAACATTACGAAGTTAACAAATACCGAGAACCCAAAGGTTAATAAAGCACTTAGTAAATAACTAATGACATGTATATTTCTACCAAACATAAATGTATCTATTTCGGCAGTTAAAATAACAAAACGATGGAGAATCATACCAAGGAAAATACCCGCTATGGCTCCTATAAGGGTTAACATAACATTTTCTCGATAAACATAGGTAGCTACTTCTGTATCTTGGAAACCAAGTACTTTTAAAGTTGCTAATTCTCGTTTTCGTTCATTGATATTGATATTATTTAGATTATATAAAACTACAAATGCTAATAATCCAGCTGAAATGATTAATACATAGATTACAAGATTCAAATTATTAAGCATATCACTTATTCTTTTTTGTAACTCTGTTGTAAATGATATAGACGTAACAGCTGGTAATTCTAGTATTTCTTTTGCTACGCTTTCTTCAAACTCTTTTCTATCTTCAGTATTTTTTGTATAAATCCTATTATATTCTGGCTTTTCACCATATAACTTTTCATAAATTTGTGGTGACATAAAGATATAATGAAGCATATAGTTTTCAGTAATATGTGCAACTTTAACGCTTACTGTACTTACATCACCATCTTTTAACTCTATGGTATCACCTACTTTAACTTTTAAAAGTGAAGCAAGCTTCTCTGTGATAATAATTCCATCATCCGTTAAATCATAATGTTTTTTACTAACTCGATCTCTAAATTCGATATAATTATTAATCTTTACAGTATCTTCTGGTACAATTAAAGTGGTACTCTTTGATGTTTTTCCATTACTTGCATTTAACATAACTTCATGTACATTAATGGTATCGTTAAAACGTGAATCCGTTTGAATCCAATTATGAAGTTCTTCTACTTCATCTTCATTTGCTTTATCATCTACAACTACAATTGAATCTTGGTGCCAAAGCTCCACATATTGTATATCAGACATTGCAGAAATGGAATCTTTTAAACCAAATCCAACTAACAACAGTGCCATACATCCGCCGATTCCAAATACAGTCATAAAGAATCTTTTTTTATAACGTAGTAAATTACGTATTGTAGATTTTGTTGTAAAGTTGAAATGCTTCCAAAGCCAAGGAATACGTTCTAAGATAACTCTCTTACCAAGCTTTGGAGCTGCCGGTCTCATTAACTCTGCAGGTGTCGTCATTAATTCTTTGTAGCATGCTAAAAATGCTGCTAATGTTGTACATGATACTGCAACTGTAGTTGACATAATCGCATAGAATAGATTATACGGTGTCTGAGCGTCCGGCAAATTATGATATAGAATTTTATATGCATTTATAATGACACTAGGTAAAATCTTTTCTCCAATTAAAACTCCTATGATACTACCTAACATACTAGCTAAAAATGCATACAATATATATTTTCCTGCAATAGAACTCTTACTATATCCTAACGCTTTATAAGTTCCTATCTGAGTTCTCTGCTCTTCCACCATTCGAGTCATAGTAGTTAAACTTACTAACGCAGCTACTAAGAAGAATATAACTGGAAATACTTTACCGATATTACCAATACGTTCTGAATCTTGGCCGAATTCCACATAAGTTTGAATGGTGTTTCGATCTAAGACATACCATTTGGGATACTCTACATCCCTTAGTTTTTCTTCGGCATCAGCGATTTTTTTTCTGGCATCCGCTAGTTCTGATTCCGCTTTTTCTTTACCATCTAAATACTCTTGTTCATTTTCCAGTAAAGTTTCTTTTCCTTCTTTTAATTCCTTTTCCTTATCCGCTAATAGTTTTTCAGAATCTTGAATTTTAGTTTCTGCTTTATTAATTTTTGACCAACCTACATTAATCTCATTTTGACCACTTACAATTTCAGCCCGTTTTGTAGCAATCGTAGCTTCTCCATTTGTTATCTTTTGCTCTTCTTTTGTTAACAAAACATCTGCTTTATCTACTTCTTTTTGTTTTTTATCTAATTCTGTTTTTGCAGCATTTAATTTAGTTAACCCACGTTCTAATTCTGTTTTACCAGCATTTAATTGTTGTTGCTGTGTTAATAGAGATTCTTCCGTAGTTATTAGTTGTTGCCATTGGTCTGGATATAAATCTTTTGCAGGTTCTAACTGTTCCTTTTGAGTAGTTATTTCCTTCAAAGCATCATCCAATGTTTTCTCATTTTTATCTAATTCAGCTTTGCTTTTATTCCATTGGTCCATGGAATCATTCCATTGTTTATATCCATTCTTTAAAGCATCCTGACCTACTTGCCATTCACTTCTTTTTTCTGCTAAAACTTTTTTGCCACTCTTTAGCTCTGCGTCGGCCGAATCTAATTCACGCTTACCATCATCTAACTTTGCCTGTGAATCCGTTAATTTCTTTTTATTATCTTCAATTTCTTTCTTCCCATCATTTAACTCTACCTTCGCATCTGCTATCGCTTTTTCTCCATCTGCGATTTCTATTTTGGCATCGTCAATTTTTTCTTTCGCGTCTGCCAATTCTTTATTTACTTTATCTTCACTTTCATTTAATTCTTTCTTACCATCATTAATTTCTTTTGTAGGCTCTGCTAAGATTTCTTGATATCTTGCTTCTTTACGGGAAACAGCAATATCTTTAATGCTATCAACTACAGCTTCTACTTTATCATCATAAAGCTCAGTATAGCTAGTTAATTCCTTGGCTCCAGCAACAGATACATAAATCTCAGTATACGCTTCCAATTCAAACGTTTCTTTTGGAACAATAATGAAATTGTTGATTTTACCATTACCGATTGAACTACTACCTCTGTCAAAGCTTAGGTAATAAGAATTCGATCCAACACCTACGATTGTATAATTATCATTTTTTAAACTCTTATTTAGTTCCTTATCCGTACCAGATCTTAATGTTATAGTATCACCAATTTTGAAACCAGTATTGTTAAGGAATTGCTCGTCTACCAAACATTCATTTATGTTCTCTGGTAATCTACCAGTAAGTATATTAATTTGATTCATAGAATCTGTTTTAGACATGACCTTTAAAACATATTCATAGTCATCCGTACGGCATAAAACATCCACGGAATAAGCTGGTTCTACGTTTTCAACACCATTCACTGCTTTCAATGCTGTTACATCATCATCTGTTAGTCCAAGTGTACTTAAAACACGTATATCCATTAAATTGCTTTTATCATAAAAATAATCCGCTGTAATCTTCATATCTGGCTGAGCAGCACGAATTCCAGCAAAAAATGCTACTCCAAGTGCAACAATAAGTATGATAGATACGAAGCGATTTAAGCTTTTCTTTATCTCAACAAAAAAATCTCGTTTTATAGCTTTCTTCTTCATAAAGGCTCCTATTCCCTTCTACCACTCTATTGTCTCAACAGAAACTGGATTCTCGTTTACTGTCATTTTACTAACTTTACCGTTCTTTATCTTAATTACACGATCAGCCATAGGAGCAATTGCAGAATTATGAGTTATAACAATTACCGTCATTCCACTTTGTCTACAAGTATCTTGTAATAATTTTAAGATAGCTTTACCTGTGTTATAATCAAGTGCACCCGTAGGTTCATCACATAATAACAATTTGGGATTCTTAGCTAAAGCCCTTGCTATGGACACTCTCTGTTGTTCACCACCGGATAATTGTGCAGGAAAGTTCTTAAGACGTTCTCCAAGACCAACTTGCTTTAAAATATCGTCTGCATTTAATGGATTCTTACATATCTGTAATGCAAGTTCTACGTTCTCAAGAGCTGTTAAATTTTGAATCAGATTATAAAACTGAAATACAAAACCAATATCATCTCTACGATAATTTGTTAGTTGTTTTGTATTAAACGTACTTATATCAATACCGTCTACTAGGATATTTCCTTCACTGCAAGTATCCATTCCACCAAGAATGTTAAGAACGGTTGTTTTACCAGCACCACTAGGTCCTACGATTACTACAAATTCTCCTTTTTCGATTTGAAAATCAATTCCATCTACAGCATTAATGGTGACTTCACCCATACGGTAATACTTTTTTACATCTACAAGTTCTACAAATGATGACATACTTATCCTCCATATTACTATAACCGCAAATCTAAGCGGCATATTCTTACCATTTCTTAATTGAATACTTTATCGCATGCTATTATACTACGTATTAAAACTGAATACTACATATGGAATATGAAATTTTTAGGTAAATTCTAAAGAAATTATAATCAAAATACACGAAAGACAATCCCAAACTTGTAAAAATTATAAAAGAAAATATGAATATATATCAATTTATCGGATATAAAAACACAATTCTAATAGATACAAAAAAAGACTATGTCTGCTTACCATAGTCATTCATTATCTCATCTCTATTAGAATATCAAGCTTATATAATTCTTAAACATAAGATATTTTTATTTATTTTATTTTTAATGCTATTAACTAATGAACATATCTATTGATCCAATTTATCTATAAATCTTTCTTTTTCTGTTAATCTTTCTTTTTCTATTAATCTTTCTTTATCTGCTAATCTTTCTTTATCTGTTAATCTTTCTTTATCTGCTAATCTTTCTTTTTCTGTTAATCATTCTTTATCTGTTAATCTTTCTTTATCTGCTAATCTTTCTTTATCTATTAATCTTTCTTTATCTGTTAATCTTTATTTAACTGTTAATTATTCTTTATTTATTAATGCCATACTATCTATTCACTCATTATTTATCAACAATATAGTTTTATATCTACTGGTTCATTTTTATATATTGATATAGTCCATTTAGATGCATAGGATAAAATGAAGCTTCATCACTTTGCATAAGTTGTTTACATTCAGGAAGGGTTACAAATCTTAAATTTTTCGTTTCATTTGTTTCATCTAATAATTCACCACTAGCATGGCAGATGAACGTCTGAACTACAATTGAATAACCACCAGATAGATTTTGTGTTGAACAGAATGGAGTAAAACTAAGTGTTTTATATCCATTTACTTCTCGAGTTATAAGATTTTCTTCACCCACAATATCTGTAACCAAAAGACCTGTTTCTTCCCAAACTTCTCTTCTTAATGTATCATAAATATTTTCATATTCTCTGATTTTCCCTGCTGGAATTTCAAGCATTCCGTTTTCAATACCACCATTTTCTTTTTGACGTTCTTGAATTAGTATATATTTTACACCATTCTCTTCTTTTTCAATGATTGCAGCTACAGCAGGTTTGGCAAATATTTCTTCCATCCGTGCTCCTTTCAATATTTTATTTTAAAGGCAATTGCGAAACATCAAATTTGTAATTATTTATCATACAATTAATACGTGTTTTATGGCTGAATTTTGCCCCTAAGGGCAACTGAAGCCAGAAAATTCGTATAAATTGTATAATAAATTCGATAAACTAATCGTTTCGCAATTGACTATTTTATTATTAATATAGTAACTTAATATTCTTTTCATTAGCAAAGATACCTTTATAAAGTTCCATATTGAATCTCTTTACAAATAAATCACATTTACATAAAAACATATAATATATATTTAAACCACTTCCATATAACGTTTCGAAATTTGCTTGACCCTTTGAAACAATTAAATCTGCTTCATAGATTGCTTTTTTTGCTTTTATGTTAATATCCGTTAATACAGTACCAGGTATTTTTGTCCCATTACCTAACACAGAAGCAATCTCAGTTAATCCCACTTCTATAGCATCCTCTATTGTTGCGTCATTTAAAACGTCCGAACCGCGAACAATTACTTTTATGTTTATATCTGGATATTTTTCCTTTATAGTCATAATAAATAATTTATCTATTACTATTTCACCACAGTTATCTGTAATATAGACTACTGTTTTTGCACTAGATAATTCCTGACAAAAGTTTTCATATTCGTCTTGATTTATAGTTTCTTTTTCTGCACTTCCTAGCAAATCATTTAATTTTTCATTGCTGATTTCATTCATTGCTCCGAAATCTATGTAATTACCAGCTCTAGCTAATTTTAATGCAGTCAAAAAAGAATCGGATGATTTATTTATCACTTGCTTTAATTCTGACTCTTTGTTTAGCATAAATTGATTATATTCCCTTTTTAAATCTGTGTAACTATCCGTATCACCAAATACCTTCCTATGAATCTCTCCAATTTCACCGATTAAGAATGGAGCAGATACATCTTCCTTTGAATTACCAATTAAATTGAGAACTTCTTTCATAAATTTCAGTTTTTTATTTTCGTCTGGATATTTACGAATTCTTTCTTCCTGTCTTTGAACAAGGCATGATATACAATATGGTGTAATATTCATTTGTCTTCTCCTAATAAGTTGGTTACTAATTTTAATAAATCCATTATATAAAATTAGTTTCATTCTTTTTACAACGAAAGATACCTGCTGCTTTAGTAATTTTTAGATTTCCTTTTTTCTTTACTTTATCCATTATAAAATTATAAAACTCGTTATAGCTCTCCATAATGTAATCGTTTTGATTACCGTGACATGACACAATATAATCAATTAATGGTTGCGCTTTGTTAACTAATAGAAAGTCTTCATATCTTAATGATTCTATGTCAGAGAAATAGTTACTTAATTCCAATTGTCCATCTTCAAGACCAAATATATCATACAAATTTATTAATGACAAGGCAATTCGATTATCAAACTCCTTTACCAGTTGATCAATTTCTTTCATATGGTCTTTACCATAAGTACTACAATAAAAATATCCACCTTTTTTTAACACCCTGTTTATTTCCGTTAGTGCTTTATCATGGTCCTTTAAATAAAACAAAACATGATTGGCAATTACAAGATCAAATGTTTCGTCTTCATAAGGTATATCATGACAATCAATTACTTTATATTGAATATTGCCAGTATTTTTTAAATTCTCTTTCGCATCATTTAACATGCCAATTGAAATATCCGATAGTATTATTTCACACGAATTCGGAATTTTATCCCCATTTACCTTCCAAAGTTCACCATTTCCACAGCCGATTTCAAGTATTTTCATTGATTTTGTTACATGTAATTCATTATAAATCCATTGAAACCATCCCTTAGGATTCTTTGAATACTCTTTGTGAAGATTAATACGAACATTGATATTCACTGAATTTTTATATTGCTCAGATAAACTTTTCTCCATATTGGTTATGTGAATTAACCTTATAATTTGATTCCAATCTATTTCTTTTTTCTCTTCAAATACTTTATTTGTTTCTAAGATTGATTGCTCCATTAGTTGTAATTGTTCAATTTTTTTCTTAACCAACTGTAGCTGAAGTGCAAAAGAATGTTTAATATAATCATGGTCATTGTCATTTCGTGTAATATCTGAAATTTCATCTAAGCTAAATCCAAGTAACTTTAAGGATAATATCTTTTGTAGTTTCGCAAAATCTGAATCCGTATACAATCGATATCCTGACTCACTCATATGGGTAGGTTTTAATATTCCTTGTTTATCATAATATCTTATAGTACGTATGGATACTTTTGCTCTATTTGCAAATTCTCCAGTTGTATAATAAGTTTTATCTTTCATCTGTATCACCAACCAATCTTAATATAAATACTTCAAGTAGTTTATTATTATATAGGAAAAAGTGTTATAAACCAATTTATATTAATATAATGACGATTTGCTCTATGTAGAGAGACTCATACTTTATAGCTTTTCTATTTCGCTGGTTCTGCCTTGTCGCATTTTATGCCTTATTGCATTCTGCATTCCTGCCTTGTTGCATTCTGCTTTGTTGCATTCTGCTTTGTTGCATCCTGCTTTGTTACATTCCTGCTTAGTCGCATTCCTACTTCGTCGCACTTCATCTTTCTACTTCAAGCAAATCGCCAATAATGTAAATAAACTTAACAATCGAATTCCCTATTCTAATTTCTTATAATCACCAGAAATGATTGTTTCTAGATAATCAGGATGACTCATGTACCATTCAATGGTTTTTTTAATACCTTCTGTAAAATTAACAGAAGGACTCCAATTTAACTCCTTTTTTATCTTAATTGGATCGATAGCATATCTACGGTCATGACCTTTTCGATCTGGTACATAATCGATGTATTCTTTCGTTATGTTAATGTTATAGTCCTTACTTAATACATCAATAATCACTTCTGCTATTTCTAACGTTGTTTTCTCATTATGCCCACCAACATTATAGACTTCACCAAGTTTCCCTTTATTTAACACTAAGTCAATTGCACTACAATGGTCCATAACGTAAAGCCAATCACGAATTGCCAATCCATCACCATAAACCGGTAACTTTTTATTATGTGTACCATTGTAAATGTATAAAGGAATTAATTTTTCAGGGAATTGATGTGGCCCATAATTATTGGAACATCTAGTAATGACAGCCGGAAAATTATGTGTCTCATAAAAAGCTTTCACCATCATATCTGCACTAGCTTTACTTGCCGAATATGGATTTCTAGGAGAAATCGGCGTCTCTTCTGTAAAATACCCGTCCTTTCCTAAAGCACCATATACTTCATCTGTTGATACGTACAAAAATCGTTTTCCATCTAAAAAACCTGTATTTGTCTCCCAGGATTTTTTTGCAGCATTCAATAGCGTCAATGTTCCCAAAACGTTAGTCTTAACAAAAATTTCAGAATCACTTATACTACGATCTACATGAGATTCTGCTGCAAAGTGTACAACATAATCAACAGAATACTTTGAAAATATCTCTCTTACTAACTTAGTATCACAGATATCACCTTGAATAAAATGATACTTTTCATTGTCTTGTAAATCCTTTAAATTCATAGGGTTACCTGCGTAAGTAAGAAGATCTAGATTGATTACCTGAACATTCGATTGATAGGTATTAAATAAATGATTGATAAAATTAGAACCTATAAATCCAGCCCCACCTGTTACTAAATATGTTTTCATAATGACATCCTCCTTCATTGATGATGTCATTATATTGGGTTACGTAAGGTCACGGTCAAGAAGAATTTTTAATTTATAAATTCAATACCATCAATATAGGTTTTAAGTATCTTTACATCTTTAATGCTCATTGGATTTATCGATAAAATGTCTTCATTTAAAATTATCATATCGGCATATTTGCCTACTTCAAGGCTACCCTTTTTCTCTTCTTCAAAAGAAGCATATGCTCCATAATTTGTGTAACCTCTAAGTGCTTCCTGAATGCTTAATTTTTGTTCTGGATAAAATCCTTCTTTGGGATATCCTTCTAAATCTTTACGATTTACTGCACAATATAAATTATTCATTGTATGAAAAGGTTCCACTGGACAATCCGAACCAATAGCAGTAATTACACCATTATCATACAAAGTCTTAAAATTATAACTTGTAGATGCTAATTCTTCTCCAACACGATCTGCAACGATATGTAAGTCATAATGCAAAAAGATTGGTTGAATATAAGCTAAAATATGCCACGTCCGAAACCTATCTAATAATTCTTTATCGGTTATCTGGCAATGTACAATACCATGCCTATGATTTTGCCTTGGATTATCGTTTGTTATCTGATGAAAACAATCAAGGGCTAATTCCATCATCTGATCCCCAATCGCATGGATTGCAATCTGCATACCAGAATCATGGGCTAGTCTCATATATTCCAATAGATAATCTTTCTCATAGATTGCAATTCCCTGTGTATCAGGTGCATCTTTATAAGGATTTCGTAATAATGCAGTTCTTGCACCAAGAGAACCATCCCCTAATATTTTTAATGGTCCTAATTTAAAATGAGATGTTCCTTTCTCTTTGTGGTAACCTTTTTGTAAATAATCTATCAGATTCTCTTTCGTTTTTAATAAACACTGTTCGTATATTCTGATTTTTAGTTTCCCTTCCATATCTAGTTCTCTAAAACATTGGATCACGTCTTCATAGTTTTCAACACATCCAAAATCATCTGTCTGAACTGATACAATTCCTTGTTGGATAAGGAAAGGTTGCGCTTTTAAGATATTTTCCTTAATCACTTCTTTTGTAACAGGTGGATATACCTTTTTTATCATACTCATTGCATTTTCACGGAATATTCCGGTGCAACGGTCGTCTTTTATCTCAAATACTCCACCTTCTACTTGTTTTGTTTTAGAATCAATTCCTTCTATTTCTAGGACACGAGAATTAACAACACATGCATGCACACAAGCCCTAGTTATAATAATTGGGTGGGTTTTTGATATCCTATCTAAATCATCTCTTGTAGGAAATTTTGATTCACCTATAAAATAATCCTGATTCCATCCATATCCTTCCACCAAAATTCCTTCCGGAATAGCATTCTGTTCGATATATGCTTTCATATAGTCAATAATATCCTGAATTGATTTGGCTTTTGATAAATCAACTCTAGATAAAGTAAACGCGTACTCAAGCAGATGCATATGACTATCATTAAAAGCAGGAAGAACCGATTTCCCCGCTAAATCATAAATTATTGTATCATCCTTAATCAGCTTAAGAATATCTTTCGTTGTTCCTAATGCTTTGATTAATCCATCTTCAACCGCCATTGCCTCAAATATAGAATTATTTTGATCTAAAGTCATTATTTTTCCGTTAATAAATAGTTTCATTTTTTCTCCTATACATTATCACTTATATATAGGATTCGGGTGTCAAAAGCCCATTTTAAAATTATTATACGTCAATTTGCACAATGACAGCTTTGTGATGCGTAATGCAAACAAGTAGTTATTCCGCAACACGCTCTCGCTTGATGAATCTCGTAGTGGTACATAAGACCCTTAACTACAGGGTCTAAGTACCAACGGCTTCATAACAGTTGCGCACTAATTTCTTGTTTACATCACGCCCTAGCAAGTATGTGTTTGTGCAAATTTACTAACTTTAGATTACAGAAGGGCTTTTGACACCCGAATCCTAATTATCACTTAAATAACTTTTCCATATATCAATAAAGATAGATAACATGGATTTATATTGTTCATTTAATTTTGGTATTAAATTATCGTAGCTAATAGCAGCGCTATACAACAACTTTGCAATATGATTATAAGTCTCATCTAAAGTATTCGCAAACATATTCTTATCTTCATTATAAATCTCAAGATACTCCAACTTCTCTGCATAACCAAAGCGATGATAATTGGTATTGTATTGTTTATCACGTATTATCATTTGTGCTACTAAGGTTTCATTCACTAGGATATTAGCTAAATGAGCGGCAATCAGATAATCTTTTCTCATTAATTTACCTAGTGCTTGAACGGAAATAAACCAAAACCAATCCACTTTTTCTAAATCCCAAGTTGTAGAAATTGTTTCTTTGCTAGACTCACAAGAATCTTCAATATTTTTTTCATCATCGTATCCATCTAGATTACTATTATCAGTGGAATCCTTTTTTTCTGTAATTATTACTTTATTTACATTATTATCTAATGGTATCCCAAACTCGTCACAATAAGGAATGCAAATAATATCCATACGTATCCCATTTGATTTGCAAACTCGTATTCCTTCTTTCCCATTTTCTCTAGGAATAAAAGCAATTCCGAATTTATCTTTTTCCAAACCAAGACGTGATAAATGATTCTTATAAACAGGTGTTACTCCGTAATAGTCCGTAGGATGTAGGTTTAAATATACGACAAAATCAATATCGCTGTACTTATCATGATAACAAAGATCCAAAGCGTTATCTATGGTTTCTTTATCATCTATAGATGGTATTATGATGTCTTTCACACTTATTTTTTCAACTTCATGTAATGAAAACAAGATTTGTAGAAATTCAACTGTCTCTTGTTTCATTCTTTCTTTCGTTATTTGCATATATATCTCCTCTTCTCTAATACTTTTATAGTACTAAATATAAAACCCAATTTTAAAAATACAAACGTTTTGTTGTTCACGTTAGCTTATCAAAAGCGAGATATTAACCAAAGTTATTCTGGGTACACTCTCGCTCTGATGTCGTCCTAAATGGTACATTTTAGTTTATTATATTCTAGCACTCATAAGATTACTAGATGAATACCGTTTGAGACCTTTATTAAATACCAAAAACGCTAGTAATACAATACCTATAGTAAAAGCAATTATGATAAAAAGCTGTATGATATTGAATTCAATAATTACTTTTACCGGCATATAAATCGTTAATCCAACTGGTAGTAAGGAATATAAAATCAACTTAACAATACCTTTAAATATTCCATCTGGATACGTGGAAACATTAATCATAATTCCAGAAAGATGTCCTGATATTATATCTCCTCTTACAATCCAAAATGATAAAGAGCCGATAATAATTGAAAAAGCTGTTAATATCAAACCACCGGTGATTGTAAAAAAGGTAAATAAAATAACATTAAGAATACTGCATTTTACAATCAATAAAATAATAAATCCGTAAACTAAATCCCCAATGGCAGATACATTCGTTCCTGATGTGATAACCCCAATCAATACATTTTTGGGTTGCACCAGAAAAGCATCTAGTTTCCCATTTATAATCAAATCAGAAATCTCATGGGCTTTCTGAAAAAATATATGTGAAAATCCATACGTACTTGCTGCTAACCCCCATAGCACCAATACATCATTTATTTCATAACCACCAATATTACTTTTTAGATGAAACAGAACCATCCATTGAATGATAAAGGTAGCATTATTTAGTATCATAAACAAAATATTTGTTATAAATGTAACCTGGTTTGTCATTTCTCTCATTAAGTTATATTTAAATGCAAGAAGTATTACTTTCGTTTGATTTTTAGCCACCGTTAACATTTAATTTTTTCACTCCTCTTCGATATAATAAAGTCAATATGAATACTGTAATCAAAATATACAAACTCTGCGCAAGTAAAACATTAAGAAACATGTTAGAACTAAAATTTATTACTAATTTTGCAGGTCCATATGTGATAACATAGATTGGTGAACTTTTAATAAATGGCTGAAACCATTCTGGGAACACTTCCACCGGAAACAGTGTACCAATAACAATAATTAATTTGTCATAAATCCAATGAAAAGGTCCTGCATCTTCAATCCAAAAAGAGATTAAACTAATACCAATTCGTATAAAAGAATTAATTAGAATAGATAGTAAGAACACGGTCGTTAACATTGGTAACGTTTTAAGAGAAAAACCAGGCAATGTGCCTATAAACAAATAGCCAAAGAGTATGCCAACTCCTAAAAATAAAAAGAATTTTATTGCTATTTCTCCTACATGTCTTGCAATTATGTAGAACATGTAATTATATGGTTTATTGATGTTATAAGCAATTGTACCACTTTTAATATCATTACTAATCTGTCTAGTTAATGTATGATTTCTTGTTCCAAACCACATAATTTCTGTGATTACAACATACCAAATCATTTGTGTTTTTGAATATCCTTCAATCAAGCTGGTTGAATCCGAGTAAATGTAATTCCACAGATTTAAGAATATATAAAGTAGAATAAAGAAACTAATAAAACCCAGTAAAATATTCATAATATATTGCAAGCTTTCCATAAAGGATGCTTTAAAAATATAAATATATTTTCTCATATTAGCTTTTTACCTCCTTATAGATTTCGGTAATGATTTTTTCTAATGGCACATTAGAGATATTAATATCAATCATGTTATCTGCATCAAACAGTTTAATCGCATCACTAATTGTTTTCTTCGTTGTATCAACTTCTAATTTCAAGTTGTTGGCTTTACTTTTTAATATAGTAATTCCTTCAACTTCTTTAAAATCTTGATATTCTTTCATCTTAACTTCCAGAATTTTTTTATTCAGGTAATGATATTTTAAATGTTCCATAGAATCATCCAAAACAACTTTACCGTGATTTACAATAATAATTCTCTTGCATAGTTTTTCAATATCTCCTACATCATGACTTGTTAGAAAAATGGTTGTATTATATTCTTTATTCATTTTTTTGATTAATTCTCTTATATTTTCCTTAACTACAGGGTCTAAACCTATGGTTGGTTCATCCATAAATAAAATTTCTGGCTTGTGGATTAAAGATGCCACAATTTCACATCGAATTCTTTGACCAAGTGATAGATTTCTAACCGGTGTATTAATGAATTCTTCTAATTCAAACACATCTTTTAGTTCTTCAATTCGATCTTCAATTTCCTTGTCTTTTAGATCATAAATAGCTCCAAAAAACTTAAAATTATCATATGGAGTCAAATGTGTCCATAACTGTTCTTTTTGTCCGAATACCGTACCAATCTTATATGCTAATTTTTTTCTCTTCTCAATAGGACTTATTCCCATTACCGAAACATCACCCTGTTCAGGATACAAAATTCCTGTAAGCATTTTAATTGTAGTACTTTTACCTGCTCCATTTGGACCAATAAAAGCGAGAATTTCCCCTTTTTCAACTTGAAAGCTAATATCATCCACTGCCTTAATTGTCTTATACTTTGGGTGAAAAATAGAATTCATACTTCCCTTTAACCCTTTTTCTTTCACCTTAATGCGAAACGTTTTTGATAATTGCTTTACTTCAATTGCATTCATATCTTTTCCTCCCTTTTTATAATAAAAAACCGCCTTGGATAATATCTTTCTAATTAGAAAAATACTATTCAATGCGGTTTGATTTAACAATGTATAGAGAAAATTCATCACCGCATAGACACAAGGGATATTATTCTTGCATCTATGCCAAATGAATCATAGTTACAAGCATTAATATCCCGGAATTTCAAAGTATCTAATGACGATAATACAAGTTGATCTATACATAAAATAATCTCCTAAAAGTTAATTTTTGTTAGTGTATCATAACAAAATATAAAATGCAACCATTTTTTGGATAAATAATAAGGGCTGTCGCAAATTTATTCTATTTGCAACAACCCTAAAAAAACAACTATTAACTTTTGTACTTACCATCATAGGAAGAAACACCACCTAAGACATTAATTACATCAAAACCTTGCTTTGTTAAATAATTACATGTCCTTGCACTTCTAGCCCCTGATTCGCATATTAAATAATATGTGTTATCTTTCGCTAAATATTTATTTGGATCACTTACTAATTGGCCCATTGGAATATTTTGAGCAGATTTTATGCTTTGGTTTTTAAACTCATATGTTTCTCTTACGTCGATTAGATCGATATCTCCGATTAAGTTATCTAGCTCATTTACATTTATCTTCTTACCTGTATTCATTTTTAATAATCCTAGCATATTATTCCTCCATTAATAATGTTATTGGTAACTTATGCTGTTATTATATATTAGATAAAATGAACTATCTGTAACTTTGTTACGGATATCACTATTCTACTGGATTATCATCAATTACAAATTCTAAACTATTATTTAGATATTTTATTGTAACACCCTTTGTTGCAAAATAGTGTCTAATAATATTTTTCGCAATATCATCCTTTCCATTGCTTGCACATTCACTTAAAATCTCTATCCAAAATGATTGTCTTCCACAAGTATCTCTAAGGTGAACACGATAACTAATATTTTCATCTTCTAATATATGATTTAATTCAATAATGTCTGTTAATGTTGCTATATACATATTTACACCTTTATTTAATGCAGAAAATGCATTACACCACATCGTAAATTATTTTGTGGTACCTTTCTATTCTTATATTTTCTTTCAAACTTTATTCTATAAGTTTAATTATATTGAAAAACAGTTTCTATAAGTATATCACGTTTCACAACAGAATCAATCTATAATGCATACAATATTATAAATTATGGTAATTCCTTAATAAATCTATTGACGAACAGTACTTAACTTGTTAAAATAAAAAATATTTTACAAAAGGAGAACACCATGATTTTTTCAATTCGTTTAAGATAAGTAAATAAAAAAGCAGTAACTCACTAATTAAAAATTTCAATCAGTGGGCTTTTTTATTGTACTTATTTTGCGAAAAAAATTATGGTGTTTTTAGTTACGAAAACAATCGTACACTAATTATGTTCTTTTTGCGCGTGATAATACAGATAAAGTCCACTCTTGGAGTTTATCTGTATTTTTTATTTGGAGGAACATATCTATGTCAAAAATAAATTGGAAACGTAACTTTTTAATATTATGGACAGGGCAAGCAATATCACTTATCACTAGTTCTATTCTTCAGATGGCTTTGATCTGGTATTTAACAGATACAACAGGCTCAGCAATGATATTATCTTTAGCTACATTAGTAGGTTTTTTACCACAGGCTATCTTTGGCCCAATGATTGGTGTATTTATCGATCGATATAGCCGAAAGTTAATTATGTTAGGTTCTGACTTTATCATCGCTTTAGCAGGATCCATATTAGCAATTATAACAATATATCTAGAACCACCTGTTTGGATTATTTTATGCATATTATTTGTTAGAAGTTTAGGGACAGCGTTTCATTCACCATCATTAAGTGCTATTACACCATTATTAGTTCCAGAAGATAAACTAACGAAATGTGCTGGCTATAGTCAAGCAGTACAATCCATTAGTTTGATCGTAAGTCCTATGGCTGCCGCAATATTATATGGAGCTATAAGCTTAAATAAAATTATTTTAATAGATATAATTGGAGCTATCTTAGCTTCCGTATCAATTTTGTTTATCTCAATTCCAAAACCGAAGACAATCGCACAATCTACAAAAACTAATTTTATGAATGAATTAAAAGATGGATTTTTTACACTACGTAAAAATAAAGGTTTGTTTACATTATTATGGATTGGATCCCTTTATTTATTAATTTATATGCCTGTTAGTGCATTGTTTCCACTAATGAGTATAAATTATTTTCAAGGTAATACAACTCATGCTTCGATTGTTGAAATATCATTTGCTGTTGGCATGTTAATTGGTGGAGTTCTTCTTGGTACTTGGAGTGGTTTTAAAAATCGTATAATAACTATAATGGGTTCCATTTTTATAATGGGTTTTAGTTTATCTATTGCTGGTTTATTACCTACAAATGCATTTTTTCTATTTGTATTTTTTAGTGGTATCATGGGATTTTCCGGACCATTTTACTCTGGTGTACAAGTAGCCCTTTATCAAGAAAAGATTAATCCCGAATTTTTAGGAAGAGTTTTCGCGCTATATGGTAGTTTAATGTCACTATCTATGCCCATCGGATTAATTTTTAGTGGAATTTTTGCTGACCGTATTGGTGTGAATCATTGGTTTTTTATATCAGGAATACTTATTTTATTACTAGGTGTTTTTAGCTGTTTCATTCCATCGATACGGTATTTTGATAAACAATAAATATGTCTGAATCAATGTAATAGCAAAAAGACATTCATCGAAAAACCCCCATTGGTTGACTTCACTTAATCAATGGGGATTTTTATTTAGTGTTACATTATCATATGTAAACATGACTAACTAGATTTAGGTGTTTTATTAATTAATTATTTATCATTTCCCATTCATCCGCTAACATTGCATAATGAAATTCATCATACCACTGTTGTTTATCACCTACTCGGCCATGCCTATTTTTTCTAAAGTGTGCTTCCCTTAACATTCCACACTTTTCCATGACACGATAAGATCCATAATTTTCTGTATTACAGGTTGCATATATTCTATGTAGTTTTAATTGCTCAAACCCAAAGCGTAATAATTCATTTGCTGCTTCAGTCATAAACCCAAATTTCCAGTAATTCTTATGTAATATCCAACCAAGAACTCCCTCTTGTCTAGAATCATCTAAATAAATACCACAACCACCAATTACTTCACCAGTTTCCCTTAATACAATGGCAAAATCATATCCCATAATTGGATCTTGCTCTAACTTTTGAATAGCATCTTTTATAAAGTTTCTAGTTGATTCTTCATCATTTGGTCCCCAAACCATATAAGTCACATTATCTGGATTACTTGAATAACTATGTACCGCATCAAAATCTGATTCTCTAAAAGGTCTTAAACACAATCTACTCGTTACTAATTCCATAAGACACCATTACATAAACCCCTTTGTTTATGCCTTTCCTTTAATTTATAGTATTACAAAATTACGTATTACTATCACTTATAAAATTAACCTTGCATTAATAAACTAGCATACTGAATTAACTTTGCATATAAATTAATCTTGTTTATAAAATTAACAATGCATATAAAGCATGTTATTTAAAACCTGAATTTCTCTTTTTCCATTTGCTCCAATATTCAACTTAGAAACACCGCCTGACATTGCCCAACATCCAAATTTAGTTAAATCATCGAATTCTATACCAATCCACATAGCAAAAAATAAGTGCATTGTAATACCGTGTGATACAAGAATTATTTTATTATGATCTGAATTTATTATTTCATCCATAAATGGTTTGATCCTTAACCATAACTCTCGGTATGATTCGGAACTCGGAAAAGCTTTATAATCAGAATAGTAACCACCTGAAATACTTGGTGCTTTATTCTCGTTATACCATTCTCTAGATTTCCCTGTTGCTTCTCCTTCATTAATTTCACGTAATTCTTGTCTTAAAATTGGTGTGATATCTAAATATTTTGCAACTTCTTCAGCAGTTTGTTTTGCTCTTTTTAAATCAGATGAATATAAAATAAATTCGTTTCCATTAATTTCTTTATTTAATTTCTTACCGATATTATCAGCTTGTTTTCTACCTAACTCTGATAAATCCCAATCCGTCCATGCACCAACCATACCATTGGTATGATGTATTGATTGTGTATGTTGTATTGTAATAATCTCTTTCATGTTTTTCGCCTCATAAAATTGTATTTTTAAACAGGTAGAGTATTTGACTAACAATTAAATTAATTACTCAAATTAATATATACTATATAAATGTAAAATTATTAAATTATTTTTGAACATTTTTTTTGAACATTTTTTTGTACATTATTTATAATTCTTTTAAAAACATTGATTTAATATAAAAATTAAATAAACAACATGTATCATATATTTGACAACAGCATATAATATGATATAATTATATCAAAAGCATTTCGTCCATTTTATTGGCCGCGGATGTGAAAATTAGAGATAAAAAAATAATCACACAACTTTGCGGGTAGGGTGATTATTTTTTTTGGTCATCTTTATATTTTAATATTATAAAAAACAAAGTTATAATACTAATAACTAACGTAAATTCTTCGTACGTCGTCATAACCAACCACCCCCTTTCGGAAGCGGCTAACACCCTGTCTGAAATGCTTTTGACCTTTACATTATACCACATTTTTACAAATGGAACAAATGTTTTCTTTCTACATTTTATTTAACATTATCTCTTTCATAATATCTTTGCAAACATTACATGGAGTATGGTATTGATCTAATTTTGTATGTATACCTATTGATTTTGCGTATTCATATAGACCATTTACACCTTCATTCATCAATAGTCTCATATATTTATTATCATTAGGGTTATATCTATTAATAATATCTTCAATCTGTTCATGATATATATTTCCGATTACGAAACTACATACACATACATCACCGTTTGGCATAATTGATATGGTATCAATTTTATCAAGTGGATTCGTATATTTTGAACTTCCACAAAAATAATCAAGATTAAGGTCTGGAGTCCCGTAATAATTGGAAAGATACTTTATCGCATTGCCTGTTGGATTGATATTGTTACCCATGGAGATTGTAATATTTAGTATTGTAAACAGATCCAATAAATTTTCTGTTTCATTATTCCAACTATTCTTTTTCTCTCTATCAACTAACCAAGCTGGATGAACTTTTATATTTATAACATCGTGATCCTTTATTTGTTTCGCGAATTTATAAACATATTCAATTGGTATTGTTTCTTGATGAAAGGAATCAATGGATAATAATAAATCAGTTACACCTGTCTCTTCAAGCAATAATACTACATCCTTAACTTTTTCATATGATCTACTAAAATAACCATTCGTTATAATTTGTCTTTTGGGTATATTACACGCTTTCGCTTCTTTCATTATTTTGCTGACATCATCAGAGTATAATAATGGTTCACCACCAAAACACATAATGGACTCAATATCAAATTTTTTAGTTAGTTTTTCTAATAAACCGCTTATTTTTTCATATTCAATATGTCCATTTGATTTTGACTTAATCTCTTCACCAACGGAACAATGCTTACATTTACCGCTGCATTTATAGGTAATAACAAATTCAATTCTTTTTAAATTAATATACATTTTTCACTGTTTGATGTATCTTTAGTAACTGACATCAGTACTCACTTTCTTTTTAATTTAAGTTACTTTACAATCTTTGAATTTAAAAATTCTAGAATGCGTTCACAATATTCTAAATCCTGTTCCATATTAGCAAAGTCACAGTCTTTTATAATAAAATGTTCCCATGACTCTCTAGTCCAACTCTCACATTGCTCTGGTGCTTTCTCTAATAAACGTCTCATGTTAACAGCTTGAACTTCTGTATCACCCGTGCATGCGATTAACAAAGCAGGTCTTTCTCCAATATTTTGAATCTGTTTCATTGGTTTGTTGCTATAAACTTTATCACCGAATTTAACAGATAACCAAGTACGAACCATGGATTTTTCAATATTACAGATAAATTTCGGGATATGATATCTTCTCATTGTATCACTTACTACATCTTCGAAACTTGAATATGCAGACATGGCAATTAATCCATCGATATCTTTTAATTCACCAAATGAGTTTATAGCTATAGCTCCACCCATAGATACACCATGTAACACAATGGGTACATCCTTGTATTTTTCTTGTCCTTTAATATAATTCAAAACAGCTTTCACATCATTCACCTCTTCATACCCTAGACACACATCATTCCCAGAGCTATTACCATGTCCACGTACTTCAAGAAGCATCGTTGCGAAACCATTCTTTTTCATCCACCTAGAATGACCATAAAAATAAGTAATAGATGGTTGCCTAATCCCGGTTAGATAAATAATAACCGCTTTTGGATTCTCTACAAAAACTTCTGATGTCCAAATATTTAGTCCATCATCCGTACTTAGTGTCAATTCGGTAGTTTCTAAATCAAAATCTTCTCCTTGATAAATATCTTGTAAAACATTTTTATTTGTGTTTCCCGCATAATTGATATGACCACTTGTAGCAAAATGTACTATAATTGGCGGTGCAATTATGATTAATATAATAACTACGCTGACAAGAATAAGAATTGATTTTATTAGAATACCCCTTATACTTCTAAATTTGCTCCCCATATTTTATACTCCATATTCATGTGTTTATATAACATAACAAATACCCGAAGACAAAACTTGTATGAAATTTTTATAATATCAAAATTCATGTTTAACTCTTAAAATCTTACGTAAACTATTAGATAATTGCGAAACATCAAAATGTCCTTATTGCATCAGTAATTTGATAAGTTATATAATTTCGCAATCACCTAACGTAAACTAAATAAAAAGGAGATGATCATATGAATACTAAAAATTTTGATGACTATAAAATAGCTGATATATCAGCTGAAGATATTAACGTTATAAGTGAATTAGAAAAAACAATTAGCTCGAATGCGAATCAAGATATAATATTGATTGCATACCAACCTGCCGAAGGAACTGTTGCAAAATAACTTAATCTCTGCTCTAAATGGATTAGGTGTATCATAAACTATATTCACTGCTTTCCCTTCGTTCATTCCTAACGTATGGCTTAATAAAATGCACTTTATTAATCTGTGGTAAAATGAATAATGATATGCCTATCCCATTAGACACTGATAATTTTATAATTATTTTGCAATAACCGCTTTTATTCTAATACTATAGATTCCCCAGCTTCAACGATTAAGCGATTTGTTGCTTTAAATTTGTTAGCACATTCCATGCTAAATAACTCCCCTGGTTTCATATGAACTGGTATTACATGTTTTACCTTCATAATATTAGCACAATAAGTAGCCTCGTCAGGATTCATATTATATATGCCGTCAATTGGTAAAACAGTATAATCTAAATGAAGATTGGGTATTACCTCCTGCATATAATCTGTTAAAGATGTATCACCAGAAGCATAAAATGAGATTCCATCAAATTTTAATATATATCCAACTGACTCGGATTTTTTATGATTCTGATTATATGCTGGTACCGATTCAATCTCTACGTCTTGAATGTGGAATTTTTGATAATTTTCATCTTTCAAAGCATCACTTTGTGTAATTATAATACAGCCTGGTTTTTTCGTTACTAAATCTACTCTGTTATGGTCACTGTGTTGGTGTGTAACTAATATAATATCTGCTGGTATATCATATCCACTACCTACATATGGATCAACATAGATAACAGTTCTATTCTCTGTTATAAACCTTAAGCTTCCATGACCTTGAAATAAAAATTCTGCCATATTTTTCCCTCCTTACTATAACTTAATAAAATTTATTTCTAAACATAATAAAGCAATATATATAGTAGGTTAATTTTACCATATGATTATAAAAGTATCAATCATTTCGAACATATATTCTACTTGTATTTTACTAGCCACTACAGTCTATTTTTGTAAAACCAAAATATAAGAATTTATATATTCTATAAAAAAGACAGTGCCTTTTTTGCTCACTGCCTTTTCTAGAATATGTTCATTTTACATTATAATTACTGGATAGTTAAAAGAATCTATCTTAGTCGATTTATTATCTCATTTGCTTTTTGATATATACCTTCCACATCTTCTCCTACGTAGAAATTATTATTCTCATAAAGGATTTTTCCATTCACCATTGTTAACTTCACATTTTGCTTCGAACCACTGTATACTAAATTTTTGGTTATATTATTAATAGGCTGCATATTAGGTTGATGAAGATCAATCATGATTAAATCTGCAAGTTTACCAACTTCTAAAGTATCACATTTTGTAAGTCCCATCGCTTTTGAACCACCTACCGTTGCCATATATAAAACATCATTGGCATCCACTGCAGATGCATCATTTTCTTTTATTTTCTGTAATGCAGTAGTTAAAAACATCTCTCGGAACATATCTAAACAATTATTACTTGCAGGGCCATCTGTACCAATAGCAATATTAATTCCCATATCCATCGTCTTTTTAATCGGTGCAATACCACTGGCAAGTTTTACATTCGAACCTGGATTTGTGATTACTGACAACTGTTTTTTCTGGAATATACGCAAATCATCATCAGTCATATGTACACAATGATATCCTCCACCGCCATATTCAAACATACCTAAACTATCTAAAAATACGGTTGGAGTCATACCATAGCGATTGACACATTGCTCTACTTCACTGGCGCTTTCTGAATTATGTGTAAAAACAGGTGCGCAGTATTTTCGACTTAACGCTGCAATCCCCTTTAATAAACTTAAATTACATGTATATTCTGCATGAAAACCTAATCTATAACCAATAAGTTCATGATGTTGGTTAAATTTTCGAAACCAACCTTCCAGTAGATTTAAAGTCGAATCCGTTTCACCAATAAAATCATTTACACCACCTGACAAAACAGTACGAAATCCCATATCAATAGAAGCTTTTGAGACATCATCCGGACAAAAGTACATATCAAAGTTAGCAGTCATACCACTCGTCAGATATTCTAAGATGGCAAGTTTTGATAAATGGTACATATCTTCACCTGTTAATTTAGCTTCCATCGGAAATACCTGTTTATTTAACCAATCAAGCAAAGGTAAATCATCTGCATAGGACCTTAAAAAAGTCATAGCTGAATGTGTATGTGCATTTTTAAATCCAGGCATAATTAGATTGCCATTTGCGTTGATTTCACGGTCAAACTCTAATGTTTTTCTTTCATCACAAGTTTTAGATTCCCCAACGTAACTTATAAGGTTACCATCCACCCAAACTTCACCGTATTGCACGTCAAATCCGTTGGCTAAAGTTAAAATTCTCGCATTGTAAAATCTAGTTCTCATATACCCTCCAGATGTTTGATGTTTCATATAGATTACTCATATAATACATATATTATCAAATTCTTATGCTTACTGCTAGTCACATATGAATAGTTACCGTTTCCCTTTATCATAAATTTCTCCTAATGCTCTTGGTGCGTGGTTAGATTTAGAGAAGAAAATTAATAAAAGTAGAGTAAGTACATAAGGTAGTATCATAATAAGATCTGAAAAAGTGCTTGGTAATTCTAATATTTGTCCGATTTTATAACCACCAGATTTTGCAAATCCAAATATTAAACAAGCTCCTAACGTAGGGAGTATTTTCCAATTACCAAAAATTAAGGCTGCAATTGCAAGATAACCATATCCCATGTAAATACTAGGTGAAAAATTAGCTGAAATAGAATAAGCAAAACACATACCACCAAGACCTGAAAGTGCACCTGAAACTAAAACTGCTTTAAATCGAATCTTTGCTACATCTGCTCCTGCTGCATCAACAGAATGAGGATTATCTCCACAAGCCCTAAGTCGTAAACCATATGGTGTCTTGTATAATATAAACCATGCTATCAATGCAATCACGACGATTACTATTTCAAATGGATATAGATTTTTAAATACTGATCCAATAACTGGAATCTCTGATAATCCCCCGATTGTAAAACGTTTTGATACACCTAATTGAAACTTATCTGACATTGCACCAAACACTAAACTATTTATTTGTGTGGTTAAAAAGCATGTTAGTGCCACTGCTAAAATGTTAATTACAACACCACTAATGACTTGATTTGCTTTAAATTTAATACACATAAAAGCATGAATCATCGAATAAGTCATTCCACCAATCATAGAAAAAATTAAAGCCACATAAAACAGCTTTTGAATATCTATTTTAGCATAATTCGATATTAAGACTACAGCTAATGCGCCGATAAAAGCTCCAAACCCTTGTAATCCTTCTATCGCCAAATTGGTAATTCCACTTTTTTCACTGAAGATACCCCCAATTGCCATAATAAATAAAGGTAGAGCAAAGGATAATCCATCAATAATAATTACATCCATTATTCAGCTATCTCCTTTCTATGAGCATCTTTTTCTTTACTTGTTCTAATCTTGAATTTAATGTATTCACCACATGCACTAAATAATAAGATTAAACCTGTAATAACAGATGCAATCTCTTGACGAACACCTGCATTAGAACTCATATATGTGCTACCTTTATCTATTATAGATATCAAAAAGGATGAGAATATGATACCTATCGGATTGGAATTACCAAGTAAGGATACAGCAATGGCATCATAACCAACACTTGATAATACCTTTGGTTGTATCGATGAATAGTATCCAAGATAATACGTAACTCCTGCTAATCCAGCTAATGCTCCGGAGATTACCATTGCTAAAACTATATTTTTACCAACATGTATACCTGCATAATTTGCTGCATTTTTACTTAAACCAACTATCTTTATCTCATGACCTATTACAGTTTTATCCATTAAAACTTTCACTATAAATGCAATTATAATAGCTAATATAATTCCTAAGGATAAATCCATTTTAAGACCTGCGAATTCTACATTAACAAATGTAAGCCTAGCAGAATTTAATATGTATTTTGATTGTCTTGATACCGGATCAATATAATAAGTGTTAATAAAAAAGCTTAACACATATTGCGCGATATAATTTAGCATGATTGTTGATACTACTTCGTTAATGTTAAATTTGTATTTTAACCACCCAACAATTCCACCCATACACGCTCCGGCTATCATACCAATTAGTAGTACAAGTGGTTTTGCGAGAACTCCGTTTAAATCACTATACCCAATTAAAACCGTTGCTGTATAACCAGCCACTAACATCTGTCCTGATACACCTATGTTAAATAAACCAGCTTTAAAAGCAACTGCTACTGCTAAAGAGGCGAATAACAACGGTGTCATGGCATTAAGGAGAGTTAAAAAGTCTGTAACAATACTCTTATAACCTGCATAGGATGGTTTCGGCATTAACCCTGCACCTTGTAATAAATTATGAAAAGCACTAATTGGATTTTTTCCAATGATAATAATGACAATGGATGCAGCAATTAAACTAAGTAAAATTGAAAACAAAGGAATGCTCACCGATTGCCATTTTTCATTCCCTAAACCAGCTATGAAGATTTTCTTAACTTGGTAAAAGAAATTCTTTTTATTTATTTCTTTTTTGGAATTTGAATTCTTACTCATGTGCTACCCCCATCATAAATTCGCCCACTTCATGGGTAGTTAGTGCATCTGCTTTTGCTATTTTTTGAATTTGACCATTATAAATAACTCCTATTGTATCTGCAACATTCATAATTTCGTCTAATTCCAATGATATAAGAAGTATCGCTTTTCCTTTATCACGTTCACTAAGAATCATTTTTTGGATATTTTCGATTGCACCAATATCTAACCCTCTGGTTGGTTGAACAAATATCATCAACGGAGATTGAAGTTCGATTTCTCTTGCAATGATAGCTTTCTGCTGATTTCCACCACTCATGGAACGAACTAGAGTTTTGACACCTTGTCCACTTCTAATATCATATTTAACAATTAAATGCTCGCCTACTTCTTCCATTTGCCTCATATTAAGAATACCTTTTTGTGAAAATGGTTCTTTATAATAATCCTTTAAGGCTAGATTTACAGCTAAAGAAAAATCTAAAACCAAACCATAACTTTGTCGATCTTCTGGTATGTATGAGATTCCTTCCAGGGTGCGTTTCCTGATTGTATAATTTGTTATGTCAATACCATTTAAACAAATAGAACCACTACTTACTTTTGTTAAGCCTGCTATTGCATCTGCTATTTCAACCTGACCGTTACCAGATACACCTGCAATGGCAAATACTTCACCACTATGTATTTGAAAAGATACATCTTTTACAACATCAAAATTATCTTGATTTTTCACAGTAATGTGATCCACTTTTAAAACAATTTCTTTAAAATTAGCTGGTTGCTTTTGCATTTCAAAATTGACTTCACGCCCAACCATTAAATTTGCCATATGTTTTGTTGTGGTTTCTTTTACATCTAAAATATCTATTATCTTACCTTTGCATAGAATTGCGCAACGATCAGCAACCTTTTTGATTTCTTCCAATTTATGTGTAATAAGAATTACCGTCTTCCCACTATTTCTTAATTCTTTTATAATTTCTAATAGAAATTCAATTTCCTGTGGTGTTAATACTGCTGTTGGTTCGTCAAAAATTAGAATTTCTGCTTCACGGTATAACATTTTAAGTATCTCAACACGTTGTTGCATGGATACATTAATATCTTCAATCTTTTTTGAGGGATCAACTTCTAAACCGTATTTTTTTGATAAATCCTTTATTTTACTTTTTGCTTCATAAAGATTTACATATGGAATAATACCTGCTATTTTTTTAGTAGGTTCCATACCAAGTATGATATTTTCTGTAATAGAATAATTTGATACCAGTTTAAAATGTTGATGTACCATACCTATATTTAACTTGGTTGCGTGATTTGGTGAGCTGATTTTAACTTTTTCACCACGTATGTAGATTTCACCTTCATCCGGTTCGTACATTCCAAAAAGCATACTCATAAGAGTCGATTTACCTGCACCATTTTCACCTAATAAAGCAAAAATTTCCCCTTTCTTAATTTGAAGCGTAACATTATCGTTCGCTACAATTCCGGGGAATCTTTTTGTTATATGTTTCATTTCCACAATATATTCAGACATCTTCCGTCTCCTTATATGAAAAATTAATGATAGTCAATTGCGAAACAATATAATTTATCGATTATCATACAATAAATACGAATTTTCTGGCTTCAGTTGCCCGTACGGGCAATATTCAGCCATAAAACACGTATTCATTGTATGATAATAAAATCTTGATATTTCGCAATTGCCTAATAAGAGTTGCTTTATGCAAATTACCACTGCCACAGCATAAACAGGGCTTTTGAAACCCTAATCTTAAAAAATTAATGGGAATATAATCCTTTTATTAAAAGAAGTTTATCATTCTCTACTTTATTTAACAATAGAAAATGATAAACTTCTGCAAATACTTAACTAACAATATATCTTATTCTGGAAGTCCTGGGAATGCATCTGAAGTAATCCCGTTAAAGTTAGCCGCTGGTACAATGGTTCCTGCTTTTAACAATTCATAAGCTTCATTCATCTTTGTTAAAGAATCAGCTGATAGTTGTTGACGTCCATCTGCACTTACAAAGCCAGTAGAATCAGAATCTGCTTTAAGTACAACATTTTGTCCCGCAAAAGTTCCATCTTTTACTGCATTTAAGGCTCTTTCTACGTTAATGCTCATAACTTTTAATACTGAAGTAAGAATTACATTCTTATCACCATTTACACCATCGTCATATTGGTCAACATCACAACCAATTACTTTTACATCTGTAGTTGCTTCTTTTGCTGCAGTAAATACACCATTACCAGATCCGCCTGCTGCAACAAAGATAATATCACAACCTTCTTGAATCAATGCATTACCAACTACTTTACCAGTAGCTTCGTCTGCAAAGCTTCCAACATAATTACCACCAACATTAGCATTGGTTACGTCAGTACCTGCATAGGCTGGTAATTCAACGAATTGAACGGTCTTTCCATAGAGAGCATTTACGTAATTCACACCAGATTCGAAACCAAATTGATAATTAACATTAGATGGATATGCGATACCGTTAACAACAGCAACTTTATTTGTCTTTGTTTCAAGGGCTGCTGCCATACCAGCAAAGAATCCACTTTCTTGCTCAGCAAATGTCATAGCATAAATATTATCAAATACTGTTTGTTCTCCTTGTGCTGCAGGATCAGAATCGATTAAGATAAATTTCTTAGTTGGATTTTCTAAAGCAAGACTTGAAATACCTGCAAATTGGAAACCTGGACATACAATTACATCGTAATCAGCTACAATATCTGCTACTGCTTGAACTGCAGCTGCTGTATCACCTGTAGGTTCTTTGATTGCTGTTACGGTTGCATTTGGATTTTGTTCGATAAAACTTAGAATACCATTGTAATTATCTTGATTAAAAGAACCATCATCTACTCCAGATGGACTTGTTACGATTGCAATTTTTAATCCAGCTGCATCTGTTGTTTCAGCTGTTGTATCGGTTGATTCTTCTGTCGCAGCTGGTGTAGTGGTATCTGTCGTATTCGTTTCATTAACTACATCTTCTGTCTTGTCAGATTTTTTTGCACAACCAGTAAAGGTTAAAGTCATAAGTACCATTACTAAAGCGAATACCATTACTACACGCATTTTACTCTTCTTCATAATATGTGCCTCCTAATAATTAGCTATGTGATTTATCAGTAATAATTACCAATTCCTGATGATTACAAATAGTATCACAAACATATTTGATTTACAATAAACTTATGCCTGTCTCCCTATTATGATTTATAATGAATAAGATTAATGGTAATTATAAATAAAAATGAGTATGAAAAATCCTGATAAACAGTATTTTTCATACTCATTTTATAATTGATTAAGTAGTCAAAAGCATAATTTACCTTGAAATAATGCATTTATACTTTCATGAAATGGTGGATAACAGATTCCTTTTTCTGTAACAATTCCAGTAATCAAACTATGATCTGTCACGTCAAAGGCTGGATTATAACATTTCACTTCTTTTAATGCCATAGGCTCTTTATAGAACTTTTCTTTGATCTCATTGGGATCACGTAATTCAATTTCGATATCATCTCCAGTTTTACAACTTAAATCAATCGTTGAAGTAGGTCCTAACACATAGAAAGGTATTCCGTAATGTTTTGCCAAAATTGCTACTCCACTTGTACCAATTTTGTTGGCAGCATCACCATTGGCTGCAATTCGATCACAACCTACGAAACAAGCTTGAATCCAACCATTTTTCATAACAATACTGGCCATATTATCACAGATTAAGGTTACATCAATACCTGCTTTAGAAAGTTCATAGGATGTTAGTCTAGCACCTTGTAATAGTGGTCTTGTTTCATCAGAGAAAACCTTAAAGTTCATGCCATGCTCTTTTCCTAAAAATAAAGGTCCTAGTGCAGTTCCATATCTTGATGTCGCAAGTGGACCTGCATTACAATGAGTCAGTATTCCATCACCATCTTTTATTAAAGATAACCCATATTCAGAAATAGCAGTACACATTTTTATATCTTCTTCATGAATAGCCTTGCATTCTACTTCGAGTAAAGATACTATCTCCTTAACTGACTTTTCTTTATGACTGGTTACAACCTTCTCCATTCGGTTAAGTGCCCAACTTAAATTTACTGCAGTAGGTCTTGATGAATTTAAATAATCTTTAGCCGCTTTAAATTCTTCATAAAAAGAATTATAATCGTTTGCCTTGATTTGTCTTGCAAGTATGTATATGCCGTACCCTGCACAAATCCCGATTGCAGGTGCTCCCCTAACCTTTAACTCATAAATCGCATCATATAGCTCCTTATCTGTACCTAGAGTTAAATATTCCGTTATATTAGGGAGTTTTGTCTGATCTATGATAATTACTTTCGTACCATCATCGCTTAATTTCACATTATCAATATGTGTTACTTCGCTTAAGTTATTCATAATTACTCCTATCTACATTAATTTAATCTTCATCAACTTTATTTCATGTTTAAGTCAAAAACTTAAAACTCCATAAAGCTTATTATATAAAACGAAAACCTGATTTAAAACTTCTTGATTCAAGTGCTTTTTTATAATCTTTTAATTCATATAAATCTATAGGTGGCAGAGTTACTAACCCCCTTTTTAATAATTGAAGTGCTGGTTTAAATGGACCACATCTGCTACCCATAATTGTTATCTCATTTACAACAAAATAACTCATATCGATTTCAACCGTTCCGGCATATGTACTTTTTATAACAATAAGTCCCTTTTTACGGACTAACTTTTGTGCTAATAAAATACCAGTTGGTGAACCTGTCGCATCAATAACAATCTCAAATGTGTCCGTCGTATTGGTAGTTGTTTTACTAAAGGATTTAAATTGCTCTAGTTTCTCTTCATGCCTTCCGACCACAGTTAAATCTGCTCCTGTTAGGGAAACAGCCTGTGAAATCATATACGATAACCTTCCATCTCCCAAAACTGCTACCGTATCAGATGGTTTTATATGAGCTTGTTCGATTATTTCTAGAGCTGCTGCCAGTGGTTCTGTATATATAGCTACTTCAGATGGAATCTCATCAGGAACGATATGTAATAATTTTGTATCAATCGTCATATATTCTGCAAAACAACCATCTTTGTCTGTGATCCCTATTACCTTACGGTTGATACAATGATGCTCTCTTCCTGTTTTGCAATAAATACATTCACCACAACTTTCATTAATTTCTCCAACTACTCTTTTCCCAATCAATTCTTTGTTGTTAGAATCAATCACAGATCCTACGAATTCATGCCCTAACACTCCACAAAAATCAGGTTTATAACCTTTTAGTATTTCCTTGTCTGTATTACAAATTGCACTTACAAGGATTTTTATTAAGCTTTCACAAGGCTTTGGTGTTGGAATTTCATAATCTTCAAGATATCTAGCGCTTTTTTCTTGATTATCATAATATAGTGCTTTCATAGTAATCTTCCTCCATCTTCTAAGCATATTTACTTAATTTTGGGGACTGTTATTATAAGCAATAACAGTCCCTGTTTTATTACAGATTTGATATGTTAGTGATGGATGCAGTGATTAATTGTTTAAACAATGGAGCTACCCTGTCCGCAGTTTCTTGAACCTCTTCGTGAGTCAACGGTTGATCTGTCATACCAGAACTTAGATTTGAGATACAGGATATACCACAAACTTTCATTCCCATATGCTTAGCAGCCATAGCTTCACAAGCAGTACTCATACCCACTGCATCTGCCCCTAAAATTCTACACATTTTAACTTCATAAGGTGTTTCAAAATTCGGACCAGTTAATTGAATATAAACTCCCTCTTGTAACGGTATATTAAGATTCATCGCGGTTTCACGAATTATTTGTTGTATATTTTTATCATATACATTACTCATATCAGGAAAACGAGTTCCTAATTCATCTATATTCTCTCCAATTAAAGGTGAAGGAACAAAACTAGAAATATGATCCGTAATTAACATAAAATCTCCGCTGTGGAAATTATAATTTACACCACCTGCTGCATTGGTTAAAAATAATATTTCTGCTCCCATCATTTTCATTAATCTAGTAGGAAGCACTACATCCGTCATTGGATATCCTTCATAAAAATGTACTCTACCTTGCATTATTACCACAGGTACTTCATTTACATATCCAAAAACGAATCTGCCCTTATGACCTTTGACTGTAGATACAGGGAATCCTTCTATATCATGATAATTTATTGTAGCTTCAATCTTAATATTATCTGCATAATCTCCTAAACCTGAGCCTAAAATTAGCGCAACTTTAGGTTTAAAATTCACCTTAGCTTGTATACTTTCATAGCATTTTTGAAGTTTTTCATAAACCAAATTCATAACTATCTCCTTTACCTGCTTTTCATATATTATTCCAAATGATTAGCTATATTATAGCAAAAAAAAGTAGATAATCAATCTAAAATATCAATAAAAGGTTATTACCATCTTACTATATGTAAAGGAAACATAATAATACTGGCAATAACCCTTGAATCTATATAATCATTTATTATTCAATTGAATTATCAATCAGGGTGACAAATCTAAACTTGTGGTTATGATTATTATTCGTACTGGTAACACCTTCTAAAAAATGAACATGTCTATCACCTACAGGAATAGCACCAAACGTTCTACCATGATATTCATGATAATGTCCATTTATAAAATCTGTACGAAATACTACCTCATGTACGTGGTCGTTTAACCCAACCGGAGTTGCTTCTTCCGTTATGGTTACAAACCGATGATTATGTGATGAACTGCTTAAATCATCAAACTTAACGCTTCCTTGTATCTCATGTACATGACTTTGGCTCATGGTAAATGACTTTTCAGGTAATTTAATTTTAATATATTTCATGAGAAACACTCCTTATATCTTTCATAAATGCATTCTGAAAAAAACTGCATTCAAAAATATCATATGCGAGTGCATGAAATACGTGTCAAAATGGATGTTTCAAATTTAAAGCTGCATTTACCTGTAGTTAATATGAGTTTATCGTAACCCAACTATTTATTACATTACCACTTAACAATTTTATAATATGTCTTTGCCGTTAATCGGAAGACAAATATATAAGCTAAAATAAATACGATACAAGTAGCAATAATACACACAGTGGTAAGAACAATATTATAAAGATAAAACACTTCAAGAAGTTTTAATATAATATGTCTTGCTACAGTTACATGGAGTAATGCTCCTATTAATGGCAAGAAAAATACAATTAGTATTTGTTTATTAATCGTTTTTCTTACTTCTCTATCATCCATACCTACTTTTTGCAATATGACAAATCTCTCTTTATCATCATACCCTTCTGATATTTGTTTAAAGTATATGATTAAAACGGTTGCTGTTAAAAATAGGATGGTAAAAAATATTCCTAGAAATAATAATCCACCATATATACCATATCCATCTTCTCGATCATAAAAAATAGAATTAACGCGGTAAACACTATCAATATCAACGGCTTTCATCACCTTTGAAAATGTTAATAAGTTACTGTTCTCACCTTTTACATTTAAAATAGTTATTATATTAGCATTCTCTTCTCTAAACTTCGAGTTCATTGATTGAATGAATTTTAAAATATCATCTTGTTTTTGAACAATGATAAATAACTGTTTATTTAACTCTCCATTTTTCCCATGAGTTAATTTTGAATCGAATTCAATGGATTTTACTTTAAATTCTGCTAATTGATTAACCGTTTTATTCCCAAATAAATCTTTTAATTCATCATTAACAAGTAATACTATCTCATTGTCTGATAATGTCTCACTTTTTTGTGTAATCTCATTGTATTCGTCAATCGTTATAAAAGAAGCTTCCCACAGGTATTTTTCCATCTCCCTATATTTTGTCATATCCTTATATATATCATCACTTACAGAACTAAATTCGTGATTCCTATAAAGATAAATATCCTTATATTGATGATAGGTGTATTGATCTTCTATCTCTATATTTGATTCTTTAGAAGTTTTTTGAATTAGATTATTTAATTGATCCATGTTTTCATCTGTAAGATCAGTGTGTGACTCAATCTGAATATCATTGGGATTCATTAATTTAATCATATCCTCTTGACCCAGATATAAAGCTGTAGTCGTTGAAACTGTTATTAATACCATGGTTGATAGAATACATATGGATGCTAAACCTGCGGCATTTTGTTTCATACGATGTGATAAACCTGCAATGGCTATAAAATTATTAGCTTTATAAAAAATTTTCTTATTATTCTTTAACAAATTTAAAAAGAATAAGCTTCCTGCTTCAAATAAAAATTGAGTAGCTAATATTACAGCTATAACAGCTAATAAAAATGTATTTAATGCACCTAAAGCATTCGATACTGTTAATGCGGAATAATAAGCCCAAATTAATAAACTTATACCTAATAAAGTCTTTATCATTACAAACCTTACTTTTTTTTCGCCGATTCGTTCTCCTTTTAATAAGTCAATCGGATTTGCTAATCTTACCTGCAATAAATTAAACATGGTTGTTAAAACAAAAATACCAAAGAATAAAATAAATGTATAAATAAATGCTTCTATTGGTAAGTCAAATTTACTATTTGATGAAACTCTCAAGGTATAAAAAATTAGTAAAAATATTAATTTTCCAAAAATACAACCAGATAAAATACCTAATAAAATACTAATACCACTTATTATAGAATTTTCCCACATAATAACTCTACCAACATGGCGTTTTTCTAAACCTAGAATCCCATATAATCCGAATTCTCTTTTACGTCTTTTAATTAGAAAGCTATTGATATATAGCATAAAAATAACCGTCATTAAACTCATTATAACAAAACCAACTTGAAACAAACTTTGTAAGGTATCACCAGAAGGAACATCTGCAAGTCCTTTGGAGTACATGATTGTAACTACCATAAAATAAATACTTACAATTGCAGAAAATGCAATTATAAATGGAACGTACATCTTTTTATCTCTTTTTATATTTGTAGCTGCCAATCTGACAAAAAATCTCTTACCCAATATCAACACCCCCATCTGATAAAATGGAAAGGTTTGAAACTATCTTATCAAAGAATACTTTATTCGTATCATCACCACGATATAATTGGCTAAATAGCTCTCCATCCTTAATAAATAACACTCTTGATGCAAAACTTGCTGCCATTGAGCTATGAGTAACCATTAATAAAGTTTGGCCATTTTTATGCAACTCTTCAAACATATTTAGGACTTTTACAGACGCCTTTGAGTCCAGTGCTCCCGTAGGCTCATCAGCTAAAATTAGTTTAGGATTTGTTATTACTGCTCTAGCCATTGCTGTTCTTTGTTTTTCACCACCAGATACTTCATAAGGAAACTTATTTAATAATTTCGTTAACCCCAAACGTTCTGCTAGTGGATTCAGACGTGATTCCATTTCTTTAATATTCGTATTTGATAATACCAACGGTAATAAGATATTATCTTTTACAGAAAATGTATCAAGTAAATTAAAATCCTGAAATACGAACCCTAAATTATGTCTACGAAAAGCAGATATTTCACGATCTTTGATTGATTTTAAACTTCGTCCTTCTAAAAAGACATCCCCACCAGTTGCTTTATCTAAGGATGCAATAATATTAAGTAGCGTTGTCTTTCCTGAACCTGATGCGCCCATAATTGCAACAAACTCACCTTTAGACACCTCAAAGGATACATCTTTTAATGCAGTAAACTGTTGTCCACCTAAACGTGTATTATATACTTTTTTTACATTTTTAACTTGTAATAATTCCATCTTTTTTCCACCTTCCATATATGTGACGAGATAATCTTCACGAGTTTTCTACAAACTGCAAGTTTATTTCGAAACTCAATCTATTTCTTAATCTTTATAGCCATATTATAAAAGAATGGAATTTAATCTACCATAAGATTACCTTACATTTTTATCCTAAAACTTACAATTTTGTCACATTACGTATCTATAAATAAATCTCTACCTGAATTAGGAAAAGTAACAATTACTTTTGTACCATACCCTACCTTAGATTCAATTTTAACATCGATTGCTAGTGCATCTGCTACTTTTTTCACAAGATACAACCCTATCCCACTTGCTTTTTTATCTAAACGTCCATTGTAACCCGTATATCCTTTTTCAAAAATTCGATCCATATCTTCCTTACGAATACCTATACCAGTATCTTCTATCATTAAAGATCTACCTTCTAGATAAAGTTTTATACCACCTTTATAAGTATATTTAATCCCATTGGATAGTAACTGTTCTAATATAAAGGTAAACCATTTACTATCTGTTAAAACCATAATATCAAATTCTTCTATCTCGATTGTCAGTTTCTTATAAATAAAAAGAGAAGCGTATTTTTTAACACTTTGGTTTACCATTTCTTTTAGTGAATACTCTTCAATTACTAAATCAGATGCTAATGTTTTCATCTTAATATATTGTAAAGCCATCTCTACATACTGCTCAATTTTAAATAATTCTTGATCAATTAAGGCATTTTGATGTGACATTTCACTACTTTGCAAAGCTAAACGCATTGCAGATATGGGAGTTTTTATCTGGTGTACCCACATTGTGTAATACTCCATTTGTTCGTTGTGAGACTTGTCCATAAGACTACTATTTTCGTCTAATTTTTGATATAAAGTACGAATTAATTCATTATACTTCATCTCTATAGCATTTTTCTCTACTGGTAAATCATGGGTATCACATGAAATGTGAGTAAGTATAGTATCTAATTTCATTATCTTCATTCGAAAACGACTAAAGTCGATGCCAGTCCAAACCAAAAATAAAAATGATATTAGCAAAATGCTATATAACACAGAACCCATTGGATAATGATATAAAAAATGAATCAGTGGAAAAAGAATAATTATACATAAATAAAATAAAAACATGGATTTTCGATAACGAAAGTATTTACTAATCATGTATCATATACCCCAATCCCTTTTTTGTTTGAATAAATTCATTTAAGCCATAATCTTCTAATTTTTTTCTTAAGCGGTTTACATTAACTGTTAACGTGTTATCGTCAATAAAACTATCACTATCCCACAGCGATTTCATAATTTGCTCTCTTGTAACAATTTTATTTTTGTTCTCCATTAGTATTTTTATAATACGATATTCGTTTTTAGTAAGTTCAATTCTTTGGTCTTTCAAATATAGTATTGTGTCATTTAAGTTAAGCACAATTCCATTTACTTCAATGGTTTGAGTATCTGTATAATAAGTATAAGAACGGCGCAGTATTGCTTGTATTTTAGCAATTACTATATCTAACGAAAAAGGCTTTGTAATATAATCGTCTCCACCCATATTCATGGCCATTACAATATCCATATTTTCAGTATGAGAAGATAAAAATACAATTGGTACATTAGATACCTTACGAATTTCGCTACACCAGTAATATCCATTATAAAAAGGTAAAGATATATCTAATAAAACCAAATGCGGTTGAAAAAGTGTATATTCATTTAAAACATTATTAAAATCTGTTATATAAATAGCTTCAAAGCCCCACTTCTTAATGTTTTCATGTAGAATTGATGCTATTGTTATATCGTCTTCAACAATTAAAATCTTGTACATAGTTCCTCCAATCTATTTATTTAACTATTTATTTAACTATCTAAATTTTATAGATGATATTATACCATAATTTCTATTATATTCCTTGTCAAAATTATAAAAGTTTAATTTGCCTATTGACAAAATTATAATAAGGTGTATTATTGTATTAAGTCATTAATACAATAATACAATGCAAGAAAGGAGAAGCAGAAGTGAAATGGGATATTAACTCAGATCGACCTGTTTATATACAATTAATTGAACAAATACAAGCAGGAATTATATCCGGTTATTTTAAAACGGGTGACAAATTGCCTTCTGTAAGAGATTTAGCAGCCGAAGCTGCAGTGAATCCAAATACAATGCAAAAAGCATTAGCCGAATTAGAACGAACTGGATTAATATATACCAATCGTACTAGTGGCAGGTACATTACTTCAGATGAAACTATGATTAAAGAATTAAAAGGTCAGTCTGCTAAGAATCAAATATTAGAATTTCTTGAAAAGATGAAGCTATTGGGGTTTGAAGCAGAAGAAGTTTTAACATTAATAACAGAGACAGTAAATAATAAGTAAATAGGACCAATAAGCGATTCTTAAATTAGTAATAGAACTAAATTTATAAAAGTGTAAAAAGAAGTTCAAAAAAGGAATTCAATCAAGAAATATAATCAAAGCAATTTATGAAATATATAGAAAGAAAGGCGTGGGATATATGAGTACAATATTAGAATGTAAATCACTATCCAAGAAATATTCTAACTTTTATGCTCTTTCAAATGTTAATCTAAACTTAGAAAGAGGTCGTATTATCGGTCTATTGGGACCTAATGGAAGTGGAAAATCAACTTTATTAAAAATTATTAATGGATTATTAGTACCAGACTCTGGTGCCATTGAAATAGCAGGTTCTGAACCAGGCATTCAAACCAAAAAAATAGTATCTTATCTTCCAGAACGAACTTACCTTGCTAATTGGATGCGTGTTATTGATGTTATTGATTTTTTTAAAGACTTTTATGATGATTTTGATGTAAATAAAGCATACGAAATGCTAAATAAATTAAATATTGATCCAAAAAAAAGAATGAAGACAATGTCAAAGGGTACGAAAGAAAAAGTTCAATTAATTCTTGTTATGAGTCGTAAAGCCGATTTATACTGCCTAGATGAGCCAATCGGCGGAGTCGATCCAGCATCAAGAGATTATATCTTAAATACTATCATTACTAACTATAATGAAAATGCTACTGTTCTTATATCAACGCACCTAATTGCAGATATTGAAATGGTATTAGATGAAGTCGTATTTTTAAAAGATGGAAACGTAATGCTACATTCTTCTGTAGATGATTTAAGAAGTAAAGAAGGCAAATCCATTGACGCTATATTCAGGGAGGTATTTAAATGTTAGTTAAATTAACAAAACACGAACTAAAGGCAACTAGTAGACTACTTCTTCCTTTATATTTAATCTTATTTTTTATTGCGTTCATCAATCGTTTTACCCTAAATTTGTCTAGTAATGACGTATTTGAAGGTTCACGCGGATTCCTTTCAGGATTTTTCTTATTTACATTTATTATTACAATTATTATTGTGATAATCACTACATTTGTACTTATGATTATGCGTTTTTATCAAAATCTCTTAACAGATGAAGGATATTTAATGTTTACATTACCAGTGAAGTCACACCAATTAATAAATGCTAAATTAATTACTACTATTTTTTGGATTCTTATAGACATAATAAGTATTATAGTTTCATTGCTAATCGTGTTTGCAACACCACAAAGGATGGATATATTAAAGGCAGGAATTCAATCATTTATTACTGAGTTAAACGAAGTATTTCAAGGAAATGCTTCTCTAATCTTTATTCAATTTATACTATTATTACTGGTAGCTTTAATACTAAATATTTTAACTATTTATGTTTCAATTGCTGTAGGTCAATTATTTACTGGTCATAAACTTGTTGGCTCATTTATTGCTTATATGGCTATTTACACTACCCTACAAATATTAATGGTTATTATGGCTTTAATTTTTGGTATCATTAATTACGATAATATAAGTACAACGGATACGCTTCCTACAATATTTTTACCACTTTTCATAGGATTTGCTCTTGTTCTAGATGTTGTCTTTTATACCATTGCAAATACTATATTAAAGAAAAAATTGAATTTAGAATAGACTAAGTTAATTCATAATTCAAATAATAATAAAAAGGATGTTGCAATAACTACGCAACATCCTTTTTATTGTAAGCTTTTATTTTTTTATCGTAATCTTCGATTATCAAAACGTGCTAAGGTTTGTAAACAGAAAATAAAACCACTAATTCTTTCATCGATTGGTCCATCTTCCACTGTACAATCTAAGGAAACAGCCATATAGTTTAAAAGTTTATCATCTATATATTTTTTTCTACTCATGACGATTGCTAATTTATCATCATATGATCTTGCTTCTAAAAATTCCATTAATACTGGATGAACTTGACCTTCAACTTGTTCGAAAGGATCTACCTCTTTGACTTTATATGTTTTAACATCCTGTGACATTTCACTTAATTCGTGATTATCTTGCGCTAAATTGTCATTCATAATCTCTTTATCACTACTTATCTCTTGTATGGATACTTTTTCCTCTGAACCTTGATCATCTAAAGATATAGGTTCAAATCGAAATTTCTGCATACAATCAGGATATTTAATATGATCAACTTCACTTAGAAACATCTCAAGTGGTCTGACATAGGTTTTAAAATCACCATATAAAGCCTGATATACAACCATTTTCTCATCTGTTTCGGTATGTGTTGCTATTGTTATGATTTGATAAAGTTTATTCTTAAAATGTTTATATATTTGCCCAGGCATTGGCTTTTTGCTATTCTCCATACTTACTTCACCCTTTCTATGTCAGGAATTGCATCTAATACTTCATTTTTTTCAAAATTATAAAACAGCTTATTGATAATATAATGCAACCAAGGATGGTATATACTTTTGCTATATAACCATATATGGATAATATCTCAATAAATATAGGTCTTGCTCTGATATTCGTTCCAAATGTATTCCATTCTCTTTTTTTTAAGCTTTCCCCCCTATCTATGATTTTAGAAACGCTATAATCCTTCTTTCGTAACTATACCATAGATATGTTTTGTTGGTTCTGGTTTTACTGGTTCTATTGTGTAAGCACTTAGATATCTTTCTTTTGCTGCTTTCATTTTATCTGCATCATTAGCATATAGAGTAGCAAGAGCATCACCTTTTTTAACTTGGTCACCCAACTTCTTTTGAATACGAAGACCTACACTAAGGTCAATTATGCTATCTTTCGTTTCTCTACCTCCACCTAAAACTAAAGATGTCATACCAATTTCATCTGTAACTATCTTAGTTACATAACCATCTCTATCTGCGCATACCTCTTCAATAATGGTAGCTTTCGGAAATACATTAGTATCAAATACAGCACTATCATCGCCGCCTTGTGCTCTAACGAATTCAGCTAATTTATTTAAAGCAGATCCATCTTCTATGGTTTTCGTAAGCATTTCTCTTGCTTTTTCAACTGAGTCAGCTTTTTTAGCACCATATAACATATAACTACCTAGTGTTAAGCTTACATCTAATAAATCTTCTGGTCCATGTCCTTGTAAGGTTTCAATTGCTTCAGCTACCTCAATTGAATTACCTACTGCTCTACCTAGTGGTTGGTTCATATCTGTGATAACTGCATATGTTTCTCTTCCGACACCATTACCAATTTCAACCATAGCTTCTGCTAACGCTATAGAATCATCTAAGGTCTTCATAAAAGCACCACTTCCGGTCTTTACATCAAGTACAATAACTTCAGCACCAGATGCAATCTTTTTACTCATAATACTACTAGCAATAAGCGAAATATTATCTACTGTGGCTGTAACATCACGTAAAGCATAGATTTTTTTATCTGCCGGAGCAAGATTTGCTGTTTGTCCTACAATAGCTAATTTCATCTTGTTTACATTATCAAAAAACTTATCAGTAGGAATTGCAGTTGAAAACCCTGGAAAACTCTCTAACTTATCAATTGTTCCACCAGTATGTCCAAGTCCTCTTCCGGACATTTTAGCAACTGGAACACCAAGAGATGCAACCATTGGGCTTAAAACAAGTGATGTTTTATCTCCTACACCACCAGTACTATGCTTATCAACTTTAACGCCTTCAATTGCAGATAAATCTAGCATATCACCGCTCTTTGCCATAGCTAAGGTCATGGCAATTGTTTCTTCTTTATTCATTCCTTTTAAACATACAGCCATTAAAAATGCTGACATTTGATAATCCGGTATTTCTCCACTGGTAAACCCATTCACTATGAATGTTATCTCTTCTTTTGTTAAAGAAAGTCCACTTTTCTTTTTGTTAATTAAATCATACATACGCATATGCATATCCTCCAGAATCAGTTATTGTATTTGTCCAAATTTAAACCATAAATTTATAGTTCAGGTAATGTCCTGCCTTAACTATATTTTATTATTTTATTAGAAGTATTCATTCGTATTACTTACATTTAAATTTGTTACCATATATTATAGTATATTTATTTTTATTATATTAGCTTATATTCAATAATTCAACTTAAAAACATAGACAACCACTAAAGTTTATTTAAATTTAATACCTTTGTAAGGTAAACTTGACACACCTAAAAATTTGTGGTATTTTTTTGTAAGGTAAACTTGACACGAGGTATATGAAATGAAAAACAAAATTCATGAATTTAGAGAAAAATTAGGTTTAACACAAGAACAATTGGGAGAACTTGTTGGTGTATCAAGACAAGCCATTCATGCGATTGAAACAGAAAAATTTGAACCATCCATATGGTTAGCTTATGATATCTCAAAAGTCTTTCACTGTTCTATTGAAGAGATATTTATATTTGAAGAAAGTGAAAAAAAATCCAGATCCACACAAAGAAGGGGGATAATTTAATGGCACTAAGACAAATCCGGTTATACGATGATCCATTACTACGCAAAACAAGTAAAACGGTAAATCAGGTAGATGATAAAATACGATTATTGCTAGATGATATGGCTGAAACGATGTATCACTCTAAAATAGGTGGTGGGCTTGCCGCTGTTCAAATAGGTATTCTAAAACGACTTGTAGTCATTGATATGGGACAAGGTCTAATAAAATTAGTAAATCCAGTTATTATAAATAAAGAAGGAACTCAAAAAGTAATTGAAGGGTGCCTTAGTATTCCAAATAAATGGGGTAAACTAAACCGCCCAGCCTCAGTAACAATTAAAGCACTAAATGAAAATGGTGATGAAATCACTATTACTGGAACTGGTGATTTGGCAAAATGTATCTGTCACGAAATTGATCACCTTGAAGGAGTTCTTTTTACTGATTTTGTAGAAGAATATCTGGATCCTATACAATAATCCTTAATTTTCGTGGAGTGAACATATGAAAATAGCAAACGTATACGCTCTGCCTATTACCTTTCATCATATATATTTTTTAATAGGTTGACTTAACAGTTAAAAAAGTATAAAATGTAAGCCACATACTTTAATAAGATAAAGTAGAAATACTACATGACAGCAAAGGAGTCCTGATTATGAGCTTTATATTCAAAAAACAAGTTATCTCACCATCAGAATTAGTGAAATTATACCCAATGCCAGAGAGAGATATCTTTATAAAAAAAGAAAGAGATCAGCAGATAAAAGATGTGTTTACTGGTAATTCTGATAAATTTATAGTTATCATAGGACCTTGTTCAGCTGATAATGAAGATTCTGTTTGTGATTACATAAACAGATTAGCGAAAGTGCAAGAAAAAGTAAAAGATAAAATAATTATAATTCCTAGAATTTATACGAATAAGCCAAGAACAACAGGTGAGGGCTATAAAGGAATCGTTCATCAACCAGATCCAGAAGGCGAACCAGATTTACAAGAAGGGTTAATTGCTATGCGAAAAATGCATTTACGTGCCATTGCAGAAACTGGTTTAACCGCAGCGGATGAAATGCTTTACCCAGAAAATTGGCCATATGTTGAAGATATATTATCCTATGTTGCAGTTGGAGCCCGTTCTGTAGAAGATCAACAGCACCGCCTTACTATTAGTGGAATGGATTGCCCTGCTGGTATGAAGAATCCAACTAGCGGTGACTTTTCAGTAATGCTTAATTCTTGTGTTGCTGCACAAGCTAGCCACACTTTCCTATATCGTTCCTATGAAGTAGAAACTACTGGTAATCCACTCGCTCATACCATTTTACGTGGTGCAGTGAACAAACATGGACAATCCATAACCAACTATCATTACGAAGATTTAGTATTACTTCTTGATATGTATAACCAACGTGACTTAGCAAATCCTGCGACTATTGTAGATGCTAACCATGCAAATTCGAATAAACTATATATGGAACAACCAAGAATCGTTCGCGAAGTACTTCATAGTCGTTCTGTAAATCCTGATATTGCTAAGTTAGTGAAAGGTGTAATGATTGAAAGCTATATCGAACCAGGTAACCAAAAAATTACTGATCATGTTTATGGTAAATCAATAACGGACGCGTGTCTAGGTTGGAATGAATCAGAAAAATTAATTTATACGATTGCAGACCATATCTAAAAAAATAAAAAAGGACTAATATAATAACAGCATCTTAAATGTTAATTAAACATCTAAGATGCTGTTTCATATTAGTCCTTATTTCATATAACTTATTCATACATTCATTTTACTACTTAAGCTCTTGGATGTGATCCTATGTATACATCTCTAACTTTTTTCGTTCTAGATTGAAGGTATATTTGGGTGGTTTGAGCATCGGAATGTCCTAAAAGCTCTTGTACACTTCGGATATCTGCTCCATTCTCCATCATATGTAAAGCAAAAGAATGTCTTAAAATCTGTGGTGTAATTTCAGCATTTATCCCTGCCATTCTTCCATAGCTTTTTATAATCTTCCAAAAACCCTGTCTTGTCATTGGTTCACCAGATAAATTTGTAAAACAAATATCCGTATTCGCATTTCCTATTAATTCATTCCTAGCTTTTAATAAATAATTCTCTAATGCTTGTTTTGCCATTGAACCAAAAGGTATCATTCTTTCTTTATTATTACCAAAACATAGGATGAACTTATTTTTTAGATTTATATCCTGGGCACGAAGTGAAATCAATTCAGTAACTCGAATCCCAGTTGCATATAAAAGCTCAAGCATTGCTTTATCACGTATACCTTTTACTGTAGATAGATTTGGCTGTTCTAACAAGTCATTTACCTGCTCCATCGATAACGTATGTGGTGGCTTTTTTTCAACTTTAGGTGCTTTCATACGTTCTGTAGGATCATCCAGTAATTTTCCTTTTTTAATAAGATAGAACACAAATGCTTTGATAGATGCAATATTTCTTGAAACAGTAGCTGGAGACATCCCTTCTCGTTCCATTGTTAATACATATGAATTTAAACTAGTCTCGCTAATTTTCCCAGCTTCCGTAATATTTTGCTGATCTAAATGTTTCATCAACTTCGTTAGATCATTTTGATATGACATAATGGTATTAATCGATGCTTTTTTAACCTCCGACATATAAGTAATAAAATCCTGCAATGTCGCCTTCATGCAACTCATTCTCCTTCGTTTTACGTTTATTAGGAATTTGATAAACTGTAATAGATTGTTTCTTTACTTTTAAATACCATTATAGATTGTATTTTTAATAAATGCAATAAGTATTATATTTTTCTTAATTAATATAGTTTATC
>JARBTX010000114.1 GCA_029239975.1 Anaerocolumna sp.
TAAAAATAGGTTTTTAAGGTGCCCAACATAAAAAGAATTATAAAATCAGTAATAGGGCGGGATTCAGTAGAATCCCACCCCCACTATTGACAAAGAACCTGAAATAATAAAAGGACAATCTCCTAACGAAAGAATGCCCTTCTATCCTTTATTTTTATTCAATTCAAAATATTATTTTAAACTTTGCATCGGGTTTTATTTCATCAAATTTCTACTTGTTACAATGACAAACAATCATCATACTTTTATATCTGCTTTGATACCTAATTGATCTTTGTGCTCATCTAATATTGGTTGTATTACGTCCTGTATAAACTCTTCTACTTGTTGCTCACTTCTACCAGTATACTTGGATGCATCCATAGTTTTCTTAAGTTCATCTAATGACATATTAAAAGTAGGATCATTTGCAATTAATTCAAGAAGATTGTTATCTAATCCTTTTTCTTTTACATTCTTGCCAGCTTCCATCGATAGAGTACGAATTCTCTCATGTAATTCTTGACGATCTCCACCCATCTTTACTGCATCCATCATAATATTCTCGGTTGCCATAAATGGAAGTTCTGCCATAATGTGTTTTTCAATTACTTTAGGATATACCACCAATCCATCTACAACATTAAGATAAAGGTCTAAAATTCCATCTACTGCAAGGAATGCTTCTGGTATACTAATTCTCTTGTTCGCAGAATCATCTAAAGTTCTTTCAAACCATTGAGTGGATGAAGTAATCGCTGGATTCATGGCATCAGCCATTACGTAATTTGCAAGGGAAGCAATTCGTTCACTTCTCATTGGGTTACGTTTGTAAGCCATAGCAGATGAACCAATCTGATTCTTTTCAAATGGTTCTTCAATTTCTTTTAAATGTTGAAGTAAACGTATGTCATTCGTGAATTTATGGGCACTTGCTGCGATACCTGCTAATATATTAATCACTCGCATATCTACTTTACGAGAATAAGTTTGTCCTGATACAGGATAACAGTCTGGATATCCCATCTTTTCTGCAATCATTTTATCTAAACGTTTGATTCTGTCATGGTCTCCATCAAATAACTCTAAGAAACTTGCTTGTGTTCCAGTAGTTCCTTTAGAACCTAACAATCTCATACTATCAATTACATATTCAATATCATCGTAATCTAATTTTAATTCCATAAGCCATAATGCTGCTCTTTTTCCAACGGTTGTAGGTTGTGCTGGTTGAAAATGTGTAAATGCTAAAGTTGGTAATCCTTTATATTCCATTGCAAACTTAGCTAATTCATTCATTACGTTAAGGAGTTTCTTCTTAATCAATTTAAGAGCTTCTGTCATAACAATAAGATCTGTGTTATCTCCAACATAGCAAGAAGTTGCTCCTAAATGAATGATTCCTTTCGCTTTTGGGCATTGAACACCATATGCATATACATGGGACATAACATCATGACGAACCAATGCTTCACGTTCTTTTGCCACATCATAATTGATATCATCTTGATGTTCTTTTAATTCTGCTATCTGTTCATCGGTTATATTTAATCCTAACTCTTTTTCACTTTCTGCTAATGCGATCCAAAGCTTTCTCCAAGTACGAAATTTCATGTCTGGTGAAAAAATATACTGCATTTCTTTACTCGCATATCGTTCTGACAAAGGGCTAACATATTTATCATTACTCATAAATTATCTCCTAATTTGTATAGTATAGTGTAGTTATTTCATAACTTTATCGTTTCGTAATTGCCTATTACATAATTATAAGGGGGTGTAAAAAAACATCCCCTAGTAATTTAATCTATCAAATTATTATAACTTAAATTAGATTTAATGTAAAATATATTATTTTTCATATTCTCCACGAATATCTTCCTTTGGTGGTTCAATTGGATAATTACCAGTAAAACATGCATCACAAAAACCAGTATCTCCACCTATTAATTCACTTAATCGATCTACTCCAAGATATCCTAGAGAATCAGCACCAATCATTTCACGAATACGCTCAACCGTATTATTATGTGCAATTAACTGATCATCACTAGGTACATCTGTACCAAAATAACAAGGATGTAAAAATGGTGGTGAACTAATACGAACATGAACTTCTGTTGCACCTGCATTTTTTAGCATTCTTACAATTCTTTCACAAGTAGTACCACGAACAATGGAATCATCGATCATGATAACTCTCTTACCTTTCACTACATCTTTTAATACATTTAATTTAATACGTACACTAGATTCTCTCATAGATTGCTTTGGTTTAATAAATGTTCTACCTACATAACTGTTTTTTACAAATGCAGTGGCATATTGTATTCCAGATTCAAAGGAATACCCCATAGCTGCTGCATTACCAGAGTCTGGTACACCAACTACAAGATCTGCTTCTACTGGATGAGTTTGTGCTAAGATACGACCTGCCATAATTCTTGAATTATATACACTAACATTATCAAGACAGCTATCCGGTCTAGCAAAATAGATATATTCAAAGATACATTTCGCTTTTTTCGGTTGTGCCATGGATAAATCGGAATGTATTCCATCTTTATTAATCATTACTACTTCTCCAGGTAACACATCCCTTACAAATTCAGCATCTACAGCATCTAGCGCACTACTCTCCGATGCTAATACATAGGTATTTTCTCTTTTACCGATACACAAAGGATGAAAACCAAAAGGATCCCTAGCTCCAATTAACTTTCTTGGACTCATAATAACTAAGGAATAAGCACCTTTTAATTTAAGCATTGCATTTTTAACAGCTTCTTCAACGCTTCCTGTTTTAAGTCTTTCTCTTGCTATATGATATGCTATAACTTCAGAATCAATGGTTGTTTGAAATATTGCGCCTGTATAAGCCAATTCATCTTTTAATTCTGGAGTATTAATGAGATTTCCGTTATGAGCTAATGCTAACGTTCCTTTTACATAATTTAAAACCAAAGGTTGTGTATTCTCATGTGTACTAGCACCAGCTGTTGAATACCTAACATGGCCAACACCAATGTTTCCATTTAGCTTGTCAAATACTTCAGGTGTAAAAACTTCATTCACAAGCCCCATTCCTTTATGTGCTTTTACACTTCCCTTAGGACCTTCTGTATCACTTACTGCAATACCACAACTTTCTTGCCCCCTATGCTGAAGAGCAAACAATCCATAATATATAGAAGTTGCCACGTCATTTCCATCTAAATCATAGATTCCAAAGACGCCACATTCTTCATGAATTTCATCAGAAATATAATTGGTTGTAATGTTACTATTGTTCATCGCTGTTCCTTTCTAATTTCCGCTATATCAAATTACGTCTATTAATACTTTTTATAGATCTTATTCCAAAAGGTGACGATAAATTTTATATATATCTAGGTTCTATCATAATTCGTATATTTATTAAATAATGAATCGTATTTACCCATATTCATTATATCATAACAAATTTATAACTGAAATCGTAATTCTTAGGTAGAAAAGTGGACAATAAGTTATGCTTAATGTCCACTTTCGCTTATTATTTGGAAAGACCTAAACGCTTTAATACTTCTTGATAAGCATCTTCCACATTACCCATGTCTCTTCTAAAACGGTCTTTATCTAATTTCTCACGAGTTTGAATATCCCATAGTCTGCAAGTATCTGGTGATATTTCATCAGCAAGAATAATTTCTCCCTTGCTTCTACCAAACTCAATTTTATAATCTATTAATTCGATTCCACACTCTGCAAAATAGTTGCAAAGTACTTCATTTACTTTAAATGCATATTTTGTAATAACATCAATTTCTTCTTTGGTCGCTAATCCAAGAGCCATAGCATAATAATCATTGATCATTGGATCACCTAAATCATCGTTCTTATAACTAAATTCTAAAGTTGGGCATTGTAATTTAATGCCTTCCTCCATACCAAGTTTTTTCGCAAAGCTGCCTGCTGAAACATTACGTACAATAACTTCAAGTGGTACAATTTCCACTTTCTTTACAGCCGTTTCTCTGTCACTTAGTTCCTCTATAAAGTGAGTTGGTACGCCTTCCTTTTCAAGAATCTGGAAGATATGATTGGACATTCTGTTATTGATAACACCTTTTCCAATGATAGTACCTTTCTTTAAGCCGTTAAATGCAGTAGCATCATCCTTATAATCAACGATATAAACATCTTCTACATCTGTTTTAAATACCTTTTTGGCTTTTCCTTCATAAAGCATGTCTAATTTGTTCATGTCTGGCTCCTATCTGCGTGTGAATCACGCTATAAATCATAGTTTTCTGCTTTGCAAATATAGTAAAATTCATTCAAAATATCTTGGTGATGAATTACTAATTGTTTCAAACTTCACACTTATATTATATCGAACCCCATAACTTTAGCAATAGTTATTTGTCTTATAACGGCCAAATACCATTATTTTCTCCTAATCAAATTAATAAGTTTGACTAATAAAGCTTAGAGTTATATGATTAATGCTTATTTTTCAAGGTTAAATGAAAGAGCATCTATTTCACATCCATAAACGCTAATATAATCTTTTCCATTATGAATACCTCAATTAAAAATCATCATAACGGAACAAATATTCTATGTAAATAGGTAAAAGATATGTTAAATGAAAATTGTTGAATGAAAAAGTAAATTCAGTTTTAATATATATATAAGCTGCATTTAGTCTTGCGATATTAATCTAATAATATGTGTTAAATATTGGTGGAATTAATTTTATACTTGTAATATAATGAGTAATATTATTTTTTATTGTTATAAAGTAGGAAATAAATTTTTGTGTTAACAGAACTTTTTATACACTGAACTGTAGCACCACTATAGAAGTAATGGATATTATAAACAGTGTCAACGCAGAAGATTCCACTGTCTTTATTGTTACCCATGATGCGAAGGTGGCGACCAGGGCAAGTAGAGTGATTTACCTTATGGTTGGAAATATCCATAAAGAACTAGCACCAAGAAAATATGAGATGGACGAAAATAAAAGATCATACTGTGAGATAAGATTATTTGAATGCTTAGAAAAACAAGGGTTTTAAAAGAGCAATATAAAATTTTTTAATATTATAGAGGGATGGAAATGATGAAGATTGAAAAATGTTTAATTCCTTTAGGTATGATTGGAGCGATATTTTATTTTATTCATACTATTTTAGGAAATATTCTATGGGCAGACTATAATCCTATTACAATGGATATAAGTTCCCTTACTGCAGATGGTGCGCCGAATGCACAATTATTGAGGATATTAAGTTTAATCTACAGTATATGCATGATTTTGATGGTACTAGCCCTAGTTATAAAAGCATTTAATAAGTATCACAGTTTATTGAAAACTGGATATTTGATTTTATTAATCATGCAGCTTTCCTCGGCTTTTGGATATAGTCTATTCCCTTTAACTGGGGATAAGACAGTGATGAATTTTCAAAACATGATGCACATTATTGTTACTGTAGTAGTTGTATTTACAACAATAGCTTCTTCTTTCTTGATTTCATTGGGATACTTGAAGCAGGAGAATATAAAAAGGTTAGGGAAAATTAGTTTGTTTTTTGCTATCCTAATTACTTTGTTTGGAATGTTTAATCCAATTTCAATGGCTATGCAATTAAATGTTTTGGGTCTATCAGAGAGACTTGTTATATATACTATACAAGTATTTATGTTTATATTGTCTTATTACTATACATTTTTAGAAAAAAGCTCCTATGTAAAAAACGATAAGGGGTATTTAACTAAATAAAGTAAGTAGATTTTATTTAGTTTGGACTAATAATCATTATCTAATGAAGAAACGTATTCCTATACTGCAAACGAGAGTAAGAAAGCATGTTCCTTATCATCAGACGACACACATTGAAGCTTAATTATATAGGATTATTGTGGTCGGAAATGGTTCCCGACATACTCTTTATGAGTACCTAAGATGCTAGATAAACCTCCTAGCCAATAATCCTATATAATTAAAATATCAATACTTACAGAAATGTAAGTATTTTTTTACATTGAATTATGATTAATTATCAAAAATAAATATGAATATCTTCGCCATTGTATCAAAGAATCAGTTAATACTTCCAATTTCAACTTGACTCATAATCATTACGTTTTATTTCATTTTGTCTAAACAAATATTTTCTACATATGCTCTAACACATCTTCTGTATACGCCCTTAACACTTCACCAACACTCCAAGCCTGTGTATAACAGCCCCTGCTGGTACATGCAAAGTCACCATCAAAAATCTCAGCAATTCCATTTAAACAGCCATCATTCATGTGATCTTCCATGTATTCACACATTTCTTTTGCCTCCATAACTACTTCCTTACTGTATTCTCCTACTTTACAGAATGCAGTTATAAAAGCTCCCAGTAAATAACCCCAGGTTGTTCCCATGTGATATGCACCATCACGTAAGATTAACTTGCCAATATACTGTGGTTTATAATCCTTATCTTCATATGATAAAGATCTAAGTCCATAAGGAGTATATAGATGTTCACGTACCACTTGTACGATTCTTTTCTCTTTCTCTCTATCTAACATGGTAAATGGTAATGATACAGCATATATTTGATTTGGGCGAATTTTACTGTCAAAAACTTCTTTTCTACTATTGCTACCTGTATGAATTTCTTCACCGTTGTTAATATTATCAGTAACATCTATAGAATTAGTTACGTCATCATTTGTCTCATAAGATATTACATCATAAAGATACCCTAACTTTTCATTCCAAAACTTATTCACAAACGACTCTTTTATCTGTTCTGATAACATAACATATTCTTCTTTATCTTCACCAAACTTATCTGCTAAAAATCCCATCACCATTAAAGCATTATACCATAACGCATTTATCTCCACTGCTTTACCATGTCTTGGTGTTACTACCCAGTTGCCAACTTTAACATCCATCCAAGTAAGCTGATCTAAATCACTGCCACCTTGTATTAAGCCATCTTCATCCATTTTGATACCATACAACGTTCCATTTTTATATGCATTTATTATTTCTTTCAAGCATGGATAAATTTTCACTCTAATAAATTCATAATCCGTAGGTTCCCCTGTATAATTAAGATATTTGTATACAGAATAAAAGTACCATAAAGACGCATCAATGGTATTATATTGTGGTTCTTCTTTTGCATTACCTGGAAATACATTTGGAATCATACCATTTTTTACATACCTAGAGAAGGATTCTAAGATATCTCTTGCATCATCAAATCGTCTAGTGCTAAGAGTTAGTCCTTGCAACGCTATCATGGTATCTCTACCCCAATCCGCAAACCAAGGATATCCTGCAAGTATGGTTTTTAACCCAGTGGATTCCCGATTTACGATAAAAGCATCTGCTGCCCAAGCAAGCTTTTTTGCCAAACTATTCTTATATGGAATACGCTCCATTAATTCATTCATACGTTCCTTATATTCATTAGCCACCATAAAGCCATCTTTAACAGTTTGATTTAAGATATCTATATTATCTTTATCCATATGAACGCTACAACTTAAGAACATTATAGTTTCTTCATATGGTTTTAAATGAACTAAGATATCATATGGAGTAGCGTGGTTATCAACACCTAAAAATCCATTGCGATTATCCATTGGATAAACTTCATTTTCTTCTATCATATAATTTGGCGTTGCCATAGACGTAGGTTTTAAACTACGATCATAAAATTCTCCCTTTGATGCATAAAAATCTACCGTCATATCCGAATATCTATCTGGTTTTAATAATAAATGCCCACCAATAGTTTGTTCTACAAGTGTCTGTTTAAATTCTAATTGATTTCGTTCGGTTACATCTCCAAATGGTCTAAAGTTAAAGCATGGAGTAATTGCTATTGTTGTATCCTTACTTCCTGCTTTTAGTTTATAACATACCACTGCTGTATTCTTTCCATATTCAAGTGCTATGGTCTTTCTCATTTGAAATCCATCTACTTCATAAATAAAAGTAGGTAATACATCAAGTTCAAAACGGTTTAAATAATGTTGTCCTTCTCGTTTCGTACCTATGTAGGATTGTGCTGCAAAATCGTATTCTTTCTCACCAACCTTAACTGCTTCATGAGTTTTTGCAAATATCAGCATTCTATCCACCGGTGGATGCATGGAAGCAATTAAATATCCACTAAAAATTCTGCTATTGGCACCAATAATTGTTTGATTTGCGAATCCACCAATTCCATTGGTTAACAACCATTCCTTTTCCATTCCATCCTCAAAAGTTCTAAATTCGTTACGTCCTAACGTATATTTTGTCATTATAACATACCAGCCTTCGGTTTTATTTTGGTATTCATTTTATGATGCTGGGCTCATAAGCCCAATTAATGCTGTGGCAATGGCAATTTGCACAAACCAAAAAACTCATGCTTCGATCTCATGTATTAGATGTTCTAGTTATCTACATATTTGTGTTAGATATATCATAAAACAGATAACTCGCTACGCAAGGACAAATCTGTTTTATGATATAACACAATCTCCAGATAATAAAAACATCTAATACATTTACATAGGCGCGTTCATTCTATTGCTTTATACAAATCGCCCAAGCGTTTTTTTATTAGGGCTTATGACCCCAACATCATTATACTTTGGCATTAACTCAAACTAATTTTATCGAAAATTTACGAAAATTTCAACCTAAATAATTTCACAATAATGATTAAATCATTGGTTCAATCAAATCAATAAGAGTTCACTTTGACATTCCCATAGATAATTGTCAAAACACTTCATTTAAATTAACTTACAAATTTACTCAAAAAATCAAGTAAATATATCTGCTAAATGTTATAATACAATTACGATATCGTAAGTAATAAGAAAAGGTGGTGAACCAATGAAAAATCTATATATTCTGTCTGATGCTATTAATTATATTGAAGAAAACCTATGTGAACCCATAACTCAGGAAGATATTGCAGCCAATTGTTATTCTTCCCTATCTAGTTTACAAAAGAACTTTCGTTATGCGTTTCATCATACCTTAAAGGAATATATATCGAAGCGTAGATTAACTCATGCAGCAAAAGATTTATTGGATACAGATTTATCAGTCATAGATATTGCTATAAAATATCAATATAATTCGCCAGAAGTTTTCACAAGAGCCTTTTCAAAATTATGGGGAACTTCTCCTTCTAACTTTAAACATACTTGGAAATTTACCGGTATATTTCCAAAAATAATATTTGATTACTCAGGAGGTAGTACTTTGGATCGTAAAAAAGTGGATATATCTGAATTATATGACGTTTTAAAAAGTAAATTAGATACCTATATTATTTGTTTTGATATTATTAATTTAACTCCAATAAATGAAATAAGTCGCGAAGCTGGTGATAAAGCAATACTAGAATGCTTAAAAAGAATTGATGAAAATGCAGATGATGATATGTTATTATTCCGAATAGGTGGAGATGAATTTGCCTTAGTAACTGGTTTATCGGATAAAGAAAAAGTGGAACAATTAATTCAGAAAATCCTAAACTTAAACGGTTCTGTTATCTATAGCGATGACCAATCAATACCAATATCCATGCGAGCTGGTGTAACCATGTTTAAGAATAGCAATTTAAGATATCATGAGCTATTTCAGGACCTACAACAAACCATCGATATAGCAAGATAATAGAATTTATAAATCATAAAATACACTACATAGACTTGACATGTTATTGTAATTTATGTAACTCTATGCAAGTTTTAAAGTACATAAAAATAGGTGAGAAGAACGTTATTTGCTATTCTTCTCACCTATTATTTTATAAATCACGCCAAAAATTTTTTATTTTATTCTTAATCGTTATAAAAGTTTGCTTTATTTTCGTTAGTCCATCGTCAGGTAATAACATAAAAACAATTCCAATAATCTGAAACAATATAAAAGCTACAAAGAATTTATAAAGACTATAATAAACTAAAAATCCATAAAAATCATCCGAATAAATACTATTATAATCTTTTTTTACATATAAAATAATTAATGTCAATAATCCTATAAAATTAAAAATAAATAATATTATTCCTAAGACATTTAATCGATTAATCTTAATTGTACTCACCCCAAACTTAATTTTATCTTGCACCAAAAATATAGCAACAATATAGCTACAATATATATTTCAATTAATTCGTTACGTAAATCATCAATTTATTAACTTTCTAATTGCTTTATTGATTCTGTTGATTTTTAATAACACTCTCCATTCTAAATAAAAAACTTATAAATATACTATTATCAAGAACGTTTTTCTTCATACCTTTATGTTTATGAACCGTTAAGGAGGTGTTCATTATTACAAAGAAATCTAACATTAGCACTCTAATTATCTTTATCTTAATCCCAATCGCTATCGGCTTATTATCAAGTCTCTTAGCCGGTAATACCGCAACTGATTATAGTACTTTAAAACAACCACCATTAAGTCCGCCTTCCTATCTATTTCCGATTGTTTGGACCATTCTTTATATACTTATGGGAATATCTTCTTACTTAATCTATACCTCTGATTCAGTATTAAAAAATAAAGCTTTACGTATTTACTTTATTCAATTATTTGTTAATTTTTTATGGTCACCAATCTTTTTTGGTTTAAATTTGTATTTCCTAGGATTTTTGTGGATTTTACTATTGATCTTTTTGATACTATTAATGATATTAATTTTTTATCAAATAAAACCAATAGCCGCATATTTACAAATACCTTATCTTCTTTGGTGTTGTTTTGCTGCATATTTAAGTTTTATGATTTTTAAATTGAATTCTTAACTCCTATTACATTTATACAGATATATAAATTAACTAGACATCTATAAAACGGAAGTTTTAAGAATTCTTTTTTATGTAAATCCTTAACGCTTTAATGATTAAATACAATAGATAACTTCCTATTACTATTCCAGCAATTAGAACAATCCAAGCAATAATACTACCTATAGTTATTGTAGCATTTATATTATTTTGATTTGGATACACATATGTAAAATTATCCATAATAATCTCCTTTATACTTCTTTTATTTGAATTTCTCATACAAAAGCATTTAGTATTTTCATTGGTATATATTTACATATTATAATTGAAAATTTTATGATATGCAATGAAAAACACATAATTCTTAGGCAAAGTATGGTTTACCCCTAAGGCATATAAAATAACGCAAAAAAAAGAACCGATTTACTAAATCGGTTCTTTTTTTCTATGATAGAATAACCATTCAAATTACATTACTAATAATACTTCATTTTCATCCTGCATCTTATCTGCTGGGATGTAATTTCTATCTAATTTTTCTCCGTTTAGGTAGAATTCTTTACATCCGCTTTCAGCTCCATTTGGATTCTGAACTTTGATGTTTAACTTCTTACCACGGAATACTTTTGTCATGGAGAATTCTTTCCAATCACTTGGGATGGATGGAGCTACTAATAAACCGTAGATATCAGGTCTTAAACCTAAGATACCTTCTACACAACCAACCATAACTGTGGAAGCAGTACCAGTTAACCAATGAACGTGAGAACGTCCTGCAAATGGACTTTCTGTTGCTTCTGTGAATTGTCCATGTACATATGGCTCTAATATACGAACTTCAGCTTTGTCATTTTGAGAAGCTGGAGAGCTTTCTGTAAAGTATTCAAATGCTCTATTACCATGGCCCATTAAGGATTCCGCTAAAATAATCCAACCTTGTGGTTGAGAGAAGATACCGCCATTTTCCTTCGTGGATGGGTTAAATAAAATTGCAAGTGCGCCATCAAATGCATGATCAACATAAGAAGGAGCCATTACTCTTACACCATAAGGTGTATTTAATTCTCTGTGTACGGATTCTAAAGCTTTTTCAGCTTGTTCTTTTGAAGCTAATCCACTAATAACAGCCCAAGATTGTGGGTTTAACCACATATTAGCTTCTGGATCTTTCTTAGAACCGATTACTTGACCATCTTCTTTGATACCTCTGATGTATCTGTCTTCTTCCCAACAGATCGTTTGGATTGTATCGCCTAATTCTTTTTGTACTTTATCTAAGTATGCAACGTATTCAGAATCTTTTAAGTCTTCTGCAAAGCCACGAAGAACTGTCATTGCATAGAATAATTGAAGTGCTACGAATGTAGATTCACCTTTTTTACCAAGTCTTAAGCAGTCATTCCAGTCTGCATGTAGACCAGCTGGCATTTTGTGATCTCCCATTCTTTCCATAGAGAATTGAATTGCTCTTTGTAAATGGTTATAAACAGTACCTTCACCACCATTAGCATATACAATTACTTCGTTAAGGAAATTTTTATTACCAGTTTCAGCAATGTATTTTAATACAGTTGGGAATAACCATAATGCATCATCAGCACGGTATGCAGGATGTCCTGTTGCTTGAACATAAGAAGCATCATCTGGAGTATCTTCATGTCCTGCATTGTGATTGAATTTAACTAATGGAAGACCACCACCATTATCAACTTGAGCGGATAACATGAAACGAATCTTATCTGCTGCCATCTCTGGATCTAAGTGGATGATACCTTGGATATCTTGAACGGTATCTCTATAACCATATCCATTACGAAGACCACAATAGATAAAGGATGCTGCTCTTGACCAGATAAATGTAATAAAGCATTGGTAAGCATTCCATGTATTAATCATGCTATTGAAAGAATCGCTTGGTGTTTGAACTTGTAAGTTCGCTAATTTGCCATGCCAGTAAGATTTTAATTCTTGTAATTCTTTTTCAACAACAGAAAGATCAGCATATGAATCTAAAATCTGTGCAGATTGTACATCATTATATTGTCCTAATACATAAGCGATTTCTTTTGTTTCTCCTGGTTGTAATTCTAATGTGGAATGAAGAGCACCACAACCGTTAGAGTTATAATTTAATACATTATCACACTTTCCGCTTTCAACGGCGATTGGGTTGCCATAACTTCTGTAACCACCAAGGAAAGCAGATCTATCACCATTGTAAGATACAACTGGAGCACCAACTTGGCCAAAGAATCTTTCTTTGAAGTTTGTTCCATCTGCATTCTTACCAGTGTTTTCATTGATTGCTTGAAGAATTTTATTTCCTTTAAAATATGTTCTAGTTATAAATAATGTATATTGTAAGTTAACTTGATCATTTTCATAATTGTTCTCATTTGTGAACTCAATATAACCAAATGTAGAGATCTTTCTTGGTTTATCAGATGTATTTGTAACCTTTAATCTCCATACTTCATAAGTTTTATTTAATGGAACATAGTAAAGTGCTTCGGATTTAATTCCTGCATATTCTGCCATTAATTTTGTATAAGCAGTACCATGGTGGCACTCACTCTTATACTCATTTAAATCTTTACCAACTGGTTGCCAAGAAGCTGACCAGTAATCTCCACTTTCATCATCTCTTAAGTAAATGTATCTACCTGGCTTATCTTCACTGTTGAAGATATAACGGCTGATTCTTCCGTTAGCACCACTCTTAACAAAGCTGTATCCCCCTGCATTGTTAGAAATGATTGCACCATATTCTGGTGATCCTAAGTAGTTTGCCCATGGAGCTGGTGTGTTTGGTTTGGTAATGACATATTCTTTATTCGCTTCATCAAAATAACCGTAATTCATTGCCTATTCTCCTTTATATTTAAATTCTATGGATTGGTTTACTATACTTAAAAAATTAGTCTGAATTTTTATAAAAATTTTTCCCGGTATAAATCCCCAAGCCAATAACTTGCAAATTAGTACATGCTACATCGATTCTAGCATTAATTTATTAACTTAACAATGTCAAAACTTATATCCTATTTGTATTATTTACTTTTTTTGATGTAAGATTTTTCACACTTTTTTTTTAGAAAATGTATAATTTGCGCTATAAAAATTTTACTTTCTACTTAGAATATCTTTTAATTCATCAACTGTAAAATTATAATGCGTATTACAGAAATGGCAATTTACTTCAATCGGTTCATTATCATTAATCATATCTTGGATATCGTCCTTACCAATACTAACAATTGCTTTTTCAACACGTTCTTTGTCACAATTACAATAAAACTGCGTTGGCATCGTATCTAAAATTTCAAGTCCAAACTCACCTAAGATATGATCTAGAATCTGCTCAGGTGACATATCATCATCTAATAACTTTGTAATGGACGAAATTTCACTAATCTTTTTCTCTAATTTATCAATAACGTCATCTTCAGCAAAAGGCATTAATTGAATAATGAAACCACCTGCTCGTTTTACTGTATTTTCTTTATTCATTAATACACCTAAGGCTACTGATGATGGAACTTGCTCAGAGTTTGCATAGTAGTAAGTAATATCATCTGCAATTTCTCCAGTAATTAAAGATGTTTGACCAACATAAGGATCTTTTAATCCCATATCTTTGATAACACTTAATAT
>JARBTX010000015.1 GCA_029239975.1 Anaerocolumna sp.
CAAAGGAACAAGGACTTGGAACTGTAATCATGGGATATTTTGATGAAATAAAAATAGCAGAGGTTTTATCCATTCCTGATACAGAAGAAGTTGCAGCTTTAATTTCTCTTGGATATCCAGATGAAGAACCTGAAATGCCGAAAAGAAAAGAAGTGGATGTGTTATTAAAAGAAATTTAGTAGTATTTCTGATATGTATAGCAATATGACAAGTGGTTTAAAAGTATAACTTTTAAACCACTTGTTTTGCATAGAGTAGTTTTAAAAATAGTAATTTTGCATAGAGTAGTTTTAAAAATAGTAATTTTGCATGGAGTTGTTTTGCATAGAGTTGTTTGCATAGAGTTGTTTAGCATAATTGTTTTATAAGAATACATGAAATATATTTTTTGATTACAGAATCATAGTATAAACTACAATTTAATATATTGAAATTGCAAGATTTACGGATAAAAAGTGTATAGATTTATGAAACTGATAAATGATCTATTATAAAGAGATAATAGTTTCATAGAAAAAACTAATATGCGGTCTAGGCATAGAAATGAGGTAACATGCACAAAGCACTTAAAATCGGAAATCTTACAGCAAAACTCCCAATTATCCAAGGTGGAATGGGTGTTGGTATCAGTTTAAGTTCATTGGCTGGTGCGGTGGCAGCAGAAGGTGGAATCGGAGTGATTTCAACCGCACAAATCGGTTTTACAGAACCGGATTATGATAAAAATCCATTAGAAGCAAATCTTCGAATGATTGGAGAACATATAAAAAGGGCAAGAAACATAGCTCCTAAGGGTATACTTGGCGTTAACATTATGGTAGCAACGCAACACTACGCACATTACGTCAAAGAAGCCATAAAACATGGAATTGATTTGATTATATCAGGAGCTGGATTGCCAATTGATTTGCCGGAGCTTGCCAAAGGAACTCAGACAAAACTAGTTCCCATTGTTTCTTCTTTAAAATCAGCATCTGTTATATTAAAAATGTGGGATAAAAAGAATAATACTACCCCGGATGCAGTTATTATTGAAGGACCAAAAGCGGGTGGGCATCTAGGTTTTTCACCAGAACAATTAGAAAATATTGATGATGCTGCTTATGATGTAGAAATAAAAAACATCATCGAATTAACAAAAGATTATGGAAGTAAATATGGTAAAGAAATACCAGTAATCGTTGCAGGTGGAATAAGGGACAAACAGGATATGGAACATTATCTATCCCTTGGAGCAGATGGAATTCAGGTTGCAACAAAATTTGTTACTACCGTAGAATGTGATGCAGATATGCAGTACAAAGAAGCATATATAAATAGTAAAGAAGAAGATATTATCATTGTAAAAAGCCCTGTGGGAATGCCAGGAAGAGCGATAAAAAATGCGTTTATGGATAAAGCCATTCAAGGACGAATTGCTCCAAAGAGATGTCACAGTTGTATTAAAAGCTGTAATCCTGCAGAGACACCTTATTGTATCACGGATGCATTAGTTAATTCTGCGAAAGGTAATACCTACGAAGGTTTGCTATTCTGTGGGGCTTATGCTTACATGGAAAATAAAATTCGTACGGTAAAAGAAGTGCTAGCTGATTATTTTGATTAAATAATTCAGTAAGTCCAAAAACAATTTTATTATATATTTAAGTGAATGAATAAACATAGCTATTAAGCAATTCATTTAATAATTTCAAATTATAAATTAACTCTTGCCAAGCTTGTCAAGTTATGCTAAAATATATATTCGTGATATGTCATACAATTATTTCCTTGCTCTTTACACACAGATGGATAGATGCGCTATTCCATATGTCAATGAACCCATTGATGGGCATTGCGATAAAGGGCCAGAGACCAAAAGGAGGTGCACACAACTATGAACAAATATGAATTAGCTTTAGTTGTAAATGCAAAAATCGAAGATGAAGCCAGAACTGCAACAGTTGACGCCGTAAAAGATCTTATCGCAAGATTCGGTGGCACAGTTACTACTGTTGATGAATGGGGTAAGAAGAGATTAGCTTACGAAGTTCAAAAAATGAAAGAAGGCTTCTATTATTTCATCCAATTCGATGCTGATTCAACATGCCCAGGCGAAGTAGAAGATCGTGTTCGCATTATGGAAAATGTTATCAGATTCTTATGCATTAGACGGGACGCATAATAGAAGGAGGTATTCCTTAATATGAATAAAGTCATTTTGATTGGTCGTCTTACCAGAGATCCAGAAGTTCGTTACTCTCAAGGAGAGAGCTCATTAGCTATAGCAAGATTTTCCTTAGCAGTTGATCGTAGATTCAAAAGACCTGGGGAACCAGATGCAGATTTTATCAATTGTGTAGCTTTTGGTAAAACAGCTGAATTTGCTGAAAAATACTTAAAACAAGGAACTAAGATTGCTGTAACTGGTAGAATTCAAACTGGAAGTTATACAAACAAAGATGGTCAGAAAGTTTATACTACTGACGTTGTTGTTGAAGAAACAGAATTTGCAGAAAGCAAAGGATCTAATAGTGGAGAATCTGGATTCCAACAAACAAGCAGACCTGCACCTAGTCAGGCAGCTGGTGATGGATTTATGAATATCCCTGATGGATTAGACGAAGAATTACCATTTAATTAAGCATTAAGAATAATATTAAAATAATACATTTATGTATTCATCGGATAAGGAGGTCTAGTTATGTCATTTAATAAGAATGATAGAAACGATAGAAACGATAAAGGCGATTCTCCAATGAAGAGAAGAACCACTCGTAGAAGAAAGAAAGTTTGCGTATTCTGTGCAGACAAAAATCATACAGGAATTGATTATAAAGATGTTAACAAATTAAAAAGATATGTATCTGAAAGAGGTAAAATTCTTCCTAGAAGAATCACAGGAAACTGTGCTAAACATCAAAGAGCTCTTACAGTAGCAATCAAGAGAGCAAGACATATCGCTTTAATGCCATACACAATGGATTAATTCCAATAAAATAGAAAACCGTTACATGACTTAGTCATGTAACGGTTTTTTTATTTTAAAAATACTTTAGTGGTAGACTAACAATCAAGATTTACCTGGAAGAATCTTACACAAAGATAAGTAGAATAATGTATAAATTACTTGATTATTATCGAGAAATATAATATTATTTAGAAAATGGTCGATATGGTATATTATGGTATTTATAATACAAATAATGGAGGTTAGTTAAACTACGCAAAGGCTGTTAAAGATGAAGGTGTATACAAAGTAGAGAATAGGAGAAGGTTATGAAAAGACAAGGATTAGTTAACGTATCTAAAATAATAGCAGTATTGCTTGTTGTTACTTTATGTTGTTCCGTAAGTATTCCGGTAGCATATGCAGAAAGTGACTACGAACAGTCAGATTCAGGGCTAAATGAATTTTTTTATGGTGGAGCGGAGAAAATTTCAGATGACCCGTATAATTTTGATTATGCCAGTATGTTAAAAGAGGAACAATATCGTGTAGGTGACTTTTATTGCAAGGGAACAATTCTTCTCGCTTATCTTGGTGACGAAGAAAATGTTACAATTCCTGAAGGAATTACCGAGTTAGGGCGGGATGAAGTCCTTATGGATAGCGCTTTTGGCGGCAGTGATGTAGTTTCAGTTACATTTCCAAGTACATTAAAGAACGCTGGGCATCATACTTTTTACAATTGCTCGAAGTTAAAAACTGTTAACATGAATGAAGGTTTGGAAAGAATAGGGTCATTCTGTTTTTCTGGCACTAAACTTGAGACAGTTACTATCCCTAAATCTGTGGATTTGGTAGACGCGTATGCTTTTGCTGAATTAAAGACATTAAAGAATGTAACTATTTTAGGAAAAAATGTTCGTTTTAATGAGGATGTTTTTACTGATACCCCTTTCTTAAAGTCTTTATATAACAAGGATAAGGTTGCGATTAAAGATAATTATCTTTTGGATGCAGTTGAATATAAGAAAGCAAAGTTTGTGGTTCCAGATAAGGTAACAAGTATTGCTGGAGCAGCTTTCTTTATAAATGAAAATGTAGAAGAGGTGGTGATGCATGATAACGTCACCTTGATGGGTGATGATGTATTTCGCAGCTGTAGTAATTTGAACAAGATAAGATTGTCTAAGAAGCTTACAGTCATACCTTATTGGGCATTTGTAGGATGTAATGATCTGGAGGAAATTACAATTCCTGAATCAGTAACTTCGATAGAAAGTGGAGCATTTTACGATACATTTATTCGAAAACTTAATTTTTTATCAAAAACAACCAATATAGAGGCAGGAATATTTGATGAGACACCTTGGTTATTTGCCCAACAAGCAAGAAATCCATATGTTACAATCAATGGAGTTTTAATTGATGCCACAAAAGCCACTGGTGTAGCAATTGTACCGGATTCGGTTCGTATCATTAATGATGAAGCGTTTGCAGGAAATGAAGAGGTAACGGATATTTTCCTTCCTGATACCATAATCCGTATTGATGAAGATGCATTTTGGTCATGTTCAAATTTGAAAAGTGTAGATTTGGGTAACTCAGTTAAGGAGGTAGCATCAGGAGCATTTCGATATTGTCCTAAACTTACTTCTGTTGTTTTCCCTGATTCTGTTGAAAAAATCGGAACCTGGATGTTCCAAGATTCTAATTCAGTGAAATACGTTCGTTTACCTTCCAAATTGAAGCGTTTGGAGGATAATGCATTGACTGGTACATCAATTACTTCCCTTGTAATTCCTAGCAGTGTAACCTATATTGCAGAGTATGCAATGGACATGTGCCCATTGAAGGACTTTTATATGTCCAGTGTTTTGGAAGATGGTAGCTATATTTTTGGTAGAGCAGATACAGAAAATATAACTGTTTACTACCCACAGGAATCCCAATATGACTGGTTGAATGATTACACCGGTAATGCTGGAAAAAGAATTGCCCTACCTAGCTATTCATTGAATAGTAGTAATCTGACGCTTTATACTACTTGGTATGGAAAAAAGTTAAAGCTTGAGGATGAATTTCAACGTTCTGTAGCTGATGCTGAAGTTGTGTGGAAATCAAGCAATACCAAAGTTGCAACAGTAAAAAATGGTATGGTAAATCCAGTTGGTTCAGGGACTACAACCATTACGGCAACGTATCAGGATAAGTCGTATACCTGTAATATTACGGTTAAGGAACCTTCTTTAAATATGACAAAAGTAACTTTAGGGTACTATGATGAAGACTTTCTTTTTGTTAAATATGCAAAGTCCTCCGAAGTGAAATGGTCAACTAGCAATAAATCAGTTGCTACAATATCACAAAAGGGAACAGTGGAGTCGCATAAAGAAGGAACAGCAACAATCACAGCTACTGTAGGTGGTAAGAAATATTCCTGTAAGGTTACTGTAAAATACTAGAACCATAATGTGAAGAGTGCTTAACAAATGAGTGAAGTTTGATGTTCCAAGTTATAAGCGTAGTAACCGACTTTGCACCTTTTGTACATTAAAAGATGGCGCAAGACGGAGCATGGTGGATAAGGTAAAAGTCCATTATACAATAAATTGAAAGCCGTTACGTAACGAAAGTTGTGTAGCGGTTTTTATGTATTTCAATATAAGCTAATATCACAACAATGCTGTAAAGCATGGTTTAGATATTAATAGATAAATAGTGCTGCATCACATGAGAAAAAATTTGAAATAGAAATATAAATAATGCTTTCTTTACATAAATTATAATTTAATTGACAAATTGTTTCGTGGAAAATAAAGTAAAAGGATAGAACAAGAATTATCTAAAAAGGAGTTTTTATGTTCAAAAAATTACTATTATATATATTAATAACATCATGTTGCTTTATTAATGTTAGTTGTGGAGTAAGGTCACAATCAAGTGATTCAACTGTAGATGGAACTACTATGTCAATAGAACCATCTATGACAATGGAATCATCTACGTCAACTGAACCATCTACGTCAATGGAACCATCTAAGTCAGTGGAACCACCTATGGCACCTATTGATACAACTACTTCGAATGATATGATAGAAATCATTGAAGAAAATCTAGATATAGTAACAATGACTCCAAGTACAGATATATCTCAAACAGATAATTTAGTCGAATCAAATATTACATGCCTTCAAGATAAAAAGCATAATGTTTTCTTTGGTACGATAGGAAACAAAGAAATACGTATGGATATTTATCCAGATGGAAACAACATAACTGCTTTCTATGTAGCTAAAAACAGTGAGGATGAAATAAAGTTAGTTGGTAATTTGGATGGTTTTGAGATTTCTTTATCAGATGATTCCAAGAATATGCTAATAGGTACTGTAACATCACGGGATGAACCTGGCGAACTCAAAGGAACATTGACTCTAAGTAATGGTGAACCATTGTCTGTGGCTCTAAAAATGGGGCATGTTTGTGGAGATAATTTAGATAACTTCTATGAAATGTTGGATACAAATAATCAAGAAGTGGATACTTTTTTGACCAAATTAAAGAAGGACGTGATTTCGGCAGACAAACAAGCAATTGCCGATTATATATACTATCCAATGAAAGTATTAATTGATGGCAAGGAAATAACAATAAATTCGTCACAGGAGTTTATTGATAATTATAATAAAATTATGAATGATGATTTTGTTAATGCGATTTCAACTGCTTTCACAAAATATGCGTTTCATAATGCTAGTGGAATCATGTTTGGCGATTATACACTTAATTTTTGGATTTATAAAATGGACAGTGAATTTAAAATAATTGGTATAAATAATGAAAATATTACAAATTTAGATACTGCAAGTATTCCAAAGAATACATCAGAACCATTTGTAGGTATTATGGAGCTGGATGGCGAAACAGAAAAATTTTTCTATGGAACATGGGAAGGTGAGAAATTATTGGGATTTGCAAATTCATGGAATGATGCTTCAGAATATCCAACTGGACAAAAAGTTATCGGGGATGAAATCGTAATCAGTAAAAACACATTTTCTTCTAAAGGCTTTGAAAATTATCATGATTATCAATATAAACTAAAGAATCCAGTCTATGAGATTACAACCATATGCTATAACAGTGATTCTTTTTATAGAGAATTTAAAATAGATCTCCCAGATTTAAATATAGATGATGAAATAAAACATATAAGAGTGTCTTCTTATAAAAAATTTACCATACCAGTTAGTTTTATAGTAGTTAATAATGATAGATTAATCTTATTATTAGAGGCAACATGTTTTGAACTAAAAAGAGTTGATGATGTGAAAGATTAAAGTAATAGCCATGCTACTCAAGATATATAAATAAAGTAATGGAGGAACAAAGTCGTAGTGTTTGATGAGAATGTTGAAAAACTCCAAATAGATAAACCAATTGCGAATGATATTCTATCAGGTAATATCGATTCCCTAAAACAATATATAAAATCAGGGTGGGATATTAACCAACCATTGTTAATTGATGAAGATGGATATCAATATCGTAGCATATTACCTATCATGTTTGCTATATATAAGTGTAATGTGTAATCAATATATTTTCTTGTTGAACATAAGGCGAAACTAGATGTTGGTAATGAACATGCATTGTTATATGCAGTTAGATATGCTTATGATGATGTAATAGTGTATCTTGTGCAAAAAAAGGCTAAGTTAGATGTATTATCACATGTTTATACCAATGCTTATAGTGAAACTTATATGGGAAGCAAGTATAATCATTTTGAATTAATTCGCAAATTGGGTTTTTCCCCATATTTAAATGCAAGAGATACGATTAATCATGCGATATGTGAAAATAATTATAAAGCCTTAGACAAGTTGTTAGAACTGTCTGTAGATTTAAATAACAATACAAAAACAAAAAATAACTATTATGGTAATACACCTTTAATAGTTGCGGTTTATCATATTGATAAAACTATGATAAATTACATGATTGACCATGGTGCTGATCCTAACTTACCTAATTTGATGGGTAAAACACCATATACGATTGCATTAAATCAGAATAAGCAAGAAATACTAACGCTACTGAAGCAAAAATAAACCGTTACATGAAAAAGTAACTCCTTTTGTTAAAGTTATTATCTAACAAAAGGAGTTTACTTTAAAATATGTGTAGCGGTTTTTTATTCGTAATGATATAACTAAAAATATATTCAATGTTTAAAGAATAAACCAACTCTGTATTTGATTACAATAATAGACGCATTAAATTATCAGTTTGTTCATCTTCACCTAGTTTGAATATATGTGTATCAAATGTTTCAAATCCTTGCTTTTCGTAAAATTTTATGGCATTTATATTATTCTCCCATACACCTAACCATATATAAGTTAAATAATTGGTTTTACCGATTTCTATCGCTTTTTGTATTAACTGTTTGCCTATATGATTATTTTTATATTCTTTCAATACATATATTCGTTGAACTTCTAAAGTGTTATTATGTCCTGATTCTGTTTGAGCTGTATCAAAATTAAGCTTCATGTATGCGACAACTTTATCGTTATTTTCAACAATATAAAATAATGAACCATTAGTTTTGATTTCATTTTCTAATTGTTTATAAGAGAAATTTTCATTCAAGTAGTTTTCCATATCTTCTTTTGAATTTTCGTTAGAAAAGGTTTCATAAAATGTTTTTTCACTTACCATTTTAATTTTTTCCAAGTCTTCTAAACTGCATTCTTTCATAAAAAAATTGTTCATAATTTTATTCCTCCAACTGTATTTAATTAAGTTATTTCATTATAATTAGGTTATAAATAAAAAAAGCCCGAAAGATATAAAATATCTCCCAGGCTTTTGTCCTTCCGTGAACACAGATAAACTGCGCATTTTCTCTCGGACCAGACTAGTTGTTAAAACTACGGAACCCTAGAAAACTTTAAATTATTAAGTTATAACGTATAGAAATAATAGCAAAAGCTATTGGATTCGTCAATAGATATTTATCCATTCAAATTTTTAATGTATTTTTCAATAAAGGATGGGTAAATTTCAATTATACTTTTAGATATGCCCATATATTTGTTATTATAAGTGGCTAATTTAAAGACCATTTCACTAATATAAGAACATAAATTCTTTTTATCCTATGATATAATAATGAATCATTTAAATTAATTTAAGAAAGCTTAGAGTGGTAATAATGAAATATGAAAGAATCAAATAAAAATCATTTAGTCATCGAACTACCAATAATTGGCGGAGTGTTATTAGCTTATACTGCAACCGTATTTTTTCAAAGTACGCATAATTGGAATGTAGAAGCGATAAGTGGATTTTCAATAGTTATTGTTTTACATATTGCACTTTATCTTTTTCGTGAGCTTATTTTTCACAATAAATTTAGTATATACTTTATAGTTCAAGGAGTAGTTATATTTCTTTTGTCAATTATTATTAAAGAGAATTACCAAGCGGCTTACCTAGGATTAATTCCTTTAATTGTTACACAGAGTATACATTTATTTAAAGATAAGAGAAAAGCGATATATGCCACCATATATTATTATAATATCTACTGTATCACTGTTATTATTTATGATGGATTAAATAATCTTTTATATTCAATATCCTTATTGATGTTAATTACTTCTTCCATATTGGCTTATGGATATTTGTATGCCAGACAGGTGAGTGGGAATGAGAAGACCCAACAGCTATTGCTAGAATTGGAAACAGCATATGACAAATTGGAAGAGATGGCCAGAGAAAGTGAAAGACAGAAATTAGCTAGAGATATTCATGATACTTTATCACAAGGACTAGTAGGGGCTTTAATTAAATTAGAAGCATTAGAAATCAATCTTGAAAAAGGTAATATAGAAAAAAGTAAAGCGATTACGAAAAATTCTATTACACATGTAAGAGAAAATTTGAAAGAAGCAAGGGAGATTATACGAGATTTAAGGGTACATCATGAAGAAATAAAGGACTTAAATATTGCCATTGAAAAAGAATTAGAACTTTTTAAAAGGGATACAAAATTAGAACTTGTTATGAACAGGTATGGCAGCCTAAACGTTTCAAGTGTAATGTATAAAAATATAACTTATATTGTACGTGAGATCCTTTCTAATATAAAGAAACACGCAAAAGCATCAAAGATAATCGTCAATAGTTCATTAGAGACTGATAACATATTTATACGAATTGAAGATAATGGAGTTGGATTTGATTATTTACATTTCTACCGAAGTTACGGACATTATGGAATTATCGGAATGAAAGAAAGAGCAAAAGCTATTCAGGGTAAATTAGAAATCGAAAGTAGTATAAAAAATGGAACCTGTATTACTTTAATTATTCCCATCAATGAACCGTTCACAAGGAGTTGATTATGGAACAAATAAAAATACTTATTGTTGATGACCATCCGATTGTAAGAGAAGGACTTAAGTTGATATTTGAGACAACAGAAAAGTTTGAAATAACTGGTGAGGCGTCTAATGGAAAAGATGCCCTTACGTTAATAAAGAATTATCAGTACGACGTAATATTATTGGATATTTTTATGCCTATCATGGATGGTATAGAATTTTTGCAGGAAAAAGAAAGATTAAAGGATATTACCCGTGTTGTAGTCCTAACAACTTCAGATGATAGTAGGATAATCAACAAAGCAATGAATTACGGTGTAAAGAGCTTTATGTTAAAAGACTCCACAAGTAAAGAAATGTTTAAAACCATACTTGCAGCCATGCAAGATGAAAGGTATCTATCTCCTGAAGTTGAGGCAATTCTTTTAGAAGGAATTGCAATGGAAAATGGTAAAGATGATATAATAGGACCAATTTTAACAGAAAGAGAAATGGTAGTCTTAAGAAGTATAGTAAGGGGAGCTGCTAGTAAAGAAATTGCTATGGATATGGGCATTACTGAAAGAACAGTTAAAGCACATTTAACCAATATTTATAGAAAACTTGATGTGAATTCCAGATCAGAAGCAGTGGCTTTGGCTATTGTTAAAAAGATTGTGATAGTTCCTGAAATATAAATGTTCCCAAAGGTACAATAGAAATGTCTCCAATATTTTTTTTATAATAATTAAGTAAAATAAAACAAGAGATTATTATAAATAAAAGGAGAAAATTATGAAAGTAAAAAACAAGGTAATTGTTGTTACAGGTGGAGGAAGCGGTGTTGGCAGAGAATTAGTTCTTAACTTATTAAATAAAGGTGCAACCGTAGCTGCTGTTGATATAAATGAAAAAGCGTTAAATGAAACCTATGCACTATCTGGTAAAAGTAAACGAATGACTTTACATATTGCTAATATTGCGGATGATGAAGTAGTAAAAAAATTAGTGGAATCTATTGTCTTATGCCATGGGCACATTGACGGATTAATCAATAATGCAGGTATTATTCAACCTTTTATTAACGTAGACGATTTAGATATGGAAAAAATAAACCGAGTTATGAATGTGAATTTTTACGGAACTTTATATATGTCAAAAGCTTTTTTACCAGAGTTAAAGAAAAGACCAGAAGCACATATAACAAATGTATCAAGTATGGGAGGTTTTTTTCCTGTACCGGGGCAAAGTATATATGGGGCTTCGAAAGCAGCAGTGAAATTATTAACAGAAGGGTTATATGCAGAACTGATGGATACTAACGTTGGAGTATCGGTTGTTATTCCAGGTGGTATCGCCACGGATATCATGAAAAATTCTGATCCTGATATAAAAACCAGTGATGTAGATGCAAAAGGAATGAGTCTTTTATTAACTCCAAAAAGGGCAGCTGATTTAATAATTTCAAGTATGGAAAAGAATAAATTTAGAATGTTCCTTGGTAAGGATGCAAACCTGATGAACATTATGTATAAATTTTCTCCGAAGCTAGCAATAAAGTTAATGCGCAAATTCTTAAAAGTAAATTAATAAATTGTTGTTTAAAAGGGATTAGAGTAAAACTCATTTTTATTTTTTATAATGTTAATATATTCAATTTGCAAATATAGTGTTGACGCTGAGTTTTCAGTTTTTAGTGGAATGGAGATTAATATGAAAGACATATGTATAATTACAGGTGGTGGAAGTGGAATGGGTTTGGCAACGGCTAAGTTAATGGGTATTGATCATTATATAATTATATCAGGTAGAACAGTTTCCAAACTAGAAGGTGCCATTAAAGAGTTAATAGAATTAGGAATTGAAGCGGAAGCATTTCCTTGCGATGTATCAAATCATCAATCGGTTGAAGAATTGGCAGAACATGCAGCAAAGTTAGGTACTATAAAAACAGTTATACACGCAGCAGGGATGTCGCCAAATATGGGAGATGCTGATATTATTATGAAAGTAAATGCACTTGGAACTATCAATGTAAACGATGTTTTTTATAAATATATGAGTAAAGGTTCCTGTATTATAGATGTGTCGTCTATGTCGGGATATCTTATTCCAAATATAATTATGCCGAGTGGAAAATATAGATTATCTAGAGTTGATCATAATAAATTTATAAATAGTATGATGAAAAGAGTTAATCTATTCCCTAAGAAAAATCGCTCAGGTATTGCATATGGAATATCTAAAAACTTTGTAATCTGGTATGCAAAAACAGATGCAGAAAAATTCGGGAATAAGGGAATACGAGTAGTATCTGTTTCGCCTGGTTTATTTGAAACTCCAATGGGAGAAGTTGAAAGAGATATTAGTAAGGATTTTATAGATAAATGTGCGATAAAACGTTATGGAAGAGTAGAAGAAATTGCTCATTTATTCAGATTTATAGCAGATGAGAAACTAGGATATTTAACCGGAGTAGATATATTATGTGATGGCGGTTGTATTGCTTCTTGTGTTAATGGAAAGAGTATAAAACATGTATAATAAACTAACCTAATAGTTAAATATTGAACGCTTATTTATGTAATAATGATTATAATTTAAATATTCAATATTTGATAAGGGTTAGGAGTAATTAGATATGAAAGTAAATAGTTTGCAGAATCACAAAGATAAAGTGAACAAAGTGCTATTGATTATATTATGGATTTATTTATTCGTTAATATAGGTTATATAGTCTTAAGTGGGAATAATTATACTAAACTTGCGGTTATTCCATTAATGGTTATACTCGTTCTATCAAGTATTTTGTATTACTTGAAAAAAGGTGGTCAGTTACTTAGTTATCTCCTGCTGATTAGCATGTTGCTATTTTTAACAATTCAGGTTATGAATATGCCATCAGGTTCAAAAACCTATATATTCTTTTATTTTATTTTGGTCTTATCATTAGCATCTATGTATTTCAATAATAAAATTTATTTAACAACCAGTATACTCACAAGTACCATGCTAATGATACTTATGATACAGTATTGTGGTCCATTAGATTTAATGATGGTTTTATCATTTTTTCTTTTAGTTGCAATATGTTTATTTTTTATTACCAAATGGAGTAGCAATTTAATTATTGAATCTATGAAAAAGGAAGCAAAAGCACAGAGTTTACTAGAAAACTTGCAAAGAACACTAGAAATTATTAATACTAGCACTACTGACTTAAAAAATGATATTGCAAGTTCTTCTATTAATTTGCAAGCTATTTTTGATATGAGTAATGGAATATTAGTTACTGTTGAAGAAGTTGCAAAAGGAAACTCAGAGCAGGCTATTAGTATAGGTGGTATGAGTCAATTAATTACTGAAGGTACTACTATGTTAGATAAGACAAGTGTTATTACAAATGAAATATCTAAAGTTTCTATCGATGCTACTAGTATTGTTGTAGAAGGAGAAGATAAGATATCCATAATGACAGAACAGATGTTAAAGATAAATAATGCAATAGAGGAGTCTTTAAATACTGTTTCTGAGTTAGATGCAAGTATGAATGAGGTGAATGTTTTTCTTGAAGGTATTACAAAAATAGCTACTCAAACAAATTTACTAGCATTAAATGCGGCTATTGAAGCTGCTAGGGCAGGTGATCAAGGAAGAGGTTTTGCTGTTGTAGCCGATGAAGTAAAGAAGTTAGCAAATCAAAGTTCAGAAATAGTACAGTCTATTAATTCAATTATTATAAATATTCAAGAGAAAACTAAAATGGCTTTATTAGAGGTTCAAAATGGTGATAGAGCAGCTCAATATGGTAAAGTAATAGTTGATGATGTTAGTGAAAGTTTTAGAAATATTAAATCTGCTTTTTATCAAATCGATAATAGTATTATGGAAGAATTAAAAATGTTTGAACTAACTACTAGCATTTTTAAAGATATTAGTGCAGCGTCAGAAAATATATCTGTTATTTCAGAAGAACATTCTGCTTTTAGTGAAGAAATGTCAGCAACAATTATGAAACAAGACGAAAAAATCAAAGATGTATTTGAATTAATTGAAAATATATATCATGCAAGTAAAGAACTAGATAAAGTAGCAAAAATTGAAATATAAAAAGAAATTGGTTAATTCACTAATCAATAAAGAAGAAACAACTAATACAACACTTAAAAGAGGGTAAGAAGATGGATGAACTAAGAGAATATTTTATAACGTCACAAAGCGAGTATAAAGAAGGTGCTGTGGCAGTATTTAGACAGAAGTTTAGAGCCAATGAGATAAAAAGTGCAATGCTTACTATAACAGCGCTAGGAATGTATGAGGTTGAACTAAATGGAGTAAAAATAGGGAAACAGATGTATGCGCCAGGTTATACCTATTACCCTAGAAGGCTCCTCTTTCAAGAACATGATATTACATCCATGTTAACACTAGAAGAGAATGAGATGAAGATATTTTTAGGACAAGGTTGGTATTGTGGTCGATTTTTATGTGAAAACAAGACACAAATATACGGAGAAAAACCAGGAGTTTCTTGGATATTGAAACTTACATATCAAGATGGAAGTATCGATAAATTATATTCAGATTTAAATGTAGAAGAACTAGAATCACCTTATGACTATGCAGGAGAGTATGATGGAGAGATTTATCATGCTGGAAAAAAAGATCAATTAGTAGGATATGCCGTTAAATACACAGAGAAAGTGCCTGATTTACTAGAAAAGACTCTTGTGGAAGTACGTGTACAAGAAGAGATGCCTGTAAAGGCTGTTACAGTTTCTAATGGAAATACAATCTTAGATTTTGGACAAAATTTTGCTGGAATTGTTGAGATTGATCCAAAGTATATTTCAGAAGGTACAATTACATTAAGGCATGGTGAAATATTAAATCAAGATGGTAGCTTGTATACAAATAATTTACGTAAAGCAAAAGCAACAATTGTGTACCATTCAGGAAATGAAAATAGAAAATATAGACCTAGATTTACCTATATGGGTTTTCGATATATGGAAATTAGTGGTGTAGATTACATGGATGGAATGATTACTGCATATGCAGTATATTCCCATATGAGGAGAACAGGATATTTTGAATGTGAAAATTCCTTGGTGCAAAAATTGTACGAGAATCAAGTGTGGGGCCAGAAATCTAACTATGTTGAAGTTCCAACGGATTGTCCTCAGCGAGATGAACGCATGGGTTATACAGGTGATGGCCACGTTTTTGCTTTGACTGGTTCATATAATTATGACACCAATGATTTTTGGAAAAACTTTATGGTGGATTTACATCTTGGTCAACTAGATAATACAGAAGGTTATGTAGGAGCTACAGTTCCAGCAACAGGTCCTGCAGGTATTGGATTTATAAGTATGTTAGGCTGGGGTAATGCAGTAACGATATTACCAGAGATTATGTATTGGCAATATGGAGATGAAGATGCACTTTTAAATCAATACAAAAGTATGAAACTTTTTGTGGAGGCAGAAATTCGTAAGATGGGCGATCAAAATTTATGGATTGGTCCATCTTTAGGTGACTGGCTTGCACCAGGAAAAGGAATCGAATGGCAGGCAGTGCATAATAATCCGATTTCTAATGCATTTATAGTTCATGATCTGGAGGTAATTACAGAAGTTGCAGAACGATTAGGAATGCAGGAAGATGTCCTTAGGTATAAGGAACAATTCCTAAAAACAAGAGATGCTTATATGAATATGTATATTAAAAATGATGGAGTAGTTGCAGATGATTATCAATCAGCTTATATTATGGCATTAAAGTTTGTTATACCAAAAGGAGAACTGCGTAATAAAGTATTGGTTAAATATGTTGAAAACGTCAAAAAGAACGGTATGGAGACAGGATTTTTTGCAACAGAACACTTTCTTCCATTATTAATTGAAGCTGGAGAACAGTCACTTGCTTATGATTTGTTATTACAGGAAAATTGTCCTGGGTGGATGTATCAGATTTTAAGAGGAGCAACAACTACTTGGGAGCGATGGGATGCACTTAGGCCAGATGGTACTGTAAATGAAGAGATAATAGCAACTTCTGGTGAAAACATGGTTTCTTTTAATCATTATGCTTTTGGTAGTGTGGGTGAGTTTTATTATCAATATATTCTTGGAATGAAACCATTGTTACCTGGGTATAAAAAATTACATTTTCAACCATTTCCAGATGAGCGTTTAGGAAGTGTTAGTGGAAGCTATTTATCAAGGCAAGGTGAAATTATATCGAAATGGTATTATAAAAAAGATAGATTATACATTTCTTTAACAACTCCAGTTGAAACTGATGTCATATTACCGGATGGTAGGAAGTTTAAGGTTACACCAGGAACATACGAATATACCATAAAGAAATAAAGAAGAGACTGTTGCAAAATAGCTACAGAACTTACTAAATCATTCAAAGTAGTAAATAGAGTATTTTGCAACAGCCCTAATTTATATTTTTAGATGTAAATTCCGATATTCACTAGGTGAAATACCAGTAATTTTCTGAAAGGTATCTGAAAAATAACTTCGTGAACTAAAGGATAGTTCTTCACTAATATCTTGAATCTTCATCGTAGTTGAGCTAAGTAATAATTTTGCCTGCCTAATTTTCTCCTGATTGATATAATCATTAATGCTCATTTTCATTTCTTGTTTAAATTTTCGTGAAAAGTAGTATTCCGTATATCCGGCACGGCTGGCTAGAGATGCGATAGAAAATTTCTCAGACATGTGAGTGGAGATATAATCACAGCAGCTTTGTACTGACTTAGAAATATCTATATCTAGTTTTGCTTGACGAACTCTTTGGACATAATCTTCTAGCATAGTGCGACAAAGAAGAGATAGTTCTGATATTGTGCCAGAGTCTTCACTTCTTTGAGTATAATAATCACACAATGTATATGAAATCGTAGGGGATAATCCCCCTTCAATTGCTGTTCTAGAACACAGTGTCAATAATACGAGAAGGTTATTCTTTGCTTGACGTAAGGAATCTCCCACATCAAATTTTACGCCACTACTTAGGGAAATTGACTTTTCAAGAGCATCTTTATAATCAGGATTACCTTCCCTTAACATATTAAGAAATGCTTGTTCAGCTACCCAGATTCCACGATGCTCGTTAGATATACCCTGAAGGTCTTCATGAATCTCGTTCTCTTCATAATGGGATGTATATTGGAGATTTTGAGAAGATATTTTTTCACCAGTAATACAGTAATGCAGCATAATTGCATATTGGAACAACAGATTGGTGGGAAGGATAGGAATGGAATCCAATCGCTTTAACACAGCAAGTTTAGCTGTAACTGAAAAATTACGTTGATCTAATTTATGCTTTAACTGTTGATAGGAATTTCTTCCAGAAAATGCTGGTCCAATAATGTGAATCTTCTGCAATTTATCTTCTTCCCATTCAAAATCTGCAATCCAAAGTAAATTTAAAAAACTATCTAGAATAAAAGGGTAATGTCCATTTTGTGCATAAGTTAAGAGTGGCTCAGCTTGATTAATTAGGAAAATACTATCACTATCAATTAGTTCGCGTGGACAATTACTATGCAATAATTCGAAATCAGGAGAATAACTCCAAAAATAGAGATTATGATTACATCCAATTAATTCTTGAAATAATAAAAGATTTTCTTTTATATTTTTCATTGTTCATCCTCGACTAAGTATTCTGAGAGTATGTGATAATCATCAACATTTTTACAACGTACGATTCCAGTCTTCCAATAGTGGGGTTGTTTTGCAATGGAGCAGAAGACATATTGACTTAGGGCAGAAGTAAGGTTTAATATATCTCCTTCTAATGTTTCGTAAAAAACATCATTTTCACATTTTTTTACTTGTAGCAAGAATTGGGTAATATCAATGTCAGTTTTTAAATGCATTATGTTTTCCTCCTTTTTTTATTATACTATATTAGTAAGAATTATAAACAGGTTATTAGTGAAAATGTTAGAAAAATAGTGAAACATGTAAATGAAATTAAATAATTAAACGAAAAAGCTAATTTATGAACACAATGGATTAGAATCATATGTACAATGGATTATACAAATAATAATTGATTCATTGGAGGAGGAACAGTTTAATGAGTAACAGTAAAAAAAGTAATGTAGATAAACTTCCGGTAGGTAGATTTTTGGCTTGGAAGGCCAGAGATATTTCAATTGCATGTGTTACGGTAGTAATGACTTATTTGACTATCTTTTGTACAGATACGTTAGGAATGCCAGCAGCATTAGTAGGAACACTTTTGTTGGCTAGTAAAGTTTTTGATGGTATAACAGATATTTTTGCAGGTTATATTGTCGATAATACCAAAACCAAGTGGGGAAAAGGACGACCTTATGAATGGTGTATTATCGGTGCATGGGTATGTACCTTGTTGCTATTCTTCTGTCCGGATGATTGGAGTATGGTAGTAAAATCCATCTGGGTATTTGTAATGTATACATTAGTATTTTCTATTTTTTCTACAATGCTTGGAGCAGCACAAAACCCTTATATGATAAGAGCATTTAAAAGCAAAATTGTGATAGGAAAAGTTGCATCATATGGTGGAATGTTATCAATGTTTGGTGCAATTGTTGTTTCTGTATCATTTCCTGTTTTAATGGCAAAACTTGCAACTTCAGCAGCTGGGTGGAGAGCATTAATTGCTATTTACGCAATACCTCTTGCTGTGTTAGGTATCTTAAGATTTATATTTGTTAAGGAGGACCCATCCATTGATGCTGGTTCCGTAGGACAAAAAATTAGTATGAAACAAATTCTTCAATTATTTAAAAAGAATAAATATGCGTGGGCTTATGCGGGTATTATGGGATTTTATCAGATGACAGTAGGACTCAATGTATCTTCTTTCTATTTTAAATATGTAGTAGGAGACTTAAGTTTAATGGGCGTAATGGGAATGTTATCAGTGGTTGTTCTTCCTGTTATGTTTATTTTCCCTACATTAATGAAGAAGTTTAACGTAGCAACATTAATTATTGGAGGTTCTACTTCTGCAATTTTAGGATACATACTAATGTTTTTGGCTAAGGCAAACATGCCTATGTTAGTAGTTGGAAATGTATTAATGACAGTAGCTTCTCTACCAATTGCATATTTAGGGGCTATCATTATTATGGAACTTGCGACTTTCAATGAATCTATTGGCCTTCCAAGAATGGAAGGATCAACAAATATCTTAAGCAGTTTTTCGAATAAAGTATTTAATGGAGTTGGAGCCGGTGTACTTGGAATTCTACTAGGAGCAGCTGGATATAACGGTAATGCTGGTGCTATACAACCAGATAGTGCTTTATTGATGATTCGTGTTTTATATAGTATTGTTCCGCTTATTTGTTTTGTCTTTATCATAGTTTGCGCATTATTACTTGGAAAACTAGAAAAGAAGATTCCAGATCTTGAAAAACAAGTTGAAGCAAAAAAAGCAGAACTTTTAGAAGAGAAAGTGCAATTAGACGAAGTATTATAAAGTTCATGGAGGAAGAAATTTTGAGAAATTGTATAAAATTAAATGACAATTGGAAATATCAAAGGTCAGAAGATTGTATGGAAGAAACTGTTCAACTTCCACATACTTGGAATGCGTTAGATGGACAGGATGGCGGTAATGATTATTACCGCGGTACCTGCATTTATCGAAAGATATTAGAAAGGCCAGAACTTACACCAGGAGGGAGAGCATATCTGGAATTTAGAGGGGCCAACTTAAGTGCTATAGTTAAGGTGAATGGATTAGAATGTGGCACACATGAAGGTGGATATTCAACCTTTAGAGTTGACATTACAGATGCATTACAGGAAAAAAATTTAGTTGAGATTATGGTGGACAATGCGCCTACTAGGAGAGTCTATCCACAGAAAGCAGATTTTACATTTTATGGGGGAATTTATCGAGATGTATATTTAATTACAGTACCAGAAAGTCATTTTGAATTAGATTATTATGGTGCGCCTGGTATTATGGTTACACCTGAAGTCCATGGTACAAAAGCAACCATAAGAGTGAAAACCTTTATAACAGGGGTGGCTGATGCAGTTAGAGTTAGTATTGATGGTGTTGGAACAACGGAGATTGAAGTAAAGGAAAGAGAAACAGAAGCAATATTTACAATTGACAACGTACATTTGTGGAATGGCCTAATTGATCCTTATCTATATCACGCAAAAGCAGAACTTCAGGTAGCCGGCGAAATAGTTGATATAGTAAATACAAGGTTTGGTTGCCGGACCTATTCCTTTGATAAAGAACAAGGATTTTTCTTAAATGGGAAAGCTTATCCTTTACATGGTGTTTCAAGACATCAAGATAGAAAAGGTGTTGGAAATGCCTTGACCAAGGAAATGCATGAAGAGGATATGCAGATGATTCTAGATATGGGAGCGAATGCAATTCGTCTTGCCCATTATCAGCATGATCAATACTTTTACGATCTATGTGATGAAAAAGGATTGGTTGCTTGGGCAGAGATTCCATATATTACAGAGCATATGCCAGAAGCCAATGAAAATACCATAAATCAGATGATAGAACTTGTTGTTCAAAATTATAACCATCCATCTATTATCTGCTGGGCGTTATCCAATGAAATAACTGTTTCAGGAATGAGCGATGATTTAATAGAAAATCACCGTAGACTAAATGAACTAGTTCACAATTTAGATTCAACTAGAGTAACTGCAATTGCAAATGTATTTATTCTGGATACGGACAGCCCATTAATTGATGTGCCAGATATTATGTCATATAATTTATACTTTGGTTGGTACGTAGGAGAACTAGAAGAAAATGATGTGTTCTTTGATAAATTTCATTCACAGTATCCAGATAAAATTATTGGATTATCGGAATATGGAGCGGATACGTTCTATAAACTACAATCACCTGAACCAGTAAGAGGGGATTATTCAGAACAATATCAATGCGTATATCATGAACATATGTTAGAAATGTTTGCAACTCGTCCTTATCTTTGGTCTACATTTGTTTGGAGTATGTTTGATTTTGCAGCAGATGGAAGAGAAGAAGCAGATGATAACGGAGTGAATCACAAAGGGTTAGTAACTTTTGATCGAAAAGTAAAGAAGGATGCATACTTTATCTATAAAGCGTGGTGGAGTAAAGAACCTTTTGTTCATTTATGTGGTAGTAGATATGTGGACCGAACAGAAGAAATTACAGAAATTAAAGTTTACAGTAATCAGTTAAAAGTGGAACTCTATAAAGATGGAGTATTAATGGATGAAAAGTCGGGAAAACATGTATTTACATTCCAAGTTCCAATTAATGGTGAACATAAAATTGAGGCTAGATGTGGAGAACTTGTAGATACCATAAAGATTCAGAAGGTATCTGAACCGAATATTTCCTATCGTCTTAGAAATGCTGCTGTACGTAATTGGTTTGATGAACCAGGAATGGAAGTGGTACCAGGATATTTTTCTATTAAAGATAAAATCGGAGACATCAAAAAGGCTCCAGAAGGAAAAGCTCTCATTGATGCCATGATGCAACAGGCTGTAGCAGCATTTGGAGATGTGGCTAAGAATGTTCAAGGTGGTGCTGCCATGGAACAAATGATGAATAATTCTACCATGGAATCTATGGCAAAAATGGTAGGTGGAGCAATTGCACCAGATATGATTATTGCAATTAATAAGCAGTTAAATAAAATTAAGAAACCAGAGTGTGAATAGTTATTATGAAAGGATGTTAAATATATGAGAAGATTCGAAAAAGGTTTTATGCTTGGAGCTGCAACCGCAGCACATCAGGTTGAAGGAAATAACATTCATAGTGATTATTGGGTGCAGGAACAAATCCCACACTCCAGTTTTGATGAGCCATCCTTGGATGCTGTAGATCATTATAATCGTTATGAAGAAGACATTAAACTTTTAGCAGATGCTGGTCTTAATACATATCGTTTTTCTATTGAATGGGCAAGAATTCAACCAGAGCCAGACGCATGGGTAAAAGAAGAAGTGGAACATTATCGTAAGGTTTTAGAATGTTGCCATAGGAACGGAGTAACCCCTATTGTTACAATGCATCATTTCACATCTCCAAAATGGTTGATTACAGAAGGTGGATGGGAAAACAATGATACAGTAGAAAAATTTGCAGCATACTGTAAACGTCTGGTTGAAGAACTGGGTGATCTGATGGAATATGTTTCTACAATCAATGAAGCAAATATGCGCCTTCAGCTTGCAGCATTGATCAAAGATATGATGAAACGAATGATGGGTGGAAATACAAAAAGTGCACCAGCGCAAAGCGACGTACAAGTAGGAATTAACATGATACCAGAAAACATTAAGCTTGGTATGATTGAGACAGCAAATGCCTTTGGTATTCAGGATCCAACAAAAGTGCATACATTTATATCCCAATGTACACCAGAGGGAGATATATTGGTAATGCGCGCTCATGAGGCAGCAAGAGATGCTATGAAAAAGGCATGCCCGCATTTAAAGATTGGATTAACCTTGTCTTTACATGACTTACAACCATATTCCGGTGGAGAAAAACACGCAGAAAAAGAATGGGATGATGAATTCCTTCATTACTTACCATACATTCAGAATGATGACTTCCTTGGAGTACAGTGTTATACAAGAAAACGTTTTGATGCGAATGGTGTGACACAACCATCTGAAGGTGAAAAGCGTACCCAGATGGGATATGAAGATTATCCACTTGGTATTGCAAATGTAGTGAGAGCTGTTGCAAAAGAATTTAAAGGTCAATTAATCGTAACTGAAAATGGTATTGCAACAAATGATGATAGTAGACGTGCGGAATTTATAAAGGAAGCTACAGAAGGGCTTTTGGCTTGTATAGATGACGGTATTCCTTTAAAGGGTTACATGTACTGGTCTCTTTTAGATAACTTTGAATGGCAGAAGGGATACTGTATGACATTTGGTTTGATAGCCGTGGATAGAACGACTCAAACTAGGTATCCAAAAGAAAGCCTTAAAGTATTAGGATCACTTTTAGAAATATAAAGATGAAAAGGGGACAGTAAATCTGTCCCTCTTTTGTTAGTAAATTTAAGCAAAGGAGAAACACAATGGCAGTAAAAGCAATACAACAATTCCAATTACGCACCGTAATTGGGTCAGAGAAACAAGCAAAAGAAACATTAGAACGTGTGAAAACAGCTGGTTATGAAGGAATTGAACTTTGTGGTTTTATGATAAAAAAAATGCCTATGATTGTCCGAATTTTAACTAGACTTGCTGGAATGTCCATGGGTAAAAGTGGAAACCTAGACTGGAAGAAATTAATATCGGAATCAGGACTTAAGGTCGTTAGTGTTCATGAAGATCTTGGTAGTATTTTAAGAGCGCCAAACGAAATCATTAAGGAAGCAAAATCTTTTAATACAGGATATGTAGTGGTAACAGGAATGCATCATTTTGATTATTCTGATAAATCAGCAGTTTTGGAGCTTGTTGAAAAGTTAAACAAAGCAGGAAAACTATTAAAAGAAGAAGGAATTTCCTTTTTATATCACAATCACAATTGTGAATTTAGGAAAGTAGAATCAGAAAAGACAGCTTATGATTTAATAATAGAAAAGACTAATCCAGAGTATGTTAATTTTGAATTTGATTCTTATTGGCCTACAGAGGCTGGAGTAGATGCACTGGCTTTGATGGAAAAACTGGGGAAGAGAATGAAACTCTATCATATTAACGATAGAGGAAGCCGAGTAACTGGAAAAAAAGGATCTATCCTGAAGTCAGACAGTATGGAATTAGGTTTTGGTAATATGAATCTTACCGCTATGGTGGAGACAGCAAAAAAATATGGTGTTGAAGCTGTGATTTTAGAAAGTCACAAAAACTGGGTAGATAAATCACCAATAAAATCGTTCCAATTAAGTGCAGAGTTTATGAATCGTTATATATAAATGAATTAAGGTGTTGAACAGGCTATCATATGCTTGCTGCAACACCTAATTTAATATTAATTCTATTTTATATAGATATAATGGTTATTTTGATCTTTGATAATGGAATTCAGTTAAATCTCGCTAGTAAAAATCTTAATTTCTTACAATAATTTGTATAGAAAATTCCTTATTATTAAATTCATTAGAAATATATGGTATAATTTTTTTATTAAGTATTAAGTTTTGTAGAATTCAAAATTATACTAAACAATAAAATATAGATGTTTACATTATAGTAAATGCTAATTCGTATGAAGGGGGCAGGTTGAAACGTGCTACACATAGCAATTTGTAATAATATAAATGAGTGTAAATCCAATCTGGAGTCCTGCTTACTAAAGATTGAAGAGATTTATAATGAAAAAATGGATATTGAAGTATTTTATTCACAGTCAGAATTTTTTGGCGCTTTCGAAAAGAAATATTATGATGTGGTTTATATTGATATTGAATTTGACCAAGAAAATGGTATAAAAACTGGAGAAAAAATTAGAGACGAATATTTAGACGACGATATACAAATCATTTTCTCTTCAAATAGTGAAAAGTACGCAATGAGTTTATTTAAAACAAGACCTATGGACTTTTTAATAAAACCACTCAAATTTACTCAGGTGTTTGAGAGTATTATTACTCTCAAACGGCTTTTAAATAGACAAGGGGATTTTTTTGAGTTTAAATCAGGCTATGAGAGTTATAAAATACCGCTTTCTGATATCATTTATTTTGAGAATTCCAATCGAAAAGTGAATGTGATAACAGGTAATTTAAGAAATAGTTTTTACGGAAGTTTGGAGAATATAAAGGAGACTGCCTGTATCAACCATTTTATACAAATTCATAAATCCTATCTCGTCAATATGGATTATATAAAAAAATATGAATATCATCAGATAACTATGAATAATGGAGACATTTTACCAATTAGTCAGCCAAACCGAAAACGGATACGTATGCAAAGGTTGCAATTTGAATCTTTACATAGGAAATCACTAGAAAGGACTTGATATGATAAAAGAGTGTAATATGAATCATCTATTCCAGATAGTAGACCTTGCATATGAGCTAAATAATAAGCCGGAAAGCAACTCCGCATTCTGCTTTAAAGATTATGAAGCAATAATAGATGATTTTGCATATATGATAAATAGTAATGAGAATCTAGTCATCGGATATTTTGAAGATGATAATTTAGCAGGTGTAACTGGAATCGTACTTGATGAGATGAATAAAACGGCTGATTGGATTGGGCCATTTATAAAAAATAAAGAGTACATCAAGATTGCAAAAGAAATGCTTGAATATGCTAAGATCAAATTGACAAATACGAATGAGTTTAATTTCTTTTTTAATTGTAAAAATAAGTTCAATAAAATGTTTTTAGAAGAGATAAATGGTAATTATATAACCAATGAATTCAATCTTACATTACATAGAAATACATATAGATTAAAAAGTGAAATTAATACTGAGAATGAAATACCTACCGATAGAAGGAAAGATATAGAGTTTCTAAACACACATTCAAGTACGGTATTGCCAAATACCGGTGAGAGCAATTTTTTTGGTCCACCTGGTAAAAAAGTGTTCTATCTGACAATGAAAGATGAATTAATCGGTTATGGAACTTATAATATATGGAATAATTCAGAACGAGCATCTATTCATATGTTACGTGTGATGCCGGAATACATAGGAAATGGCTATGAAGAACATTTACTTAAAAGTTTAATTCAATATATCTATAAAGATTCAAAGATTCATACTATAGGAATTGTACTTGAGAAAAAGGATGAGACCTTACTAGACATCTGTATAAAACATGGATTTGAAATTACTGCGGATAATTATTCCTATATACTGACAGTAAGAAAAAATAAATAAAGAAGGCTGAAAACAACTAGCATTAGGGGGGATATATGATGCATAAGGATTTGGAGTTAGTATTTAATCGTGTAATAGAATTACTTAAAGTAGATGAACGTTGCAAAGGTGGATGGCATTTTGGGTCTATTAGCAGAAAAGAAGAGGATATATATTCTGACTATGATCTGGTTTTTTTAGTAGCAGGTAAAGACTTTAAAACATTTACGGATGATGCAAGTAAGATACTAGCAAAAGCTTGTGATGAAGTCTTGCTATACTGGGGTGAGAGCTTTAATGATGAGTATTTTAAGAATTATTGTAGTCTAATTCGTATGTATAAAAACTTACATCAATTTGATCTGTTTTTTATAAATACTGACTACCCAGATAATTGGATGAGTAGACTACATAGTAAAGGTTGTACAAGAGATCACATCATATTTGATAAAACGGGAGAAGTGGCAGAGTTTCTTGATAAAGGGTTTCAAACAGAAAAGGATGTGTATGATCCAATCAGGATAATTGATACCTATTGGTTTCATACAGAGATGTTAATAAAATACTTTAAACGAAAAGATTTCTTTAAGTTGGTGAACGTAATTCATATATTATATCAAACTCATGTAGAGTTGTTATTAAGTCAATATAATACACTGGATTGGGGATCTATAGAGAGTAAGATAGGGCATTGTGTTCCTGATGAAAAGAGAGAGCATCTAAAAACTTACTTTGCAAAACCTGAGTTTGATGAATTGGAAGCAGCAGTAAGGGTTGGTATGAATCTATTTAAAACTGATGCAGAAGAGATATGTAAAACAAAAGGCATTACTTATCCAGACATTGCATCACAAGTAATTCATTATTTTAACCAGAGAATGATTTCGGAGATATTTTAGGGACAAAGGAAAGAAGGTAAAAAATGATTCAATCTATTGTACATATTGCATTAGTAGTGAAAGATTACGATGAGGCTATTGAGTTTTATACTAAAAAACTTCATTTTAGCTTAGTAGAAGATACCTATCAACCAGAACAAGATAAAAGGTGGGTGGTGGTATCTCCACCTGGCTCAGCTGGTACTACGATTTTACTTGCTAGGGCATCCAAACCAGAACAGGAGCCCTTTGTAGGAAATCAAGCTGGTGGTAGGATATTCTTATTTCTTGGAACGGATGATTTTTGGAGAGATTATAACGAAATGATAGAAAAAGGAATCGAATTTGTCAGAGATCCTAAAGAACAGTCTTATGGCATTGTAGCAGTGTTTAAGGATTTATACGGAAATATGTGGGATCTAGTTCAATTTAAAGAAGATCACCCAATGGCAAAAAGGGTGAAGTAATAAGGAGATAGAATCTAGAATTTAAGAGATTTATAAATCAAATTGGTATGTAATTTAAATTTATATTAGGCTAACACATAGATTCATGTGTTAGCAAACATGGAGGATTCTTATATGATAATGGAAGAGTTTAATAAGTTAAAAGAAGAGGTTAAGAAATTTAAGTATAATTCCTTTGAATACATTGATTTCGATGATGTAGCAGATTATGAAATACTACATAATGATGAGAAATTAATTTTAATATATGGGTTAGATACAGAACAAAAGCAGAAAAAAGTGAATTGGGCAGCTAATTATGTGGATAATTTAACGGAAACAATTTTAGGATTGGGGAAGGATGTCTTAATTTCATTTATACCAATGGAATGGAGAGATCATTTTTTTAGTGTTGGTTTTATGGATTACGCGATGTTTCGAGAGTATTGGATTGATGATATAACTTGTTTAGAAGGTGATGTAGAGTATCATCTATTACAAGAAGATGAATGCGAACAAGCAGCTTTTGTAACCCAGTCTTGTAGATTGCAAAGTAGGGGTTTTCTAGGAGAGACAAAAGATTTCTTTTTGGAGTGGATTAACGGAAGAGATGCAAGTGCTATAAATTGCAATGCAATAAATTCTAGTGTATTGGTACATAAAAACGATGATAAAATCGTGGGTATTGCGTGTGTAACAATTTATGGATTCGAAAGTAAAAAAGGTCCAATCCTTTGGTTAAGAGAAATAGCAGTTCATCCGGAATATCAAGGCAAAGGAATCGGACGAAAACTAATTCGCCAAGCAATTCAATTTGGTAAAGAAAGAGAAGCAATTAGATCATTTTTAATGGCAGATGATTGCAATGAAAATGCGATAGGGTTATATAAGAGTATAGGTTATGTACCAAATGACGATGTTGAGATTAATATGATAAGTTAGAGCCTTTTATTTTATAATTACTTTATAATAAGATTTAACTTGTTATAGTATAAACTGAATTTAAAGAGTATGTTAAGTAATTTTTGAGTACTCACAATTGGGAATGTTGCAAAATAGCTACAGATAAAAGCTATTTTACAACATTCCTTTTCATATATTGTTGTGTTAGGGGACAAAATACTAAGCATTTTAAACAACCCTCACAATGGTATACATCAACCATGGTATCTCTATTTATACCTGGCTCCCAAGTAGTACCGTGAATTACCTGGGATGGGCAAATATTCTTACAGACACAACAAGTTTTGCATCTAGGCATGATGATTGGTTTGTTTTCTGTAGGAAATGGGGCATTTGTTAAAACAGTACACATACAGACTGCACATCCATACTCTTTCGTTACTAACAAGTTATTCTTTCCAATCCAACCTAAACCAGCCATGATAGCAATTTTTTTATGTGGGAGTAAGGTTGCCTTTGTATCATTATTAAAATAACCGTTTATCAAGTTTCTTTCTGATTGAGCAAACGCTTTATATCCGTTTGAGCATATAAAGTCAGCTGCCCATTCTGCCAGTTCATCTGCTTGGTGTTCTTTTTCTCCAAACTCAGAAGAATCAATCACGTTATCATTCTCGTGTGTTAACTGGAAGAGATAAGTAGGACTTAACGTTAAACCAATTAATATAGCTTTATCATATCCACTATTTTCAGCTTCGGAAAGTTCTGAGATATCAATAATTTTTATAATGTTAGCACCATGGTTTGTTAAAGATTTAATTAACGTATTAACTATAACTATCACCTCGAATCTTACATCTTACTTTTTTATTAAAGTACTATAGTAATAATATCATTCGAGAACTTTACAGTTCAACCGCAAACTCATCTAAGAATTATAATTGCATTCAACGTTACATAAGTTCATTAATACAATATATACAATTATTATATAAAAACAGCCACTTAGCTTACACCTTATTTAACCTATATACATTCTTCAAAATAAATAACAAATAAGCTACCCAAATAACAATTACCATAAAATAATGTGCAACTGTCACACTATTAGGAAGCCAAACTGAAACAAACCTCCAGGATACACCTGTACAAATAAATGGTATCTGATGAATTATATATTGTATTACAATGATAAATAGTAGTGAAAAGGTAACCGTTAATCTATATTTTTTACTTTTAACAACATGAATTCGTTCGCTACGAACTATCTGCCTTATAACTTTAACAATTCTTATTAAAGTAATAATTAATATGAATCCAGATAATACAATAAGAATGATAGAGATAATATCAGCAATTTGGTTCTCATCAAAAACAGAATGATTGTAATCTTTCCCGCTTAGTATACCATAGATACCATCACAAGTTGCTGAAACATAGGCTGAATTTATATTAGATAAAACTGCAATGCCCAACTTTTGCTCTGGATTTAATATTATAAAGGAAGAATAATTAGGATTATTACCTGGATGGTATATAACGGTATCTGCTTTTTCTAACGTGTACCAACCACTGGCATAGGCTGGTTTGGAGCTATCTTGTACTAACCCATTATTTGATATATGGGATTTTTTAATTAATTCATTGGAAAATTCACCAGTAGGTATTGTTCCTAACTGGATTTTAAGCCATTTTCCCATATCTACTGCATTAGATATAAGGTATCCAGCAGGTTTATTACCTCTATAAACTGCAGCATGAAATGGTTGAGATTGCAAAAAGTTAAGCTTGTAACCTTCTGCCATATTTTTTGATATTGTCTCATTTTTATTTAAATATGTATTATTTAAACCCAAAGGGTTGATTATATATTCTTCCATATATGTTTCATAACTTAATCCAGTGATTGTTTCAATCAGTAACCCTAATACATCATAATTAATAGTAGCATAATGAAAATTAACCCCAGGTTTACTTTTTAATTCTTTATTAATTAATGTTCTAACAGTCTTTTCTAAAGAATTATCATCATTTGATTCTGGTATTTTATCAATAGTATTAAATGGGATTCCACTAGTATGATACAACAGCTGTTCCACTGTTATTGGTGCAAACTTACCTTTATAGTTCATTTTAAACCAAGGAATGTAGTTATTTACTGGTTCATCTAATTTAATAAGTCCTTGTTTTTCAAGATTAAGAATGCCAAGTGCCGTAAATGCTTTGCTGTTTGAACTAAGTTCAAATAAGGTAGTAGAGGTAACCAGTTTTTTATTCTTAATATTGGCATACCCAAACCCTTTTTGATAAATGGTTTGATCTCCTTGGACTATAGTAACAGCCATACCTGGAATTTTACCATTTTTAATTTGCTTATTAATAAAACGTTCTATTTCATTCTGACTTTCATCTGATAATGAATTAATTTCATTCTTATCAGTCCATTTTTTCTCATCACTGTAAGCCTTATTAAAGGAAGATAATACTATAAGGAAAACAATTATTCCAAGGACAAATGGATGCTTAATTTTTTTCATAAAAACCACCATATTCCTTATAATCTCTTTAAATTACGTATAAAATTTTGCTTTGTTTCCTTGTTATCTTCACCAAAAGCTAAAGATAATATCAATTCTTCAATCTGTTTTTTGGTTCCTTCAATCAGGTTAATTCCTACAAATCTACCTTTTACACCTGTAACAAGATTTATGTGAAATTCGTGTATTAAATTATCAACAATGCGCATTTTGTGAGCATAAGTGGTAGCTTTTTGCCAGTTTTTAATGTAATCTTGAAAAATATGTTTAGCAGACCCAGATGGCATATTGTTCGTTCGAAAACTTCTCATATAGTCACGAAATAGATACTGATTACCGCATTTACATTCCATAAGACCATTCTGTCCCATAATAATCTCCCCGCAATTATGACATCTAAGCTTACCGGATTCCATAAGTATTCTTTCCTCGTGTCCTTGCATGCATCTTGCATATAAGGTAAATCCGATATCATCTAATAAATCTTCATCATATATCATATTTGCATCATTTTCATATAACCTTTTTAATGATTGACGAGACACTTTTGGTGACCAAGAGAACTTATTAAATTTATTTTTATTAATTTTTTCAGACATTTGTTCTAACTCTAATTTTTCACGTTCCAGTCTCTTCTTTGTACGCTCCCCTTGGAGAGCACTCTTTTTTGCACAATGTTCCTCTAAATGTTCTTTGAATCCATTTTGATATAGCGTATCTGCGTACTCAATAGCGTTCCTAAGAGAATCTTCATTATTTACAGGTATATGATCAATGATAAAATATCCGTCTTGTATGATTACGTTTTCAATCATATATAAATTACTTTTACCAAATCGGAATGTCCAGCCCTGTGATGCTTTATAAATTGCAGGTGGGCATTGTAAGCTGTATTCCCTTGATAAATAATTGGAAAATTCGTAAAACAAAGTCATAATATCATTTGGTAAAAAGGATGATATTTCATTTAACCTAGGGCGATGTTTTTTATCATATAGGGTAATCCAAGATGTGGTATTGTTGAAATTAGAACTGTTTGTATTTATTGTATTTGAATTCATAAAACTCCCCCTTTATATATTTAATTTTACTATAGCACAACCGCATTACAGTCTCAATTTCTTTTTAAATATTTGTGAAAATATGGATAATGCATCTTTGATTAGTATAGGTAAGAGATAGAAAATATTAATTGCAAGCTTTTTATAAGGGTAGAAGTAAAATCTGGGTTAATATATAATTATTTTTATATGTATAGTTTGCATTACAGAAATGGCAAGATTTTATATGAATGCTGGTTAGTTGGCATTTATTTAAACATTATGAAGAGTTGTAAAAAATAAAAAATAATTATTAAATTGTAACCTTTTTATCTATTATGGCACTAATGTATAGGGGGTGTAAAAAGTGAATGAAGAGTTTCAGAAAATATATGAAAATTATAGTAAGGAAATCTATTTTTTTCTCTTAAAAATGGTTGGCTTTCGAAAAGATGTAGCAGAAGAACTGACCCAAGAGACATTCTATCAGGTATTTATATCTTTACATCGATATCGTGGTGAGTGTGACATTAAAACTTGGATTTGTCAGATTGCAAAAAATTCTTGCTTTAAGTATTATAAGAAAAATCCAATACAAATTAGTTTACAATCGGATGATTTTAATGAGTCAGATTTAAAAGAAATTGTGGTGGACCCAGAAGAATATCTAGAAAGAATGGAACTGGCGGAATTATTAAGAGCTTACATTATTAAGTTAAAACCTAAATATCGGGATGTTTTAACCTTTCGATTATATTTTGGTACACCATTTAAACAAATTGGTAGTCTTTTGCACATTAATGAAAATTCGGCAAAAGTAATTTATTATCGTGGTCGGGAAATGATAAAAAGAATGTTAAAGGAGACTTATTATGGAGAATAAGATTTGTTCACTAATAAATGATATATTACCTCTTTATTTAGATCAAGCAATAAGTGAAGAGAGTTGCCAATTAATAGATGAGCATCTAAGTAGTTGTGAATCGTGTAAGTCATATAGAGTGAAACTAGAAAGTATCAAATCAACATCTCATCAAACACTCTATTCTAACTCAGAAGAGTTGGATAAAAAAGAATTATCTCAAGCTGACAAGATTAACAATCTAACTATAAAAAAAGTTGCTGTAAAATTAAGAAAAAGAAGAAGAGTTATCATTCTAAGTGTAACAACAGCTTTCATCTTTATGTTTTTCTTATTTACACAAGTATTACAATTCAGTTCGATTGCAGGTAAAGGCATGGAACCTACATATTCTAATATGCAGCAGGTGTTAATAAATAAATTTTCGTATCAATTCACATCACCAAAACGTGGAGATATCGTATTAATTAATCACAATGGGAACCTAAATATAAAACGTATCATTGGGCTTCCAAATGAAACAATTGAAATCCAAAATAGTGAAATAATAATGAATGGAAATCCTGTATCAGGTAAAGAGTTTAACATTGAACATATAAAGCCCATAGACTTAAAATCAAGAGTAACCTTAGGTGTTGCTGATTATTTTGTACTAGGAGATAACACAGAATATTCTATTGATAGTAGGTATGATGAGTATGGATTAGTATCGCAAAATGAGATATTAGGTAAAGTAATATGTAAAGTACCAAATCTTTTTAAAACTAAAATTGAGATTGTAAATACCAAGGTAAAGATCACAGAATAGATGTTAAAAAGGATGTTACTAGTATAATATATTTACGTTATGATAAAAGAGGCTCTTCGCCTCTTTTTTTCACTCTAAACATAAGAATAAAAAATACTTTTATTCTTATGATAGGAATGGTATAATGTACTTTACAATTAATTTATAAGGGAAAATAGGATTTTTATTCATTCGTGTTTTATCGATAGATTAATTTATGAAGAATTAAAATTAGAAAAATATTTATTAAGATGGGTAGCTTAGAAGGAGCATAAGAGAATGAGAAAGAAAATAAAAGTAAAAGGAGCATTAAAAGCATATTTACGTTGGCCGATTATGTTGTCATTGTTATTGGTTTGCATGAATATCAGTATCTATGTGATAGATCATAAAGCTGGTTTTGTTATGTGTGGCTTTACTGCATTATATATCGCATTAGCTATGCTTTTATACTTTTTTAGAAGACCTAATATATTAGGAGATCTTATTCGGTATGCTGCTGATTATGGACAGGTACAAAAACAATTATTAAAAGAGATGGCGCTTCCATATGGTGTTTTAGATTATGAAGGAAAACTATTATGGGGTAATAATGAATTTTTAGATATCATAGAACGTGAAAAGTCAGCACAAAGATCCATTTCTAATATATTTCCAGAGATAACAGAACATGAGTTACCTAGAGATATGCAGGATAAAATCATAAGGGTATCAAGAAACCAAAACCATTATAAAATTATTTTACGTAAAATCATTGCTGTAGATTTTTCAGAGTATGCACCTTGGAGCATACAAGAAGAAGATATGGGATCTAGTGATTCTAATAGTTTAATTGCAATGTATATCTACGATGAAACCGAAATTAGAACGTTAGCAAAAGAAAACTATGATCAAAAGATGATTATGGGACTGCTATATATAGATAACTATGAAGAAGCACTTGAAAGTATTGATGAAGTAAGACGTTCCTTATTAATTGCATTGGTAGATCGTAAAATTAATAAATACATGCAAAACATTGATGCTATTATTAAAAAATTAGAAAAAGATAAGTATATCTTTATGTTTAAACAAAAATATTTAACACAACTTCAGAATAATAAATTTAGTATTTTAGAAGAAGTTCGCGCTATTAACATCGGTAATGAAATGTCTGTTACCATCAGTATCGGACTTGGTGTTAACACAGAATCTTATCAAATTGGCTATGAATATGCAAGAGCAGCGATTGACCTAGCTTTAGGTAGAGGCGGCGATCAGGCAGTTGTAAAAGAAGGCGATAAACTTCAGTATTACGGTGGAAAGAGTATTCAAGTTGAAAAAAGTACTCGTGTAAAAGCCAGAGTCAAAGCTCATGCATTAAAAGAATTTGTAGAGGCAAAAGATAAAGTTGTAATAATGGGACATGCAATTGGTGATGTGGATTCTTTTGGTGCTGCTATTGGTATTTATCGAATCGCAAAAACCTTAAATAAAAAAGCGCATATTGTTATCAATGAAATAACCACTTCTGTTAGGCCCATGATGACACGTTTTATGAACAATCCAGATTATGAAGCAGATTTGTTTGTAAAAAGTGAACAAGCAATGGGAATTGTGGATAATAATACTTTGTTGGTAGTAGTAGATGTTAATAGGCCAAGTTATACAGAATGTAAAGAGTTATTAAGTTTAACGAAAACCATCGTTATCTTAGATCACCATCGTCAAACCGGCGAAGCAATTGAAAATGCAGTATTGTCCTATATTGAACCATATGCATCCTCTTCTTGTGAAATGGTAGCAGAAATACTGCAATATATTGGAGATGGGCTACGTATTCGCCAAGCAGAAGCAGATGCTATGTATGCAGGTGTTATGATTGATACAAATAACTTTTTAACAAAAACAGGTGTTAGAACTTTTGAAGCAGCAGCATTTTTAAGGAGATGCGGCGCAGATGTTACTAGAATACGTAAGGCATTCCGTAGTGATATGGGAGAATATAAAACCAAAGCGGAAGCGGTTAGTGCAACAGAAGTTTATTTGGAGCATTATGCAATTACAGTCTGCTCTAGTGTTGGTATTAATAGCCCAACTGTTTTAGGTGCACAAGTTGCAAATGAACTTTTAAATATAACGAATATAAGAGCATCCTTTGTATTAACAGAATTTAATGATAAAGTATATGTGAGTGCTCGTTCCATTGATGAAGTGAATGTTCAAATTATCATGGAGAAGCTTGGTGGTGGCGGTCATATGACAGTGGCAGGTGCGCAATTTACGAATAGCACCATACCAGAAGCAATTACTAATCTAAAAGCCACTTTAGCCGCTATGACACAAGAAGGCGAACTGTAATAGGTATAAACGCAATTGTGAAAAACATGAGCAAAATAAACTAGAAAATTCGATTTCATTGTATTAAATTAGATAAAACTACATTGTTTCACAATTGCCTAATAATAGGTACATTTGAAAGGAGATATAGATATGCAAATAATATTAACACAAGACGTAAAGGCACTTGGTAAAAAAGGTGAATTAGTAAATGTAAGTGATGGTTACGCAAGAAATTTTATACTTCCTAAAAAGTTAGGATTAGAGGCAACTGCAAAGAATCTAAATGATTTAAAATTACAAAAGGCTGCAGAAGATAAAAAACAAAAAGAAATATTAGATGAAGCAAAAGCATTAGCAAAAGATTTAGAAAGCAAAACATTAGATGTTAAAATCAAAGCTGGTGAAGGCGGCAGAACCTTTGGTTCTATCTCTTCAAAAGAAATTGCAGGAGCATTAAAAACTCAATATGGTATTGATTTAGATAAAAAGAAATTACAATTAAATGATCCAATTAAGACAATTGGAACACATACCGTGCCTGTTAAATTACATCCACAGGTAACAGCGGAGTTGAAAGTTAAGGTAAGTGAACAATAATTTTTAAAATGCTAACTTAGGAATAAGGTTACATTTTGTGAATATATTGTTTTTGGTTTTTGGTTTAGGAGGAAAGGTAGATGGATGAGGCATTTATAAAAAGGGTTCTCCCTAATAGTGCAGAAGCAGAACAATCTGTGATTGGTTCGATGATTATGGATAAAGATGCGATTGTTGCAGCTTCTGAAATAGTTACAGGGGAAGACTTTTATCAGCAAAGATATGGTGTCTTGTTTGATGCCATGATTGAACTCTTTAACGAGGGGCAGCCTGTAGATTTAATTACACTACAGAATAAATTAAAAGAAAAGGATGTACCACCGGAAATTTGTAGCCTTGAATTTATTAGAGATTTAATCACAGCAGTACCTACATCTGCTAATGTAAAGTACTACGCTAATATAGTAAAAGAAAAATCGACACTACGTAATCTCATTAAAGTTACAGAAGGAATTACAAATGAGTGTTATTTAGATAAAGAAAAGGTTGAAACCATTCTTGAAACAACAGAAAAGAAAATATTTGATGTTGTGCAAAAGCGAAATACCGGTGATTTTGTAAGTATTAAAGAAATCGTATTTAAATCATTAGAAAGTATTGAATCTGCAGCAAAAAATAAAGGAAGTGTTACTGGTGTATCTACTGGTTTTTATGACTTGGATTATAAAACTGCTGGTTTACAACCATCTGACTTAATTCTAATTGCAGCTAGACCTTCCATGGGTAAAACTGCATTTGTATTAAATATTGCAGAACACGCTGTAATGAGAAGTAATGTAACCACTGCTATATTCAGTCTGGAAATGTCTAAGGATCAATTAGTAAAACGTATTATGGCGATGCACTCCAAAGTTGATTCACAGTCAATAAGAACTGGTGATTTAAGTGACGAAGATTGGTTAAAGTTAGTTGAAAGTGCAAGAGCCATTGGTAATTCTAATCTTATCATTGATGATACTTCAAGTATCTCCATTGGTGAATTAAGGTCAAAATGTAGAAAGTTTAAATTAGAGCATAACCTTGGTTTGGTTATTATCGATTATTTACAATTAATGTCTGGTAGCAAAAAATCAGAATCCAGACAACAAGAAATCTCTGAAATATCACGTTCTTTAAAAGGTTTAGCAAGAGAAATCAATGCTCCAATTATCGCATTGTCTCAGTTAAGCCGTGCCGTTGAGCAAAGACCAGATAAAAGACCGATGTTATCTGACCTAAGAGAATCTGGTGCTATCGAGCAGGATGCCGATGTTGTTATGTTTATCTATCGTGATGATTATTACAATCGTGATTCAGAAGATGCTGGTATATCAGAAATTATTATTGGTAAACAAAGAAATGGTCCAGTTGGTACTGTAAAATTAGCTTGGTTATCACAATATACCAAGTTTGCAAATTTAGAAAGACAAGGTAACTAGTTTTTACTAGTATGTATTTACAATTGACTAGTTGTAAATAGGTAGGGGGAGAAGTTATAACAGAATGTGTAGGAATACACTTTCTGTTATAGCAAAAAAAGATTAATTTTATAATGTAATGAAAGACATTTTATATTTATTCTAATCTAGTTCTATTATCTGCTAATCTTAATGAATAAGTTGTCATTATTATCTTTTCCCATCGCATACATGAAAGTAGAGACTGTAACCTTTTCATATATTATTAAGGAGGTTATTATTTATGTCACTTATTGTCACAAATTTAACAAAGAAATATGGGGAAACTACAGTTGTAGATAATTTGAGTTTCCGTATAGAAAAACCGGGTGTATATGCATTACTAGGTACAAATGGAGCAGGAAAAACTACTTCTATTCGTATGATGTTGGGTATGCTCTCACGTAATGGTGGAGAAGTACAATGGAAAGGAAAACCACTAGATGCAATAAACACAAATGTAGGTTATTTAGCGGAAGAGAGAGGGCTTTATCCTAAATACACCTTATTAGACCAATTATTGTATTTTGCTAAGTTAAGAAAGGTTTCTAAAAAAGAAGCCATGTCTAGAATTGAATACTGGGCAAAACGATTAGAAGTAGAAGAATATTTATTCCCGCCTAAGGTTAAAGGAAGAGCACCAAAGCAAAAGAGTGCTGACCAATTATCAAAAGGTAACCAGCAAAAAATACAGTTAATGGTTGCATTATTATCAAATCCTGAGCTACTTATTCTAGATGAGCCATTAAGTGGACTTGATCCTGTTAATTCAGACCTTTTTAAATCTATCATTAAAGAAGAAATTGAAAAAGGTAAATATCTAATTATGTCAAGTCATCAGATGCCTACGATTGAAGAATTCTGTAGTGATATAACAATCTTAAATCGTGGTAAAGCGGTACTTCAAGGTAATTTAAATGAGATTAAAAAGAGTTATGGTAGAGTAAATATGTTCATCAAATGTGAAGCTGATATCATGCCATATATAGAAGAGTTTGGATTAAAGCTGGTAAATAAAACTCCTAGTGAATATCAATTGAAGGTTATTAGTGAGGAACAAGCGACCCTACTTTTAACTAGATTAATTGATAAAAAAATTCCTTTAATTAAATTTGAATTACGTGAACCATCTTTGCACGAAATATTTGTGGAAAAGGTAGGTATTGAGCATGTGGAAAAGTAGATTAATTGGATGGCGGGATATTTTCCGTTTTACATTTGAGCAATCCATTAAGAGCAAATCCATACGCATTATGACGATTATATTTTGTACCATTGCATTGCTCTCAATGCCTGTTGCACATATTGTATCAACAATAACGGAAGACGATCAAACAGAAAGCAAAATTAAAACAGTATATATTATAGATGAGAGTGGTCTGGGCGAAATTGATTTTTCGCAGGTTGCAATAACAGATCAACGCTATAAGAATACCAATTTTTTATTTTCTGATAAAACTTTAACAGAAATCACCGATGAATTAAATAATACAGAAACGAATAATATTTTACTACATATCACACAGAATAATGGAACTTACCAATTACAATTATTGAAATCAAAAAAAGCTTCCGTAAAAGATTCTGAATTAGAGATTTTTACAGGACTTCTTGTAGATAGTTTTAATCGTAGTCGTATTAACTCTCTTGGAATCGCAGAAGAGCAATTATCTGTTATAAATGCGCCAACTACCACAGATGTTACCATGATTGGTGAAGAAGGAACCGTAACCAATGTTGGGGATCAAAGTGGTAATGTAGAAACAGGAACGGAAGAAGGTCGATTGAATGAATATTTCGTTGTTTTAGGTATTATTGTAATTATAGTAATGTTCTTTGCATTTGGTGGTGAAGGTGTAGCAGCTTCTATTATTACTGAAAAATCAACAAGAGTAATAGAATTCCTCATGACTTCTGTTCGACCGATGGCAATCATTGTAGGAAAAGTATTAGCTATGCTTACTATTACTTTGATGCAATTTGCTTTAATCATTATCAGCATAGTTGTATCTGCATTTATCAATAAAGCAGTATTTAATGCCGAAATGATACCAAGTGTTGTCAAGAAGGTGCTAACCCCTGAATTATTATCAGGAATTACACCAATTAATATAGTAGTAGCAGTATTAATTTTTGTTGCAGGTTTCATTTTCTTTGCATTATTAGCAGGTCTTACTGGTGCTACTGTTAGTAAGATTGAAGAATTAGCAGAAGGTATTATGGTATTTAATATGGTCTTAATTATAGGTGCATATTTGGGAATGGCGGTAGCAATCATGAATCTAGGTGGCGCATCAAATACTGTACTTCCTTATGTAGCGTACCTATTACCTATCTCTACAGTTTTTGTAACACCAGTATACATGTTAATAGGAAAAATTAGTTTATTATGGGGAGTCATATCTTTAGGCATATTAATTGTAAGTTTGATTTTAATTACAATGTTTACTGCTAAAATATATGAAACGTTAATTCTACATAATGGAAATAAGTTAAAAGTCAAAGATTTATTCGCAATTTCTAAGCAATCGAAAAGGGAGGTATTATAATGGAGCGCAAAAATTTTTCGGGCTGGCAGGATGTATTTTCCTTTACAATAAAACAAACTACAAAAGGAAAGGCATTTAAAATTGCAACCTTTTTTCTGGCTTTGTTATTATTTGCTATTTTATTTATGGTAAACATACTTACGGCTGCTTTTAGTGATAAAGAAAAAGTTTCACCAATAACAATAGTCCATGTACTTGATGAAAGTGGTTTTTCACCAACTGATTTTAGTGCGATTGGATTAAATGGTAATAGTGCGTTTTCTAAGGTATCTTTTGTTAACATAGAGGGTAAAACGATTGATGAAGCAAAAAATGATATAGCAAAGGGAAGTAATACAGAAGTTCTGTTACATATTAAAAAAACAGATGAAAGCTACTCTATGTCCTTAATCATTCCTTCTCAGTCAAGCATAAAGAATAAGGATGGTCAAAAGCTACTAAAGCAATTAGTTCCGTATTTTGAGTGGAATAAATTAACACAAGTTGGACTCACAGAAGCTCAAATGGTATCGATTAATATGCCGATCACAACTAAATTAACCACAGCTGGTGAAGAGGAAGAGACCATCGGTGAAATGCTTATTAAAATGTTAGCTCCAATGATGTTTGCTATAATTTTATATATGATGTTATTGCTATATGGACAAAGCATTTGTAAATCGATCATTATGGAAAAAACGTCAAAACTTATGGAATTATTATTAACATCAGTAAGGCCATACTCTATTATCACTGGTAAAATACTAGCAATGACTTGTTTAGCTATATTTCAATTTATTTTATGGATTGGTAGTGGAGTTGTAGGTTTTATTGTTGGTAATTATGTTACAAAGCAAATGTACCCAGAATATAATAATACCATTAGTTCATTATTAAACTTAATCAGAGAGAATACAAATGCAAGTGCATTCTCTTTGTCGTCAATCATACTTGCTGTATTGACGTTAAGCCTTGGATTTTTATTCTGGTCCGTAATAGCAGGAATGGTTGGAGCCGTACTAAATAAAGCAGAAGACTTACAACAAGGTATGGGATTATATCTTATACCAGTACTTTTAAGCTTTTTTGCTGCATACTTCGTACCATTACACGGTGGAGTTATACTTACTAACATAGTTAGATATGTGCCATTTACGGTACCATTTATAATGCCAGCGGATTTAATAATAGGTAATGTGGGTATCATACAAGGATGTATTTCACTTGCAATATTACTTGTTACCACAATAATATTTATCTTACTTACCGGCAAGATTTACAAGGGAATGGTACTTTTTACGGGTAATAAAATTACACCTAAGAATTTGTTATACATGCTTCGTACAAAATAAGTTAGATTTTAGTTTATATTATAAAGTAGATAGGAATAGACTTTCTAACCTTAAATAGTACAGCAAACGAATGATTCATAAATATTTTGTCATAGAAAAAAGCCTGTGAAAGAATTATAAATTTTAATTCTTAGCAGGCTTTTTGCAAATGCTGTAGTAAAATGTCAAGGTTTGAGTAGGTGGACAAGCTAATGACTTATAGTGTCGATAAGTTCATTAAGAAAGTGTTCTAAGTGTATTGAACTCTCATTTTGCTGTGTTATAATAAAAAAGTGTAAAAAACTTACAATTAACGGAGGAGGAAGAGTTATGCAAGAGATTCGATACATTATATCAGAGGCCTCAAAAAGAATAGATGTTGAACAACATACATTACGTTATTGGGAAGAGGAATTAGGATTACATATACCAAGAAATGAGATGGGGCATCGATATTATAGGGAGGAGGATATAGAAGTATTAAAGGCCATAAAAATCTTTAAGGAAAAGGGTTATCAGTTACGTGCCATTAAGATGCTACTACCTGAGATTCAAAAATTAAATAGTTTGGATAAAGAGGAAGTTGAAAAAATGCAACAAGAATGGGATAAAAAATATATGGATGGAATTGCAGAAGAAAATAAGGAAACTTTATCTGTTCAAAAACTTGAATTAACAGGTGATGATAGAAATATATTTGTTGAAAAAACATCTGAAAAATTAGAGCAGTTCAAAGCAATTTTAAGTAGATTGATTACAGAAGCTATTAGCGATAATAATGAATCCTTATCCGAATCCGTAAGTGATGCGGTAACAAGTAGTGTAATAAAAGAGATGGATTATCTATTGCGTGTAAAAGAAGAACGTGAAGAAGAACGTTTTAGACAATTTGATCGTACAATAAGAGAAATTCAGAGTGGAAGAGCAGAATATGCAGCATCTAGATTTGATAAAAAAAAGAAAAAAAGAATGTTTGCAAAAGCTAAAATATAAAAAATTAGGGCTATTACAATGAGAATCTCATTTGGTAACAGCCCTTATTTTGTGAATATATTAAGCTTCAATTGCATTAGTTGGACATGTTGCTTGGCAAGCTCCACAATCTAAACAAGCATCAGCGTCAATTTCAAAATGATTAGCACCTTCAGAAATTGCTCCTACTGGACATTCTCCTGCGCAAGATCCACAGCTTATACATTCGTCAGTAATTTTATATGCCATTATTATGTACCTCCTTCTTAGATTTCAAGTTTTATTGTAATATAAAAAGACATATAATACAAGCTAAAATTATGACAAATAAATTAAGTTTTTATTCAGAAATGTTAATGAAATAATAGTGAAAAAATTGCAAAAGTCCAGCCCTTGACTGATATACCATATTGGATTATAATAAAGAGGTTATTAAGTATATTATTATCATTTATAGATAAGCTAAAGGAGGAATTATCATGGCACAAGTATCAAAAGACATGACAATCGCTGAAATCATCAGCGTTGATCAAAATATTATACCTATTTTATTAGCATCAGGAATGCACTGTATCGGATGCCCATCTTCTCAAGGAGAATCTTTAGAAGAAGCAGCTATGGTTCATGGAATGGATCCAGATCAATTATTAGATTCTATTAATGAATATCTTGCTACTAAGTAATAAATTATTAACCGGAAAGTTTAGACTTTCCGGTTTTTTATATCTAAATTTTTATACTTAATCTATTTAATGAAGTAGATAATCTGTTTTATTATCCCCAAAGATTCAAATAAATTATATGTAATCTATTTACTATAAAAACAATAAAAAACGTCTGACTTAAGTCAGACGTTTTTTATTTATTACATCACAGATAATATCTGTATTGCATTATTTTTTATAATTACATCAAAATGTTCTTCGTAATAATATGGGCTTGCGTAAGTAGTACGCTCAGTTTTTCCATATTCAGAAATTATATTACATACTTTATTAAATTCCTCTGGTGTATGGTCAGATTTTGTTATAACCAAGTAATAAGTGGAATTTGCTACATTTTTATATAAGCTATTGGTACCTTTATAATAATGAAATATTACACTAGATAATTTAATAACTTCATTAAGAGATGCAAAAGAGTATACTTTCATCAAATTGGTCTGTATGGAAACGCTCTTTTGATTCGTTGAATCATCTTCCACAGCTTCGTCTTTGTTTAAGGATAATGCTTCAGCTAGCGGAACGAAATTATCTTTTTCATCTTCACTGGATTCATCCATAAATTCGTTCATTTGGCCAAAACAATTTATAATTTCATCAGCATAGGAATCATCGGCATCGTCTTCATATCCATCTTCTAAATCATCTGTATCTGGAGAAAACTTTGAAAAACGAGTATCCAATTCATCAGGATCTTCAACTTTTGTTATAACAAGAATCAAACATTCAGGGGATACCGGTATAGCTTCAATCATTAAAGGAATATCCTCTGCTTCAAAACCGAATTCATAGTTTGCTTGTTGCATCATATCTCGAAATAAGGCCTTAGCTTTTTCACTTCCATAAGCAAGTTCGCTTATACGTAACTCACGATCTACTAAATCATCTCTGCTTAATGTGCAGCGTATCTGACGTTCACTAATTTTCTCTATCTTCATAGAATCACATCCTTTTCTATGGGCTGGCCTGCAATACAAACAATAAAGTGTTACAACAAGCTATACTTATAGCTATGTTGTAAACAAAGTATAATTTAAATATCAACTAAAGTCAATATGATTATTTGTGAAAGATTTATTAAATAGTTACGGTATTTCCGAAAAATTGACATGAGTTTATAGTAACAAATTGACTAAATGAAACGAATAAAGTTTGGTGAAAGAGACACCTAAATAATAGTTGAGAAAAAATGTCAATTTAAGTATAATATATTATAGGATTACTTGATAGGTTCCAACATTATGGTATCTATATTTGGTTTATACTAATAAGAAAGGAGAAAATGGCAGACATAATTTGGTTTCATAAATATCGTATCATACATAAGCTTGGGCAAGGAGGGAGTGCTAGTGTTTATTTAGCAGAACATATAAAATTAAAAACCCTTCGTGCGATTAAAGTCATACAAAAAGATAATATTCTACATAATCAATTGCTCAAAGAAGCATATATTCTAAAAAATCTCAAACATTCGTGTATACCAATTATTTATGATTTTGAAGAGGACGCGCATAACTCTTATATCATAGAACAATACATTGATGGACAATCTCTAAAATTCTATCGACAACAAAATCCACACATTTCAGAACATATAATTATAGATTATGCAATTCAGATTTGTGAGTTATTAGAATATTTATATTCCATAGACAATCCAATTCTTTACTTAGATTTAAAACCAGAGAATATTATTATATCAAATGGCGTAGTAAAACTTATTGATTTTGGTGCTTCTAGTTTAAAGAAAGATATCACAGAAAGAAGATATTCATTAGGTACAAAAGGATATGCAGCACCTGAAATTTATAGTGGTCATACACCGGATGAACGGACTGATATTTATGGTATTGGTACTATTTTATATTTCATGGCTGTAAACTGTGGATATGATGCAAAATCACAACTTCAAAATTCATTAACAAAGATTCCATATTCAAAAGCATTAAGAAATATAATGAGTCAATGTCTTCGTTTTTATCCTTGTTTTCGTTATCCCTCTATAAAAATACTAAAGAAAAAGTTATTAGAACTAAACCACAATAATCTCATTACCAAAAAATCAAGAGAATCCGTCCGTATTGGAATAGCTGGTTCACAGCATCGAATTGGTACAACACATCTTTCTTTTCTAATTAATTCTTATTTATATCAAAATGGCTGCAAAGGGCTTTATATCGAAAAAAATCCAGCTGATTTAAGTCTATCCATTCCTACAAGATATCAGAGTATTAAGATAAAAAACAATGTATATCAATTATATCATCAAGATATATTACCCAAACACATAACAGACATAACACTACTTAAAACATCCTATCAGTACCTAATTTATGATTATGGAATCCTAAGCGAAGATAGTATTGATGAATTCTTGGATACAGATATTAAATTACTTGTTTGTGGAGGTAAAGAGTGGGAACTAGAATTTACCAAAGAAATACTTAAACAGTTACATGGATTCCAGGATATAAAATATCTTTTTAACTTTATGGACGGCAGTCAATTCAAAGTAGTTATAAGGCAAATGAGAAATTTATTATGTTATCGAGTTCCTTATGAGCCAAATCCGTTTCAATGGAAAGATAATAAACATACAAAGGAATTCATAGAGTTAATACTACACAGCCATTAGTTTAAGGGAGTAGTGTGAAAAATAATGATTTTTTACACGGTGAATTTGTGCTGACGCCCAAATTCATGGTTTTTAGACAGCATGGAGGGTTATTATGCTTAAAACACCAATCTTAAAAAGAAATTTAATATATGAAACTTATCAAGGAAAATTAATAATTGGAGTTATGGGAACTCACAAAGGTGTAGGGGTTACCCATTCTTGTATATTACTTGCCAATTATTTAGGACGATGCTTAGGGAAAAAAACAGCACTCATTGAATGTTACCCACAAAATGATTTTAAGTTTATTGAAGATGAATTAGTAAGTAATGATAATAATATGAAAGAATCAAAAAGCTTTGAACTACACAAAGTTACTTACTATAAAAGTATTAAAAGTAGGGAGATATCTGAAATAATAGGTGATGACTACGATTGTGTGGTGTTAGATTTAGGCTGCGACCTAATAAATGGTAAGTATGAATTTTTAAGGTGTGATAAGAAACTGGTAATAAGCAGTATGATTCCATGGAAGTTACATGAATTAGACAAGTTTGTTATGAATAATGAACATATCAAAAATAGCTATCAGTGGATATACCTGATTCCCTTTGGCAGTAAAAAAGATATAAATATTATTAAGAAAGATTTTAATTTGAAAGTTAACCAAATACCTTGTGAACCGGATCCATTTATAATTTCAAGTTCTGTAATACAACTATTTCAAACAGTAATATGAAGGTAATAGTAATATTAGAATTGAAAGAACATAAATAGAAAAAAGTGTATAACATATCACAAATTAGACCTTCTTATTCTAAAGTTTTAGTATAGTAAAAAGAAGTATCAAGTATCAAACTATCCATATTATTAATAAGAATAAAAAATTGTACTCATTAACCATCCCAAAGAGGAGCTTTTATTCATCAAGTTAAAGCACCAAAGTCACTTTAAAGTCAACTTTTTATATTCAATTAATTTCTATTATTAAAAACTTGAATGAAATAATTCAGGTTGGGTAAAGTTATATACCATATTGTGTCAGGCTATATCAATTCGTATCCTCAAACCTAAAGTATAGCATATAAATAATATAACTAACATTATCTAACTAGTATTTAATAAGGAAGACCATGAATTATTTTAAACAAATCCTTCATATGCTTGGGGATTACCTAATTGTGGGTAATCCCTATTATAATGATGAAATATTTATAAAAAAGTCGATTTATATAATGACGATATTCGCTTTCAATGCTATAATAAGGGTTAAAGGTGAAAATAGTCAATTTTTAAACTTTTGATTTTAAAATTGGCTATGAAGTATAAAATAGGAGGGAAATATGGATAGAAAAACGAGACAAGCAGTTATAGGTACAACGATTGCATTATTAGCTATCATAATTGTTGTTGCAGCTGCTATCATTAAAAAATTTACACCTAGCAACGAAGTTATGGAGTTGACCGAATATTATAAAATAGAAGATAATGAAGTATTAACTATAATGCAGGATAGTATATATGAAAAGAAAGCGTTGCTAGAAGATGGAACAGTATATTTAGATTATGAAACTGTGAATGAGAAATTTAATAAACGCTTTTACCTAGATACCAATGAGAATATTTTAACTTATACAACACCTACGGAAGTAATAAAAGCGGAAGTAGGAAGTAATGAATATTATGTAAATAAGAGTAAAAATAAAGTAAATTATGATATATTGAAAATCAAAGGTGATCAGGTATATGTTGCTATTGATTTTGTGAAACAATATTCTGATATGCGATATGTTCAGTATTCAGATCCAAATCGTATTGTAATTCAATATAATTGGGGCGATTATTTATTTACAAATGTAAAAAAACCAACAGAGCTCAGAGTTGAACCAAGTATTAAAAGTGATATTTTAGTGGAATTAACAAAAGATCAATTGCTAATGTATATCGATACCAGTGAAGTGGTTAAGGGTGGGTTTAGCAAGGTCATGACAGAAGATGGTGTTATTGGTTATGTAAAAAATAAATTTATAGTGGAATCCTATTATGATACTGTAAAAAGTGACTATACCGCACCAGAATATACCCACATTACAAAAGACCAAAAGGTTAATTTGGTATGGCATCAGGTAACTAATAATTCTGCTAATAATAATGTGTTAAATCTGCTTGAAAAAACCAAGGGAGTTACTGCAATTTCACCAACGTGGTTTAAAGTTAGCAGTAATGAAGGTTCAATAGAATCCTTAGCAGATGAAACATATGTGGAACGTGTGCATTCAGTAGGTGTCGAGGTATGGGCATTAATCGATGATTTTAGTACGGATGTTAATATGTATGAATTATTATCCTACACGTCAAGAAGAGAGAAATTAATCAACGAATTAATAGCAGAATCCATTAAATATAATTTAGATGGTATTAACATTGACTTTGAGAATATTTCCTTAGAAACAGGAATTCATTATATTCAATTTATACGTGAATTATCAGTAAAATGCAGAAGCAACGGAATTATTTTATCGATAGATAATTATGTTCCATCTGATTTTACTGCTTATTTTGATAAAGAAGAACAAGGTGTTGTTGCAGATTATGTTGTAATTATGGCATACGATGAACATCATGCAGGTTCTGAAGTGAGTGGATCAGTATCTTCCATTAATTTTGTTAAAAATGCTATTGATAATACATTAACCATGGTACCAAAAGAAAGAGTGATTATCGCCATACCTTTTTATACAAGATTATGGAAAGAAGCAGCAGATGCCAATGGAACGATTACAGTATCATCAGAAGCTTACAGTATGACCAATGCACAAAATCTATTAAAGGATCATGGAGTAACACCAGAATGGGATGAAGAAACAGCGCAATATTATGGTCAATATGAAAGTGATGGAGCTACTTTTAAGATGTGGTTAGAAGAGGAAGAATCCATTGAAGCAAAAATGAAATTGATTGATCAATCCGATGTAGCGGGTGTGGCTTCTTGGAAATTAGGACTAGAAAAAGAAGATATCTGGAACGTAATTATGAAATACGTGAATTAATATTTTATTTGCAAAAAAACAGAAAGTATCAATATTACAACATAATTCATAGCAGGAGAACTTATTTCATAGAATATACTAATAAGATTAATTGGTAGGTTCTATGGATAATAAGTTTTCACACTTAAAAAATTATTTACATGTGTTGTTCTTTGCTTTGGTTTGTTGTTCTGTATTTTTTTTAGCAGATCCATCTATATCAGTAATGCATTTGTCTGATTCCATATCTAATGTGAGTAAAGATAAAGTTACTGTTGTAATTGATGCAGGGCATGGTGGTCGAGATCCAGGAAAAGTTGGAGTAAATGGTGCATTAGAAAAAGATATTAATCTGAGTATAGCCATCAAACTTAAAAAACTATTAGAAGAAAATGACTATAATGTTATTATGATTAGAGATGATGATATAGGCTTATATTCAGATAGTGACTCTAACAAAAAAGCTGCAGATATGAGAAAGCGTGTTGAAATTATTAATAATAGTAATGCCTTACTTGCAATTAGTATACATCAGAATAGTTTTACCCAGGAAAGCATAAAGGGAGCTCAAGTTTTTTATTATTCTGGATCACCAGATGGTAAGAAATATGCTGAAATAATGCAACAGCAGATTAAGGAATATATAAAAGATGAGAATAAACGACAAGCAAAATCCAACGACAGTTATTACATGCTAAAGAAAACCAGTTGTCCTATTGTTATTGTGGAATGTGGCTATTTATCAAATCAAACAGAAGCTTCATTATTAATTGATGATGCATACCAAGAAAAAATGGCATGGGCAATACATCTTGGACTAATTAATTATGTAAAAGAATACACGACAAAAACTGGTAAATAATAATGATAACGGAATTTAATACAATTTATGTGGAAATACACGGATTATAGTGTTATAATAGCTTGATATAATATTGTATCAATGCTAAAAAAGCTTAACTTATGAATTATATAAGTACAGATAGGAAGAAAAATGGAAACAAAGATTATAACGATAGATAGTAACCATATAGATAATAATCAGCTTATGTCTGCTGTACAAATACTACATAATGGTGGGTTAGTAGCATTTCCTACAGAAACAGTATATGGCTTAGGTGCAGATGGATTAAACCCAGAAGCGTCAAAGAAAATATATTCAGCTAAAGGACGACCATCAGATAATCCGTTAATCATTCATATTGCAGATTTTGAAGCATTAGATAAATTAACAAAGGATTGTTCCACTTATGGTCGTAAGTTAGCTGAAGCTTTTTGGCCAGGTCCTTTAACTTTAATATTAAATAAAAGTGAACTAGTTCCTTTCAGTACAACAGGAGGACTTGACACTGTAGCTGTTAGAATGCCATCTCATCCTATTGCATTTGAGTTAATACGTAAGTCTGGTATTTACATTGCTGCACCTAGTGCTAATGTATCTGGCAGACCAAGTCCAACAAAAGCAGAACATGTGATAGAAGATATGAACGGAGTTATCGATATGATAATTGATGGTGGAAAGGTTGACATTGGCTTAGAATCTACGATTGTTGATGTAACTGGAGATATACCAATTATCTTGAGACCAGGTTTTATTACCATTGATATGTTAGAGCAAGTTGTAGGTCATGTAGAATATGATAAAGCAATATTATCGAAAGAAAAAAATCCTGATATTAAGCCAAAAGCGCCGGGAATGAAATATAAACATTATGCACCGAAAGGTGAACTAACGATTTACGAAGGTAATAGTGATTCTGTCATTCATGCAATTAAAAATGCAGCTACTAGGAAATTATCCGAAGGTTATAAAGTTGGAATTATTGCTACAGATGAGACAATAGAATTCTATCCTAAAGATATTGTTAAAACCATTGGTACAAGAAAAGATGAAGTAACCATAGCACGTGGGTTATTTGAAATTTTAAGAGATTTTGATACAGATGGAGCGGAATATATTTTTACAGAAAGTTTTGATAATAATCAACTAGGACAAGCCATTATGAATAGATTACTAAAAGCAGCTGGATATCATATCGAAAAGGTTTAATATAGATTTAGGTTAGATAACCGAAACAATACTTGGAGGTTGTTAATATGATAAAATATGAAAAAATCATATTTGTTTGTACCGGTAATACTTGCAGAAGTCCAATGGCAGAAACTATATATAAAAGTTTAGAAACGAATAGTGATATAAAGGTCATGTCTAGAGGTTTGGTTGTTCTATTCTCAGAACCTTCTAATCCCAAAGCAGATACAGTATTAAAAAGTCATAATCTTGAATTAGAAGGTCATATTTCAAAAGGACTCAAAAATTCCGATATTGATGAGAATACATTGATACTTACTATGACTGAAAAACAGAAAAAGAATGTAATGGACAATTTCAACTATGCGGATAATGTATATACCATAAAAGAATTTGTAGGTGAAAATGGCGATGTAACGGATCCGTATGGTGGAACGCTAATTGACTATGAGGAATGTTATGTTGAATTGGCAAGACTTGTGAAAAAAACAGTTTATAAGCTTAACGAGGAGGAAATATCATGATAGCGATTGGTAGCGATCACGGTGGATACGAATTAAAACAAGAAATAATGGAACATTTAAAGGAAAGAAATATAGAGTTTAAGGATTTTGGTTCATATACAAAAGAATCATGTGATTATCCAGTTTTTGCAAAGAAGGTTGCAGAAGCTGTTGTTAATAAAGAGTGTGAATTAGGTATTTTAATCTGTGGAACTGGTATTGGAATATCAATTGCTGCTAATAAAATAAAAGGTGTTCGCGCAGCTTTATGTCATGATTGTTTTAGTGCGGAAGCTACAAAATCTCATAATGATGCAAATATTTTAGCTATGGGAGCAAGAGTAGTAGGGCCAGGATTAGCATTAAAAATAGTAGATACTTTCTTAGATACTCCATTTTCTAATGATGAGAGACATATAAGACGTATTAATTTAATTGAAGATTAATTTATAATAAATAAAATTAGTAAAACAGGCTAATTAAAATAACCTATATTAGGATTATTTTGATTAGCCTGTTTTTTATTACACAAAAAACTTTTCTCAAACGTTAATAAATGTTAATTAATATCTCTTTTGCATATTTATTTCTTTTCTTGTTATCCTATAGTAATAGAAATGGGAGCGTTTGAGATTCGTTAGTAAAATAGCAAATAAAACTGTAAAAATAATAGGAGATATAATGAAAAAGATAATGGAAGGCATTGCTATGATAACACAATTAGGAATCACTATAATGGCACCAATATTTTTATGTGTGTATATAGGATTAAAAATAGATCAATGGCAATCAACCTCCTATTGGTTTTTAATATTTTTATTTTTAGGTTTTATTACTGCTTTTCGTAATGCCTACTACCTTACAAAACGCTTTTATTCAGGAGAAAAACGAAAAGAAGATAAATAGAAAGGGTTGTGTGAATAGCATATGCAAGAAAAACAAATTAATGAAACATTTAAAGACCTTGAGATAGGAATTGCATGTTATGGAGTAATATATGTAATACTAGGCATCATTATTGCTCCGAATAAATTACCCTTTTTATTTGGTGCTCTTCTCGGATTAGTAATTGCTTATCTTTTATCAATTCATTTATATGTAACGATTCATAAGTCTGTGGAGATGGATGAAAAAAGAGCTACAAATTATACAAGAGCAATGGCAGGAGTGCGAATTACAATTATGATAGTAGCTATTGTATTAGCTCTTACCTTTCCAGATATTTTTAATTCAATTGCAGTTTTACTTGGTATTTTAGGATTAAAAATTGCAGCTTATATTGAGCCAATTATCAGTAATATTTTGAATAAAAACTTAAGAAAAGGAAGGTGAGAAATTGGAAACAAAAGAAGTAGGTTTTGGTATTAATGGGTTATATCAATATGAACTCTTTGGCCAAAAGTTATGGATTACTACCACACATGTATGCTTGTTCATCATTATCCTAACTATAATCATTTTAGCAATTGTTGCAAATAGAGTGATTAAAAAAGCAGATCCACTAAAACCACCTGGGCATTTTCAAAATATAGTAGAAACATTAATAGAGAGCGTAGATGGCTTGACAAGATCTAATATGGGTGTAAAACATGGATTAAAATTCTCTAATTATATTGGAACTCTTCTTTTATTTATTTTCTTATCAAATATATCTGGTTTATTTGGATTAAGACCACCTACAGCGGATTATGGAACTACGCTTGCTCTTGGAGTTATGACGTTTATTTTAATTCATTACAATGGATTTAAGTACCAGAAATTAGGTCACTTAACCGGTCTATTTAAACCCCTTATACTTGCACCAATTAATATCATAGGTGAATTGGCTACGCCAATATCCTTATCACTAAGGTTATTTGGTAATATTATGTCAGGTACAGTAATGTTAGGGTTAATTTATGGGTTATTGCCAAAGTTTATATTACTGATTTGGCCAGCAGCACTTCATGCATACTTTGATGTATTTTCAGGTGCGATTCAAACGTATGTATTCTGTATGTTAACTATGGTATTTATCGCAAATCAATTTGATGGTGATGAAACAGCATAAGAATTAAAAGATATAGTAATTTTAAGTAAATATTAAAATTAATTTTAACTTAAGGAGGAATTATTTTATGGGTAATATCACAAATGAAGGTTTGATTTTGGCATGTTCTGCAATTGGAGCTGGGCTAGCAATGATTGCAGGTGTTGGACCTGGTATTGGTCAAGGTATTGCAGCAGGACATGGTGCTTCTGCTGTAGGACGTAATCCGGGAGCAAGAGGAAATATTATGTCAACTATGCTATTAGGACAAGCAGTTGCAGAAACAACTGGTCTTTATGGTTTTGCTGTAGCCATAATATTACTATATGCGAACCCACTACTAGGAAGGTTATAAAAAGTATCAATCTTAAAGGAGGCTAAAAGTTGTGTAACTCAGTGTTTTTTTTAATAAAAAATGTGGTTTTTTTAGCTGCGACAACGGATGAAATGAATAACCGAATATTTGGACTAGATCCTCAACTATTAGCAGACTCTTCCCTTCTGGCATTAAGTGTATTTGTTTTATTTGTAGCACTTTCTTATCTATTATTTAATCCTGCAAGAGATTTATTAAACAAACGTAAAGACAAGATTAAAGCAGATATGGATGCTAGCATATCTGATAAAGCTACAGCAGAGCAGTTAAAAGTAGAATATGCAGCGAAATTAAGGGCAGCAGATAGAGAAATTGATGAGTTGTTAAGCAATGCTAGAAAAAAAGCTCAGATACGTGAAGCTGAGATTATTAATGAAGCAAAAATACAAGCCAATCTAATGATAGAGCGAGCATATAAAGAGATAGAGTTAGAACGGAATAAAGTAAAAGACGAAGTTAAAAATGAGATGATAACGGTTGCATCTTACATGGCTAGTAAAATAATTGAGGTATCCATGGATAAAACCATACAAACCAGGCTCATTGAAAATGCGTTAAAAGAAATGGGTGAAAAAACATGGCTAAATTAATATCAAAGATATATGGAGATGCACTTTTTAACTTAGCTCATGAAGAACTTCGTATCGATGAAATTTCCGAAGAATTAAAAATATTAAGTGATGTATTAAGGGAAAATCAAGATTTTATAAAAATCCTAAATCACCCTAGGGTAACCAAAGAGGAAAAAATTAACATACTTGAATCTGTATTCAAAAATAGATTTTCGGATGAAATAGTAGGATTTTTAACTATTATTTTAAATAATGGTAGATTTGGTGATCTAGAGTCAATCATTTCATATTATATGAAAAGAGTAAAAGAATTTAAATATATTGGAGTTGTAGATGTAATATCCGCAATGGAATTAACACACGTTCAAAAAACAGATATTGAATCTAAGATTTTACAAACTACAAATTTTAATACACTAGAAATAGATTATACCATTGACCATTGTTTGCTTGGCGGTATGATTATAAAAATTGGTGACCAGGTAATGGACAGTAGTGTAAGAACAAAATTACTATTGCTTGAAAAAAATCTATTAAATGTACAGCTAACAGAATATTAAGTTAGAAAGAAGGTGTAACAATCTCATGGATTTAAGGCCAGACGAGATTAGCAAGGTAATAAAAGAACAGATTAAAAATTACAGTGCCAAGCTAGAAGTATCAAACGTTGGAACAATCATACAATTAGCAGATGGTATAGCACGTATTCATGGTTTAGAAAATGCCATGCAAGGTGAACTTCTGGAATTTCCACATGATGTATATGGCATGGTATTAAATTTAGAAGAAGATAATGTTGGTGCCGTTCTACTAGGTTCCATTGAGAAAATACATGAAGGTGATTCAGTAAAAACCACAGGAAGAGTTGTTGAAGTTCCTGTTGGAGACGCAATGCTAGGACGTGTTGTAAATGCACTTGGACAACCGATAGATGGTAAAGGACCAATTCAAACAACAAAATATCGTCAAATTGAAAAAGTTGCATCTGGTGTAATCGCAAGAAAATCAGTAAACACTCCTCTTCAAACCGGAATCAAAGCAATAGATTCCATGGTGCCAATTGGCAGAGGCCAACGTGAATTAATTATAGGTGATAGACAAACGGGTAAATCAGCAATAGCGGTAGATACAATCATTAATCAAAAAGGACAAGGGGTTTATTGTATTTATGTAGCAATTGGCCAGAAAGCATCAACCGTAACGAACATTGTTAAGACATTTGAAGACTACGGGGCTATGGATTATACCACTGTTGTTGTATCAACAGCTAGTGAATTAGCACCGTTACAGTATATTGCTCCATACTCTGGTTGTTCCATCGGAGAAGAATGGATGGAAAATGGAAAGGATGTATTAATCGTATACGATGATCTTAGTAAACATGCGGCAGCTTATCGTACATTATCATTGTTATTAAAGAGACCACCAGGTAGAGAGGCGTATCCAGGTGATGTATTTTATCTACATTCAAGATTATTAGAACGAGCTGCCAGATTATCAGATAAATTTGGTGGTGGTTCTTTAACTGCTTTACCTATTATTGAAACACAAGCAGGAGATGTTTCTGCTTATATTCCTACAAATGTTATTTCAATAACGGATGGACAGATATACCTAGAATCTGAAATGTTTAATGCAGGCTTTAGACCAGCAGTGAATGCAGGTCTTTCCGTATCAAGAGTTGGTGGTTCAGCACAAATTAAAGCAATGAAAAAAATTGCTGGATCCATTCGTATTGATCTTGCACAATATAGAGAATTAGCTGCATTTTCTCAATTTGGCTCTGATTTGGATGTGGATACAAAAGTAAAACTTGCACAAGGTGAACGAATTAGAGAAATATTAAAGCAGCCACAGTATAACCCTATGTCAGTAGAATATCAAGTAATCATTATTTATGCAGTTACACAAAAATATCTTCTGGACATTGAAGTAGAAGATGTAAGGCGGTTTGAGAAAGAACTTTTTGAATTTATTGATACAAAATATACAGAAATACCAAAAAAAATAAAAGAGACAAAACAACTGGATGAAGAATTAGAGAAACAACTAATTACTGCAATACAGGTATTTAAGACACAATTTAAAAAATCAAAATGACAGAATATATATTGAGAGGATATTAAAGTATGGCCTCAATGAGAGATATTAAAAGGCGTAAAAATAGCATAGAAAGCACTGGTCAGATTACGAAAGCTATGAAGTTGGTGTCTACTGTTAAACTACAAAAAGCAAAAGCACGAGTTGAAAATGCAAAACCGTATTTTGATATGATGTACTCTGAAGTAACATCCATGATACAAAAATCGGGTAACTTAAATCACGTATTTTTAAATGGGAATAAATCAAAAAACAAAGCAATCATTTTAATTACTTCAAACCGGGGGTTAGCTGGTGGATACAATTCCAATGTAATGAAACTGATTCTAAATGATGATTTTATAAAAGATACTGTAAAACTTTATGCCGTAGGACGTAAAGGAAGAGATTTGTTATCTAGACGAGGTTATGAAATAAAAGGAGATTATTCTGACTTCATTGAAGCACCTGAATTTAAACATGCTGCTCAAATTGGTAATGATGTATTAGAAGCTTTTGACAGGGGTGAAGTCGGTGAGATCTATATTGCTTATACTGTATTTCGTAATACAGTTACTCATGTTCCAAAGCTATTAAAATTATTACCAATTGAAGTAAATTCATTGGAAATAAAAGAAGATGATACAGATAAGTTAACATTTATGAATTATGAACCAGCAGCTGAAGAAGCCTTGCATTTAATTATACCGAAATATATAAACAGTTTAATCTATGGCGCCTTGATGGAAGCTTTGGCCAGTGAGCATGGGGCACGAATACAAGCTATGGAATCTGCAACCAATAACGCAGAAGATATGATAGAAGATTTAGATTTAAAATATAATCGAGCTAGGCAGGGGGCAATAACGAGAGAATTAACGGAAATTGTCGCAGGTGCCAATGCGATAAATGAATAATAACTAGAGAGAGAACATAAAGAGAGGAGTGAATAATATTGCCAAGTATAAATATTGGTACAATCACTCAGATAATTGGTCCAGTATTAGATATAAAATTTTCCAATGGAGATTTACCTGAAATTCATGAAGCAATAACCATTACTAAAAAAGATGGTGAAACATTAGTAGTTGAGACATCATCACATATTGGTGATAATACAGTACGATGTATATCCATGGGAGCTACGGATGGATTAGTCCGTGGTATGAAAGCTAGTACCACTGGTGGGCCTATTATGGTACCTGTTGGTGAGAATACACTAGGTAGAATGTTTAATGTACTTGGACGACCAATCGATGAGAAACCAGAACCTGAGAAAGTAGAGTACTATCCAATTCATAGAAAAGCCCCATCCTTTGAAGAACAATCAACTTCAACAGAAATATTAGAGACTGGAATTAAAGTGGTTGATTTATTATGTCCATATCTAAAGGGTGGTAAAATTGGTTTATTTGGTGGAGCAGGAGTTGGTAAAACCGTATTAATACAGGAATTGATAACAAACATTGCGACAGAGCATGGTGGTTATTCTGTATTTACGGGAGTAGGTGAAAGAACAAGAGAAGGTAATGATTTATACTATGAAATGATTGAATCAGGAGTAATTAACAAAACTACTTTAGTTTTTGGTCAGATGAATGAACCACCAGGAGCAAGAATGAGAGTTGGATTAACTGGTTTAACTATGGCAGAATACTTTAGAGATAAAGGTGGTAAAGACGTATTATTATTTATTGATAATATATTTCGTTTTACCCAAGCTGGTTCGGAAGTTTCGGCATTACTTGGACGTATGCCAAGTGCGGTAGGTTACCAACCAACACTGCAAACAGAGATGGGAGCGTTACAAGAGCGAATTACATCAACAAAACATGGTTCCATAACTTCAGTACAAGCTGTTTATGTGCCAGCAGATGACTTAACAGACCCTGCTCCTGCAACCACATTCGTACATCTTGATGCAACAACGGTATTATCAAGAGCTATCGTAGAACTTGGTATTTATCCAGCTGTGGATCCATTAGAATCTACATCAAGAATTCTAGATCCACGAATTGTTGGTGAAGAACATTATAAAGTAGCTCGTGGAGTACAAGAGATTTTACAGCGTTATAAAGAATTACAAGATATTATAGCAATATTAGGTATGGATGAATTATCTGAAGATGAAAAATTGATTGTATCTAGAGCTAGAAAGGTGCAAAGATTTTTATCTCAGCCATTTAAGGTAGCAGAACAATTTACTGGATTGAAAGGTAAATATGTGCCTATCAGTGAAACGATACATGGTTTTAAACAGATCATGGAAGGAAAGTATGATAATATTCCAGAAGGAAATTTCTTAAATGCTGGAAATATAGATGATGTATTAGCTAAAGTAAAATAGATTCGTTCATCACGGAGGATAGTGTGAAAAATAATGATTTTTCACACTGTAAATTTGTGCTGACGCTCAAATTCACGGTTTTTAGACAGCATGGAGGGTTAATATGGCAGATAGTAGTTTTCATTTACAAATTTTATCTCCAGATAGAGTATTTTATAAAGATGACATTGAGATGGTTGAAGTAAGTACAACCGAAGGTGATATTGGAGTATTAAAGGGGCATATTCCTTTAACTTCTATACTTGAACCTGGAATATTAAAAATTAGGAAAAATGGAGAAGAATTAAGAGCAGCGCTACACTCTGGTTTTATTAAAATTTTAAGTACGAAGGTTACAATTTTAGCTGAATCCTGTGAATGGCCAAGTGAAATTGATGTGAATCGAGCAACGGCATCAAAAGAGCGGGCACAAAAGAGATTAACTGGAGATAATAAAGATATTAATACTAGCCGAGCTGAAATGTCACTAAGACGTTCTCTAATACGACTGGAGATAGCTAGTAAGCAGAAATAAGAAATGAGATATTAACCAGGAGATTCAAAATCCTCCAATACATTGCTATGTTTGAATAAATTCCTAATAATGGGTTAGAATACAAAAAGTAATATTTTAATTAAAAACTCGTTATTTAGAAAGTTTTTATTTATTCAGGGCTACAGTTGGAGGTAACTAAATATGAGCGGAATAAATGATTTTTCAAAACAAATGAAACAACTTTTCCAGCAAAAAAAATCCAAATTAACAATATATGTGATAGGTGTATTATGGATAGCAGTCATCATGCAAATTGCAGTAAATTCATTACTTCGACCAAACAGCAATATACTAGAAGCTTTTATTAGTACCAATTCCGAAGTGACATCATTTGAACTAGAA